>NZ_JBEXNO010000008.1:0-191189 GCF_040611175.1 Streptomyces sp. NPDC003036 | reverse complement strand
TCGGTACGCAGCGGGTTGATCTCCGAGACGGCACCGACGAACGTGGTCTTGCCCACGCCGAAGCCGCCCGCCACCACGATCTTCGCGCTGGTGGTCGAACGGCCGCCGCCTCCGGCGCCGCCGCTAGAGCTTCCGAAGTCCACTGAGCACCCTTTCCAGCAGCGTCACGTCCGGCGTACCGCCGGCCTCTCCATTACCCGGCTGGTGGATCGCCACCATGCCCGCCTCCGCCAGGTCGGCGACGAGGATCCGCGCCACCCCGAGCGGCATCGACAGCAGCGCCGAAACCTCCGCCACCGACTTCACCTCACGGCACAGGTGGCAGATCCGCTGGTGCTCGGGGAGCAGGCTTCCCAGGTGCGCCGGGTCAGCGGTCGTGCTGACCAGCGCCTCGATGGCGAGCTGGTAGCGCGGCCGCGTCCGTCCGCCGGTCATGGCGTACGGACGGACCAGCGGCTGATCGCCTTCGTGTCCGTACGCGGCGTCCAGGGACGCGCCGTACGGATCGTGCGAGGCGGTGGGCGGGGTCATGGATCCTCCGGGTCGTGACAGCAGGTGGTCTGCGTGCCGTCGTGACGGGGCCGGTGGGGGGCCGGATGGGGCGGCCGACAAATGAACAAGTACGAGAGGCGGTACGTACACGAGGGGGGAGGGAGTACGTACCGCCCCGGGGTTGAGCTAACGGAGCAGGCTGCCCTGGAGCTCGGCTCTGAGGTCCGGGGTCAGGACGCTGCCGGCCCGGTCGACCAGCAGCGCCATCTCGTAGCCGACGAGGCCGATGTCGCAGTCGGGGTGCGCGAGCACCGCCATGGAGGAGCCGTCCGAGATCGACATGATGAAGAGGAAGCCACGCTCCATCTCCACCACGGTCTGGGCGACCGGGCCGCCTTCGAAGATCCGGGACGCCCCCGCGGTCAGCGAGGTCAGCCCGGACGCCACGGCCGCGAGCTGGTCCGCGCGGTCGCGGGGGAATCCCTCCGACATGGCCAGCAGGAGACCGTCGGCCGAGACCACCACGGTGTGGGACACCCCGGGGGTGTTGTCCACGAAGCTGGTGATCAACCAGTTCAGGTTCTGCGCCGCCTGGCTCATCGGGCTCAACTAACGCTCCTGCGGGTGAGTGGGGCCGATATTGAAGCTGCCAGTCGTCGAGCCGCCCGCCTGGCGGCCCTGCTGGATGCCCCGGCGGAGGTTGGTCAGCCGACCGCGCACGTCGTCGGGCGCGCGCGAGACCTGCGGACCGGACTGGTGCGGCTGCTCCTGTGCGGTGCCCGGCACCAGGTTGGCGCGCGGGACCCGCTTGGGCAGACCGGACGTCGTGACGCCGCCGGCCGCGGGCTTGCGGACCCGCTCGGCCTGGCGCACCAGTTCGTCGTTGGGGGACGTGCGCCAGGCGGCCGTGGTGGCCGCGTCCGGCCGGGCGGCCGCGCGCTGCTGCTGGGCCGGCTGCTGCGGTACGACCGGGACGGGGACCGTCTGGTCGAGCGCGGCGAACCGGTCTTGCTGCTGGGGCTGCTGGTGCTGCTGCTGGGCCTGGTGACCCCCCGGCTGGGCCTGGCGGCCGTCCTGCTGCCCGGCACCGTGGAACCAGTTGGTCTCCAGCGTGTCGTACAGCGGCGTGCGGCCGTCCCCGGACTGCGGGGAGGGCGGCAGCGCGTACTGGCCGGTGGCCTCGGGCTCCTCGTGACCGCGCGGCGCGTCCAGCGGGGTGGTGCGCTGCTGCGGGGGCACGGAGGCCTGGTCACTGCCCCAGCTGGTGGTCTGCGGGCGCGCGGAGCGCTGCGGCTGCGGCTGCTGGGGCTGCCGTGCCTGCTGGGACTGCTGCTGCGGGGAGCCGCCGGGCAGCTCGGCGCGCGGACCGCCGGCGGACCCGGGCAGCTGCTGCTGGCGGCGCCGGCCGGACGGCTGGCCCTGCTGCTGCCCGGCCTGCTGACCCTGCTGCTGGGTGCCGGAGCCCTGCTGGGGGCCGCCTGCCTGCGGGGCCTTCGCCTGGCTGTTCTGCCAGACGTCCGAGCGGGTCGGGATGCCCGAGGGCGCGGCGGTGCCGGCACCGTTGAAGGAGCCCGTGAGCCCGGCGTCCTGACGCTGCGGGTCCTGCTGCTGGGCCGGCTGCTGCGGCTGCTGGGACTGCGGCTGGTGCTGCTGCGGCTGGCTGGGGCGGCCGTGCTTGCCCTGCTGACCCTGCTGGCCCTGTCGCGCCGGCTGCTGACCCCCGGGCTGACCGGGCTGACCCGGCAGCGCCGTCCGTCCCGCCGAGCCCGCGCCCACCTGACCGCGCGCGGCACCGGCACCGGCGCCGAGACCCGCGGCGGGACCGCCCTGGCCACCGCCCAGTCCGGGACGGCCGCCACCGGCCGCACCCGGGCCGCCGGGCAGACCCGCCCGGCCGCCGGACGGACCCTGGGGCATCGCGCCCTGGCCGCCGGGGCCGCCGGGGCCACCGGGACCGCCCTGGCCCGGCTTGCCCGGGAGCTTGCCGCCCTGGGCGACGTCCACGGGGAGCATGACCAGTGCCGTCGTACCGCCCGAGTCGGACGGCCGCAGCTGGATGCGGATGCCGTGGCGCAGGGACAGGCGGCCGACCACGAACAGACCCATGCGCCGGGAGACCGACACGTCCACGGTGGGCGGCGACGCCAGCCGCTCGTTGATCGCGGCGAGGTCCTCGGGGGAGAGGCCGATGCCGGTGTCGTGGATCTCGACGAGCACGCGCCCGTCGGGCAGGGCGTGACCGGTGACGCGCACCTTGGTCTGCGGCGAGGAGAACGACGTGGCGTTCTCCAGCAGCTCGGCGAGGAGGTGCACGAGGTCGTTGACGACGCGGCCCGCGACCTCGGTCGCCGGGACGGAGGCGAGCTCGATGCGCTCGTACTGCTCCACCTCGGACGCGGCGGCGCGGAGCACGTCGACGAGCGGGACGGGCCGCGTCCACCGGCGGCCCGGCTCCTCACCGGCGAGAACGAGCAGGTTCTCACCGTTACGGCGCATACGCGTGGCGAGGTGGTCGAGCTTGAACAGCGAGGACAGCTGGTCCGGGTCGGCCTCGCGCGACTCCAGCTCGGAGATGAGCGACAGCTGACGCTGGATCAGACCCTGGGAGCGGCGCGAGAGGTTGGTGAACATCGCGTTGACGTTGCCCCGCAGCAGGGCCTGCTCGGCGGCGAGGCGGACCGCCTCGCGGTGCACGTCGTCGAAGGCCGCGGCCACCTGGCCGATCTCGTCCCGGGAGTGCACACCGACCGACTCCACGGACGTGTCCACGTCCTGCGGGTCGGACTCGGACAGCTGCTTGACCAGCTCGGGCAGGCGCTCCTGGGCCACCTTGGTCGCGGTGTCCTGGAGGCGGCGCAGCGAGCGGATCATGGAGCGGGCCACCACGAAGGCGCCGATCAGCGAGACGCCGAGGACGAGCAGGATGAGCGCACCGTTGATGATGGCGTCGCGCTGCTCCTCCTGGCGCAGCTCACGGGCCTTGGTGTCCATCTCGCCCAGCAGCTGGAACTCGATGCGCTTCATGGCCTGGATCTTCGAGTCGTACTCGTCGGTCCAGTCCAGGTAACCGCGCGGCGGCTGGGTCTCCATGCCGCTGGCGTCGTTCAGCACGCGGTCCGCGTACTTGTCGGCCTCGACGATGTTGGGGTTGCCGGTGTTGAGCGGGGCCAGCAGGTCCGTGGCGTCGCCGCCGGAGGACGAGTAGATCGCCTGGAACGACTGGAGGGCCGCTCGCTCGTTGCTGCGGGCGGCCTGACCGTAGAGGCGGTCGTTCGGGTTGAGGTTGCCCTTCTCCCGGTCGCTCTTGGGCAGCGCGGCGGCGATGATCGCGCGCTGGATGGACGCGTACTCCTTGGCGGACGAGAACGCCGCCAGCGCACGCGTGCGCTTGATCATGTCGGGGTTGCTGGTCGCCTGGGCCATGTCCTGGGAGAGGCTCAGCAGCGACTCGATCAGCCGGCTGTAGCGCTCGACCGTCTGCGAGTGCTGCACGCCGTCCTTGTAGGCGTCCTTGCGGATGTCCCCGAGGGTGATCACCTGGGTGGCGATCTGGTTCACGTTGGACCGGATCGACTGCAGGGCCTCGTCGTCCTGGGTGTCACCGATCTCCTCGGTGGCGTCCAGGAAGGCCTTCTGCGCGAGGTCGGCCGTCTTCCGCTTCTCGGTGATCTTGTAGTCCGAGCTGACCGGACCGTCCGCGTCGGTGCGGTTGGCGAGCGGGCCCGCCGTCAGGTCGCGCTCCTCCTGGAGCGCCTGGGCGAGGTCGGTCGCCTCTTTGGTGAGCTTGGTGAGCAGCTGCATGTGATCCAGCTGCTCCATGTCGTTCATGGACTCGTTGATACGGAGTCCACCCAGCGTGGTCGCGGCGACCACGGGCAGGGCGAGCAGGGAGACGAGACGGGTGCTGATGCGCCAGTTGCGCAGGGCTATTCGGGAGCCGGCGTCGTTCGGCCCGGCGCTCTTGCCCCGGGTGCCCTTGGCGCCCTTGGCACCCTTGGCCTTCGGGGTCGCCGGGGACTCGGAGCCGCCCGGTGCGGCACTTCCGCGCCCGGTACGGCCGGCGCCGTCACCGGCGGCCGCCTGTCCGGGGTTCTGGGTGCGCTGGGGTGAGGAGCCGCGGTCGGTCCCGCCGCGCGGCTCCTGCTCCGCCGCAGCTTCCCCTCGGCCCTTGCGGGCCGGGGGAGACCCCATGCCATCCCTCTTGAAACGTCCCTGCACTAGCGTCGCAACCTCTGGACCAGGCGTCCCTCCGCGTGAACGGACAGGACGGTGTCGGCGTCGTGGAGCGCGAGTCGCGCTCCATGGTGGTCGTGAGTGACCGGCGCAGATCCCCTTCCCGCCGCCGCTTCGGCGCTGCGTTGCGCCGCTGCGCGCCGGTCTGATTCCCGCGGCGGTGCGTGGAATTCCAGCACAGTGCCGGAACTCCAACAAGGGCGACGGTACCCACCTCCGGCCCGGTCGCGCAGTGTGCGCGGGCCCTCACCGTACGTGGAAGCCGTTAGGGGAGGAAACGGACTTCGGTGGACGAGTCGCTTACGGGCAGGGGGTGTCCTAGTCGCCATGATCAGGAGCGGAATGAGCGCTTCACGTGCGCAATGTCCGTTTTCACTGGTCCAACCGGCAGCCCGAAAGGTCCGGATTATCCCTGGTGCCGTGAGCAAACTCACATATAGATCGGTGCCTCTTACCGCTATGGGCGGGGAATCGAATGTTTAGCCTGACGCTTTACATAGTCAGCCGCTCTGTCCATCCCCGACCCGAGGTCCGACACCACCGATGAAGACGACGATGACCTTCCGCTCCATCGCCAACCCCCGCCGCACCACCCTGGCGCACCTGGACGACGCCGGTGAGCTCACCCAGGGCGCGAAGCCGGAGCACACGACGGACCTCCCCGCCAGCACCGCCAACCCGCGGCGCACGACCCTCATGGACGCCCCGGTCCCCGCCGCGCGGTAATCCCGGCAGGTCGGCCGCGCCTCCCGCGTTAGCCTGGAGCGTCAGACTCCAGTCACCAGCGGAAGTAAGGGGCACGGCATCCCGTGCGCATCGCCAGGTTCTCCATCGACGGCAATGTCGCCTTCGGCGCGGTCGAGGGCGACCCCGCCCCCGGCACCGGGGGCGGTCTCGTCCTCGACATCATCAAGGGTATTCCGTACGGGGACTTCGAACTCAGCGGGACCAAGGTCCCGCTGAGCAAGGTCCGCCTCCTGCCGCCCGTCCTCCCGAACAAGGTCGTGGCCATCGGCCGCAACTACGCGGAGCACGCCGCGGAGCTCGGCAACGAGGTCCCGGACGTACCCGTCGCCTTCTTCAAGCCCACCACCTCGGTGATCGGCTCCGGCGACGCCATCGAATACCCCACCTTCTCGAACGAGCTCCACCACGAGGCGGAGCTCGCCGTCGTGATCGGCCGCATGTGCCGCGAGGTCCCGCGCGAGCGCGTCAAGGACGTCGTCTTCGGCTACACCTGCGCCAACGACGTCACCGCGCGCGACGTCCAGCAGCGCGAGAAGCAGTGGGCCCGCGCCAAGGGCTTCGACACCTCCTGCCCGCTGGGCCCCTGGGTGGAGACCGACCTCGACCCGGGCGACCTCACGATCCAGTGCACGGTCAACGGCGAACAGCGCCAGCTGGGTCGTACGAGCGACATGATCCGCTCCATCGAGGACCTGGTCGTCCACATCACCGAGGCCATGACGCTGCTCCCCGGCGACGTCATCCTCACCGGCACCCCCGCCGGGGTCGGCCCCCTCTCCGTCGGCGACGAGGTCGCCGTCACCATCGAAGGCATCGGCACTCTCACCAACAAGGTGATCAAGCGTGGCTAACGCGAACGTACGCGTCCGTTTCTGTCCCTCCCCGACCGGCAACCCCCACGTGGGCCTGGTCCGCACCGCCCTGTTCAACTGGGCCTTCGCCCGGCACCACCAGGGCACCATGGTCTTCCGCATCGAGGACACGGACGCGGCGCGCGACTCCGAGGAGTCGTACCAGCAGCTCCTCGACTCCCTGCGCTGGCTCGGCCTCGACTGGGACGAGGGCCCCGAGGTCGGCGGCCCCCACGCGCCGTACCGCCAGTCGCAGCGCATGGACATCTACCGGGACATCGCCGACAAGCTGCTCGCCGGCGGCTACGCGTACCGCTGCTACTGCACCGCCACCGAGCTCGACGAGCGCCGCGAGGCCGCCCGCGCAGCCGGCAAGCCCTCCGGTTACGACGGCACGTGCCGCGACCTCACCGCCGAGCAGAAGGCGGCGTACGAAGCGGAGGGCCGCGAGTCGATCGTCCGCTTCCGGATGCCCGACGAGCCGATCACCTTCACCGACCTGGTCCGCGGCGAGCTCACCTTCACCCCGGAGAACGTCCCGGACTACGGCATCGTCCGCGCCAACGGCGCCCCCCTCTACACGCTCGTCAACCCCGTCGACGACGCGCTGATGGAGATCACCCACGTCCTGCGCGGCGAGGACCTGCTCTCCTCCACCCCGCGCCAGATCGCCCTCTACAAGGCGCTGATCGAGCTGGGCGTCGCCAAGGAGATCCCCGCCTTCGGCCACCTGCCGTACGTCATGGGCGAGGGCAACAAGAAGCTCTCCAAGCGCGACCCGCAGGCCTCGCTGAACCTCTACCGGGAGCGCGGCTTCCTCCCCGAGGGCCTGCTGAACTACCTCTCGCTCCTCGGCTGGTCCTTCTCCGCCGACCAGGACGTCTTCACCATCCCCGAGATGGTCGAGAAGTTCGACATCGCGGACGTCAACGCCAACCCGGCCCGCTTCGACCTGAAGAAGGCCGAGGCGATCAACGCCGACCACATCCGCCGCCTGGACGTGAAGGCGTTCGCCGAGGCCTGCGAGCCGTGGCTGCGCGCCCCGCACGCCCCCTGGGCCCCCGAGGACTTCGACCGCGCGGCCTGGGAGGCCATCGCGCCGCACGCCCAGACCCGTCTGACCGTGCTCTCCGAGATCACGCAGAACGTCGACTTCCTCTTCCTCCCGGAGCCCGTCGAGGACGAGGCGTCCTGGCAGAAGGCCATGAAGGAGGGCTCCGACGCCCTGCTGCGCACGGCCCGCGCCAAGCTGGAGGCGGCGGACTGGACCAGCCCGGAGTCCCTCAAGGAAGCCGTCCTCGCCGCCGGCGAGGAGCACGGCCTCAAGCTCGGCAAGGCCCAGGCCCCGGTCCGCGTCGCGGTCACCGGCCGCACGGTCGGCCTGCCGCTCTTCGAGTCCCTGGAGATCCTCGGCAAGGACCGCACCCTGGCCCGCGTCGACGCGGCTCTGGCGAAGCTCGGCGGCTGACCCCGTCCCGGCGGTACCGTCGGGACCATGCCGATCCGCGCGGTCCTCTGGGACATCGACGACACGATCTTCGACTACGCCAGCGCCGACCGCGCCGGAATGCTGCACCACCTGAAGGCCGAGGGCCTGGTGGACGGATACGACTCCGTCGACCAGGCCCTCAGCCGTTGGAAGGAGCTCACCACCCACCACTGGCGCCGCTTCGAGGCCGGCGGCGTGGCCTTCGAGGACCAGCGCCGGGACCGGGTGCGCGACTTCGTACGGCGGCCGCTGAGCGACGCCGAGGCCGACGAGTGGTTCGCGCGGTACCTGCGGCACTACGAGGCCGCCTGGGTGCTCTTCCCGGACACCCTGCCCGTGCTGGACGTCCTGGCGGCGGGCTACCGCCACGCCGTCCTGTCGAACTCCAGCATCCACAACCAGGACCGCAAGCTGCGGGCCCTGGGCGTACGCGACCGGTTCGAGGCGCTGCTGTGCGCGGCCGAGCTGGGCGTCGCCAAGCCCGCGCCCGAGGCCTTCCACGCCGCCTGCGACGTCATGAACCTGCCGCCCGAGGAGGTGGCGTACGTGGGGGACCAGCCCGACATCGACGCCCGGGGCGCCGTCGAGGCGGGCCTGAAGGGCATATGGCTGGACCGTACGGGGGTCGGCGGGCGGCCCGAGCTGATCAGGATCACCGGGCTCGACCAGCTCCCCGGGCTGCTGCGGCGGCTGCGCGGCGATACCCGTTTTGGAGCCCAGGACACCTTCGGGTAATGTTCTTCCTGCGCCGAGGGGAGCGGGCCGAAAAGCCCGAAGCCCCGGAGCGTAACCCGAACAAAACCCTCGCAAGGGGGTTGAGTTTTGGTGGCCTATGGTGTAATTGGCAGCACGACTGATTCTGGTTCAGTTAGTCTTGGTTCGAGTCCAGGTAGGCCAGCTCGCAGAGCTTTATCTGCAAAGCCCCCGTTGTGTAGCGGCCTAGCACGCTGCCCTCTCAAGGCAGTAGCGCCGGTTCGAATCCGGTCGGGGGTACAGATCCTTCCCGCGTGATCATCAGGGTCGCACCCGATGATCACGAGACGCAGGATCGCTAGGGCCCCCGTTGTGTAGCGGCCTAGCACGCCGCCCTCTCAAGGCGGTAGCGCCGGTTCGAATCCGGTCGGGGGTACCAACTGGTCTAAACCACCAGTGGCCTATGGTGTAATTGGCAGCACGACTGATTCTGGTTCAGTTAGTCTTGGTTCGAGTCCAGGTAGGCCAGCGGATCGTACAGCGTACAGATCTTGCCCCCGTTGTGTAGCGGCCTAGCACGCCGCCCTCTCAAGGCGGTAGCGCCGGTTCGAATCCGGTCGGGGGTACGCATAGAGGAAGCCCTCCCCAGCAGGGGAGGGCTTCCTCGTTTTCCGGATGCGGAGGGACAACTCCTCCCCACCGCTGCGGCGTTGAAGCGGTGGGGCAGGAGAGGGAAGCAGGTCAGCCGGAGCGGCGCAGCGCCTCGGTCAGCCGGGCGGCCGCGTCGATGACCGCCTGGGCGTGCATACGCCCCGGGTGGCGCGTCAGGCGCTCGATCGGGCCCGAGACGGACACGGCGGCCACCACGCGGTTCGACGGGCCCCGCACGGGCGCGGAGACGGACGCCACGCCCGGCTCCCGCTCGCCGATCGACTGGGCCCAGCCGCGGCGCCGTACGCCCGACAGGGCCGTCGCCGTGAAGCGGGCGCCCTGAAGGCCGCGGTGCAGCCGCTCCGGCTCCTCCCAGGCCATGAGGATCTGGGCCGAGGAGCCGGCCTTCATGGTGAGCGTGGAGCCGACCGGCACGGTGTCCCGCAGTCCGGACAGCCGCTCCGCCGCGGCGACGCAGATGCGCATGTCGCCCTGGCGCCGGTAGAGCTGCGCGCTCTCCCCGGTCACGTCACGCAGATGAGTCAGTACCGGTCCGGCCGTGGCCAGCAGGCGGTCCTCACCGGCCGCGGCGGCGAGCTCCGCCAGCCTCGGTCCGAGGATGAACCGGCCCTGCATGTCCCTCGCCACCATCCGGTGGTGTTCCAGTGCCACGGCAAGGCGATGTGCCGTGGGTCGTGCGAGCCCGGTCGCCGCGACCAGCCCGGCGAGGGTGGCCGGACCGGACTCCAGGGCGCTCAGAACCAGAGCTGCCTTGTCGAGAACGCCGACGCCGCTAGAGTTGTCCATGCAACGATATTCACGTCTCACTCTGTGAAACGCAAGTTCAATTTTCCGGGGAACTTGCCACCCTGTACTCACGGCCCGCGGACCAACGGGTCCCAAGCCGACGTCCGGCACGTGGAACGGGGTACGGACGTGGGCCCACAGATCTCTAGAGGTGCCGGCCCAAGACGCCGGCCGGAGGGAAAGCGATGGGTAGGACTCTCGCGGAGAAGGTCTGGGACGACCACGTCGTCCGGCGCGCCGAAGGCGAGCCCGACCTGCTCTACATCGATCTGCACCTGCTGCACGAGGTGACCAGCCCCCAGGCCTTCGAGGGGCTGCGCCAGGCCGGCCGGCAGGTGCGGCGGCTCGACCTCACCATCGCCACCGAGGACCACAACACGCCGACCCTCGACATCGACAAGCCCATCGCCGACCCGGTCTCCCGGGCGCAGCTGGAGACCCTGCGCAAGAACTGCGCCGAGTTCGGGGTCCGCCTGCACCCGCTGGGCGACGTCGAGCAGGGCGTCGTCCACGTCGTGGGACCGCAGCTGGGCCTGACCCAGCCGGGCACCACGGTGGTCTGCGGTGACTCCCACACCTCCACGCACGGCGCCTTCGGCGCTCTGGCGTTCGGCATCGGCACCTCCCAGGTCGAGCACGTGCTGGCCACCCAGACGCTGCCCATGGCCCGCCCCAAGACCATGGCGATCACGGTCGACGGCGAGCTGCCCGAGGGCGTCACCGCCAAGGACCTGATCCTGGCGATCATCGCCCGGATCGGCACCGGCGGCGGCCAGGGCTACGTCCTGGAGTACCGCGGCTCCGCCATCGAGAAGCTCTCGATGGAGGCCCGGATGACCATCTGCAACATGTCGATCGAGGCCGGCGCCCGCGCGGGCATGATCGCCCCGGACGAGACCACCTTCGCCTACCTCCAGGGCCGCCCGCACGCCCCGCAGGGCGAGGACTGGGACGCGGCGGTCGCGTACTGGAAGACGCTGAAGACGGACGACGACGCGGTCTTCGACGCCGAGGTCGTCATCGACGCCACCGAGCTGTCCCCGTTCGTCACCTGGGGCACCAACCCCGGCCAGGGCGCGCCGCTTTCGGCGACGGTCCCCGACCCCGCTTCGTACGAAGACGCTTCGGAGCGGCTGGCGGCGGAGAAGGCCCTGGAGTACATGGGGCTGACCGCCGGGCAGGCGCTGCGCGACATCAAGGTCGACACCGTCTTCGTGGGCTCCTGCACCAACGGCCGCATCGAGGACCTGCGCGCCGCCGCCGACATCCTGGGCGGCCGCAAAGTCGCCGACGGCGTACGGATGCTGGTGGTCCCCGGTTCGGTCCGGGTGGCCCTGCAGGCCGTCGAGGAGGGCCTGGACAAGGTCTTCAAGGAGGCCGGCGCCGAATGGCGGCACGCGGGCTGCTCCATGTGCCTGGGCATGAACCCCGACCAACTCGCGCCCGGTGAGCGTTCCGCGTCCACCTCCAACCGCAACTTCGAGGGCAGGCAGGGCAAGGGCGGCCGCACCCACCTGGTGTCGCCGCAGGTCGCCGCCGCCACCGCCGTGCTCGGCCACCTGGCCTCGCCCGCCGACCTGTCCGAAGCCCCCGCGACCGCCGGAGTCTGAGAACCATGGAAGCCTTCACCACCCACACCGGCCGGGCCGTTCCGCTGCGCCGCAGCAACGTCGACACCGACCAGATCATCCCGGCGCACTGGCTGAAGAAGATCACCCGCGACGGCTTCGAGGACGGGCTGTTCGAGGCCTGGCGCAAGGACCCCGAGTTCGTTCTCAACCGCCCCGAGCGGCAGGGCGCCACCGTCCTGGTGGCCGGCCCCGACTTCGGCACCGGCTCCTCGCGCGAGCACGCCGTCTGGGCGCTGCAGAACTACGGCTTCAAGACCGTCATCTCCTCCCGCTTCGCGGACATCTTCCGCGGCAACTCGCTGAAGAACGGCCTGCTCACGGTCGTCCTCGACCAGAAGGTCGTGGACGCGCTGTGGGAGCTCACCGAGGCGGACCCGCAGGCGGAGATCACCGTCGACCTCCAGGACCGCCAGGTGCGCGCCGAGGGCATCGTCGCCGACTTCGAGCTCGACGAGAACGCCCGCTGGCGGCTGCTGAACGGCCTGGACGACATCAGCATCACCCTGCGGGAAGAGGCCGACATCGCGGCGTACGAGGCGAAGCGCCCCGCGTACAAGCCGCGGACCCTCCCGGTCTGACCCTCACGGTCCGACCCCTCCGCGCTTCCCTCCCGGTGCCCCCGGCCGATCGACGGCCGGGGGCACCGGCGTGTGCGCCCTCCGACGGCCCTCCGCCAAGCCCTCCGGCGGACCGCCGACGGCTCCGTCAGGTTGGCGTGAAAGTGACCTTGCCGGGCAGCAGGATGACGTGCGCGGGGCCATCCGGCTGACGCCTCCCGCGTGTGTCGCGGTCTCGCCCGCCCCGCCCTTCCGGAGCGGCACGGCGCGCCTCAACTCCCTTCGTACGAAGGGGGTTTGACGTCCGGATGGGGGGTACCCGAATGCCGTCCAGGCAAGCGGTGAAAGGCCGTTGGGGCGTGACAGTTACCCCCTACGGAGGCGACAACTCGCCCCAGATGGCACAATCGGTGCATGGAACGCGACAGCCAACTCCAGCTCTACGAGGCCGTCGCAACCCGACTGAAAGAAGCGCACACCCGCGTGCGCGCACTGCAAGTCCCGGAGGGCGTAAGGATGGCGCTGTCCCGGAAGCTGTTGGCCATCACGGCCGCGGCGAAGCACGATCTCGCAGGCGCCGCACAGCGCCTGGACCGGTTGATGAAGGACCTCGACGAGGGCCGATTCCCTGAAGGTGACTAACACTCCGAACTCCGCAGCCGCCTACTTCGTTGCGGCACTAGGGTGATTAGCCCGTTTCGTGTTTGATTTGCGGTATATATCTGCCTAACGTGCGAAAAAGCTTGAACACTTTCGTTCCGGCAATGTCTCCGAAGGGGAAGACGTGAACAAGGCGCAGCTCGTAGAAGCGATTGCCGACAAGATGGGCGGTCGCCAGCAGGCCGCCGATGCCGTCGACGCGGTGCTCGACGCGATCGTGCGTGCCGTGGTCGCCGGTGACCGTGTCTCGGTCACCGGCTTCGGCTCGTTCGAGAAGGTGGACCGTCCGGCCCGCTACGCCCGCAACCCGCAGACCGGTGAGCGCGTACGGGTCAAGAAGACCTCTGTTCCGCGCTTCCGCGCAGGTCAGGGCTTCAAGGACCTGGTGAGCGGCTCCAAGAAGCTGCCCAAGGGCGGCGAGGTGGCGGTCAAGAAGGCGCCCAAGGGCAGCCTTTCCGGCGCGCCGCCCACCATCTCCAAGGCCGTGGGCAAGAAGGCCGCCGCCAAGAAGACCACCACCGCCACGGCGAAGAAGACGGCGGCCGCCAAGAAGGCGACCCCGGCGAAGAAGACCACGGCCGCCGCGAAGAAGACCACCGCGAAGAAGGCCCCCGCCAAGAAGACCACCACGGCGGCGGCCAAGAAGGCGACGCCGGCGAAGACCACCGCCGCCAAGAAGACCGCGCCGGCGAAGAAGGCCACCGCTAAGAAGGCCCCCGCCAAGAAGACGACGGCCCGCAAGACCACCGCCAAGAAGACCACCACCGCGCGCAAGTAAGCGCCGCAGGCCCACCGGGCCCCTCACGCGCCGGGCCGGGCTCCCAGAAGGGGAGCCCGGCCCGCGGTGTGCCGTCGGTCGCGGGGTCGCGTCAGAACGTCTGCAGCGTGATCAGCGTGATGCGGAGGGACTCGCCCTCGCCCTCCGTCTCGATCCGCACCCGCTGCCCCGGACGCAGCAGCCGCAGGCCGCCGGCGTCGAAGGCCGGGGCGGCGAAGGGCACCGGCGTACCGTCGTCGAGGAGGACGCTGCCGCTGCGGGATTCGGGGTCGTACGTGTACGCGGTGGCCTGCATGGGCCGCAGCCTATCCGGCCGTCCGCGCTACGCGGGTTCGGGTTCGGGTTCACCGAGGGGCCGGAGTTCGGCGGTGTGCGGGCCCACGCCCAGTTCCAGGGCGGCCCGCAGGTCCGCGCCGGTGTCCACGTCCCGGCGTACGGACGCCACGCCGTCCGGCGGAATTTCCACCGCGCCCGACGACAAATGGCGGAGCCTGGACGCCCCGCCGAAAGCCGGGCGCAATTCCATTCCGGGGGCGGCCGACAGCAAAGTCGTGCCGATTTCGGCGGCATCCGCCAGAAATGCCCGCGGGAATTGGCCCGCCATTCCCAGGACCCGGTACAGCTCCGCCGGGCGCAGCGCCGGAAGATCCGCGTTCAGAGCCGCCACCGGAGCGCCGGGCCGCCGCGCGCGGGCCGCGTCCGCCCCGTACGCCAGCGCGGCGTTCAGGCCCCCTGCCGGGGCGTCCGGCACCACGGCGGCCCCCAGCGCGCTCAGCGCCCCCGCCGCCAGCGGGTCGTCCGTGACGACCACCACATCCCGCACCGCCGGACAGGACAGCGCCGCGGCCACCGTGTCCTGCGCGAACGCCAGCGCGAGCCGGGGCCTGAGCACGGGCCCGACGGCGCCGGCGAGCCTGCTCTTGGCCAGCGGGAGGGGTTTGAGCGGCACGACCAGGGACCAGGGGCCGGTCGGACCGGCCGGGCCTGCGGTGTTCGCGGGGAGCTCTCCGTCCTTGCGCATCGCGCCCATTGTCCACAGCCCGGACGGTCGCTGTCCGAGGCGGGGCGTACGGTGTTCTCGACAGACCAGGGGCCTGGGGCGACACTTGACCCCCGGCAAAGCAGCCCAGAGGAAGGTGTCCGAGTGTCCCGCCGCAGAATCGGCTTCTGGTACCGCCTGGCGGCGGTCATCGCAAAACCACCGTTGGTGGTTCTGTTCAAGCGGGACTGGCGGGGAATGGAGCACATTCCGGCCGAGGGCGGATTCATCACCGCGGTCAACCACAACTCCTATCTGGACCCGCTGTCGTACGCGCACTACCAGTACAACACCGGACGGGTTCCTCGTTTCCTCGCCAAGGTCGGCCTTTTCAAGGGCTCCTTCGTCGGCATGATGCTGCGCCGCACCGGGCAGATCCCCGTCTACCGCGAGACGACCAACGCCCTGGACGCCTTCCGCGCCGCCGTCGCCGCCATCGAGCGCGGCGAGTGCGTCGCCTTCTACCCCGAGGGCACCCTGACCCGCGACCCCGACATGTGGCCGATGGCCGGCAAGACCGGCGCGGCGCGCGTCGCCCTGCTGACCAAGGTGCCCGTCATCCCGGTCGCCCAGTGGGGCGCCAACTTGGCGATGCCGCCGTACGCCAAGGAGAACAAGCTCCGCCTCTTCCCGCGCAAGACGCTGATCGTGCAGGCCGGGCCGCCCGTCGACCTCACCCGGTTCTACGACAGGGAACCCACGCCCGAGGTGCTGCGCGAGGCGACCGAGGCCATCATGGCGGCGATCACCTCCCTGCTGGAGGAGGTCCGCGGGGAGAAGGCCCCCGCGCAGCCGTACGACCACCGCAAGGCCCGCCTGGAACAGCGGCGCAGGGCCGCAGGGGAGGAAGCGAAGTGACACACGCGGACAAGGGGCGCGACAAGGCGCCGGAGAAGACGCAGCCCGTCAAGGCGGCCGTCTTCGGAACCGGCTCCTGGGGCACGGCCTTCGGCATGGTCCTCGCCGACGCCGGCTGCGAGGTGACCCTCTGGGGCCGCCGCCAGGAGGTCGCCGACGCGATCAACGCCACCCGCACCAACCCGGACTACTTCCCGGGCGCCCGGCTCCCCGACTCCGTACGCGCCACCACCGACCCCGCCGAAGCCGCGCACGGCGCCGACTTCACGGTCCTCGCCATCCCCTCCCAGACCCTCCGCGGCAACCTCGCCGACTGGGCCCCCAAGCTGGCCCCCGGCACGGTCCTCGTCTCCCTGATGAAGGGCATCGAACTGGGCACCGCCAAGCGGATGAGCGAGGTCATCGAGGAGGTCGCCGACGTCTCCCCGGACCGGATCGCCGTGGTCACCGGCCCGAACCTCGCCAAGGAGATCGTCGCCCGCATGCCGGCCGCCGCCGTGGTCGCCTGCCGCGACGAAGCGGTCGCCCGGCGCCTCCAGGCCGCCTGCCACACCCCGTACTTCCGCCCGTACACCAACACCGACGTCATCGGCTGCGAGCTCGGCGGCGCCGTGAAGAACGTGATCGGGCTGGCCGTCGGCATCGCCGACGGCATGGGCCTGGGGGACAACGCCAAGGGCTCCCTCATCACCCGAGGCCTCGCCGAGACCACCCGCCTCGGCATGGCCATGGGCGCCGACCCGCTGACCTTCTCCGGCCTCGCCGGCCTCGGCGACCTCGTCGCCACCTGCTCCTCCTCCCTCTCCCGCAACCACACCTTCGGCTTCAACCTGGGCAAGGGCATGACCCTGGAGGAGACCATCGCGGTCACCAAGCAGACCGCCGAAGGCGTCAAGTCCTGTGAGTCGGTGCTCGATCTGGCCCGGCGCCACGGCGTCGACATGCCCATCACCGAGACCGTCGTCGGCATCGTCCACGAGGGCAAGCCCCCGATCGTCGCCCTCAAGGAGCTGATGTCGCGCGCCGCCAAGCCCGAGCGGCGCTGACCCGAACAGACGGCCACTCGGTCGCTGACGCGAGGGGTGGGAGCAGGTACGCTCATCGCGATATGAGCAGCGAGAACCTCCCCACCAGCCCCGGGCGCAAGCCGCGCGTGGCCGTCGTCTTCGGCGGCCGCAGCTCCGAGCACGCCATCTCCGTCGTCACCGCCGGCGCCATCCTGCGCGCCATCGACCGGAGCAAGTACGACGTGCTGCCCATCGGCATCACCACCGACGGCCGCTGGGCGCTGACCGCGGACGAGCCGGAGCGGATGGCCATCGCCGACCGCGCGCTGCCGAGCGTCGCCGACCTCACCGACTCGGCCGAGGGCACGGTCGTCCTCCCCGTCGACCCCGGCACCCGCGAGGTCGTCTACAGCGAGCCGGGCGCCGTGCCCAAGGCGCTCGGCGACGTCGACGTGGTCTTCCCCATGCTCCACGGCCCGTACGGCGAGGACGGCACCCTCCAGGGCATGCTGGAGCTCTCCGGAGTGCCGTACGTCGGCGCCGGTGTGCTCGCCTCGGCCGTCGGCCAGGACAAGGAGTACATGAAGCGGGTGTTCCAGTCGTACGGGCTGCCCGTCGGCCCGTACGAGGTGATCCGCCCCCGCGAGTGGGCGCAGGACCCCGCCGCCGCCCGCACGAGGATCCTCGACTTCGCCGCCGAGCACGGCTGGCCGCTGTTCGTGAAGCCCGCCCGGGCCGGCTCCTCCTTCGGCATCACCAAGGTCGACGACCCCTCCCGGCTCGACGAGGCCATCGAGGAGGCACGGCGCCACGACCCCAAGATCCTCGTGGAGGCGCTGCTCACCGGCCGCGAGATCGAGTGCGGCGTGCTGGAGTTCGAGGACGGCCCGCGCGCCAGCGTGCCCGCCTGGATCCCGCCGGTCACCGACCACGAGTTCTACGACTTCGAGGCCAAGTACATCGACTCGGCCTCGGGCGTGGTGCCCGCCCCGATCACCCCGGAGCAGACCGCCGAGGTCCAGCGGCTCGCGATCGCCGCGTTCGAGGCGGTCTCCTGCGAGGGCCTGGTCCGCGCGGACTTCTTCCTCACCGACGACGGCGAGTTCGTCATCAACGAGATCAACACGATGCCCGGTTTCACGCCGATCTCGATGTACCCGCGCATGTGGGAGGCGAGCGGCGTGAGCTACCAGGAGCTGATCGACCGGCTGATCCAGGCCGCGCTGAGCCGCTCGACCGGCCTGCGCTAGGCAGCCGCCCCTGCAGGGCCCGCCGGATCGCTCGCCGGGCCCCTCACAGGCTCGGCGGGACGGCCTTCTTCACCGGCCCGGCGAACGCCGCCAGCGGGCTGGCGTCGTGCGCGTACCGCTCGTCCAGCGACACCTCCACGTACGCCTGGCGATACGTGGAGGTGAAGCGCGGCCCGGTGCCCTCGCGCGGCTCCAGCAGCCAGTTCACGCCGTCCGCCTCCACGCCTTTGGCCTGGGGGTCGCTCATCCTGTCGGGCCGCGGGACACCGCAGCGCAGTACGATCGCCCCGTCCCCCCATCCGGCGGTCAGCTCCGAATCCGGCTCCGGATCGCTCCGGTCCAGACCGGCGACGGTCGCGGGCAGCTCCTTGTCCAGCGCCCGGCAGACGGCCGCCTCCTCCGCCGTCGGGCGGGGAACCGCGACCGACGGCCCGGCGTCGTCGCCGAAGGCGGAACAGCCCGCGGCGGCCAGCAGGACGGCGGCCGTGGCGACGGCCGCGACGGCGGTGCGGACGGCGGTGCGGACGGCGGTGGCGGAGGGGGAGGGCAAGGACCGGTGGCAGGACATCACCGGCCAAGGGTAGACGGGGGCTAGAGATGCACGACCGGACAGGTCAGAGTGCGGGTGATGCCTTCGACTTGCTGGACCTTCGCGACCACCATGCGGCCGAGCTCGTCGACCGTGTCGGCCTGGGCGCGCACGATCACGTCGTACGGCCCCGTGACGTCCTCGGCCTGGATCACCCCCGGGATCTTGGAGATGGTCTCGGCGACGGCCGACGCCTTGCCCACCTCGGTCTGAATAAGGATGTACGCCTGAACCACGGAACCTCCAGGGCGGCCACGAGGATCTTGTGGAAAGAGAAAGGGACGCCACGGTACCGCGTCGCCGCGGGCCGCGGGGAGACCTGCGCGGCCGGTGGCGTGCACGGTCGGCGTACAGGCACGGAACAGTTGACGGTCTACTTGACCTACGTGACGGTACCGAGAGCGATGACGGGCCGCGACCCGTCGCACGGTGCGTCCGCGACGACATGGAGAGGTGAACCTCGGTGAAGGGCACTGTCGGAGAGCTCGGCGAGTTCGGGCTCATCAGGGAGCTCACCTCCCGGCTCACCTCCACCCCGGCGGTACGGGTCGGGCCGGGCGACGACGCCGCGGTCGTGGCCGCGCCCGACCGGCGCGTGGTGGCCAGCACGGACATCCTGCTGGAGGGACGGCACTTCCGCCGCGACTGGTCCACCGCCTACGACGTCGGCCGCAAGGCCGCCGCGCAGAACCTCGCGGACATCGCCGCCATGGGCGCCGTACCGACCGCGCTGCTGCTCGGTCTGGTCGTGCCCGCCGAACTCCCGGTGACCTGGCCCACCGAGCTCATGGACGGCCTGCGCGACGAGTGCCAGGTCGCGGGCGCGGCCGTGGTCGGCGGCGACGTCGTACGCGGCGACACCATCACCGTCTCCATCACCGCCCTCGGCGACCTGCGCAACCACGAGCCGGTCACCCGCGGCGGCGCGCAGCCCGGCGACGTCGTCGCGTACACCGGCTGGCTCGGCTGGTCGGCGGCCGGTTACGCGGTCCTCTCGCGCGGCTTCCGCTCCCCGCGCGCCTTCGTCGAGGCGCACCGGCGCCCCGAACCGCCCTACCACGCGGGCCCCGCGGCGGCCGGGCTCGGAGCGACCGCCATGTGCGACGTCAGCGACGGGCTGATCGCCGACCTCGGCCACATCGCCGAGGCCAGCAAGGTGCGGATCGACCTGCGCTCCGGGCTCATCGACATCCCGACCCAGATGAACGACATCGGCCAGGCCGTCGGCGTCGACCCCATGCAGTGGGTCCTCACCGGAGGTGAGGACCACGCGATCGTCGCCACCTTCCCGCCGGACGTGAAGCTGCCCGCGCGCTGGAAGGTGATCGGCGAGGTGCTCAACCCCTCCGCGCTGCCCCAGGTGACCGTCGACGGCGCGCCCTGGCACACCCAGGGCGGCTGGGACCACTTCGGGGAGGGCGAGTGACCTCCCGGGGCCACCGCGCGCTCCCGAACGTCCTGACCGTCGCCGGATCCGACTCCGGCGGCGGCGCCGGCATCCAGGCCGACCTGAAGACCATGCTGGCGCTGGGCGTGCACGGCATGAGCGTGATCACCGCCGTCACCGCGCAGAACTCCCTGGGCGTGCAGGGCGCCTGGGAGCTGCCCGTGGAGGCGGTACGCGCCCAGTACCGCAGCGTCGTGGACGACATCGGCGTCCAGGCCGTGAAGACCGGCATGCTGGCGTCCGCGCCCCTGGTGGAGGCGGTGGCGGAGCTGCTGGCCGGGACGGACGCGCCCGTGGTCGTCGACCCTGTGGGGGTCTCCAAGCACGGGGACTCCCTGCTGGCGGCCTCCGCGCTCGATTCCGTACGCACCAAGCTGCTGCCCGTCGCGACGGTGGCGACACCGAACCTGGACGAGGTCGCCCAGCTCACCGGCGTGACCGTCAAGGGCGAGGACGATCTGCGGCGGGCCGCCGCGGCGGTGCTGAAGTACGGGCCGCGCTGGGCGCTGATCAAGGGCGGGCATCTGCCCGGAGCCGACGCCGACGCCGTGGACCTGCTCACCGACGGCTCCGAGGAGCACTGGCTGCGCGCGCCCCGGTACGACAACCGGCACACCCACGGGACGGGCTGCACGCTCGCCTCGGCGGTGGCGGCGGGCCTGGGCAAGGGCCTCGCGGTGCCCGAGGCCGTACGGGCCGCGAAGGAGTACGTGACCGGGGCCATCGCCGCCGGTTTCGCGCTGGGCGGTGGGATCGGCCCGGTCGACCACGGGTGGCGCTCGCGCTGACTACCGCGCGGGTACGGCAAAAAGCCGGTCCACCGAGGTGGACCGGCTTTTCAAGGCAACCGCAGAGGCTGCGCTACGACGACACGTCGCCGGTATTAGCGCGAGACCTTGCCGGCCTTGATGCACGAGGTGCAGGCGTTGAGCCGCTTCGGCGTCCCACTGACCACGGCACGCACGCGCTGGATGTTCGGGTTCCAGCGACGGGACGTACGGCGGTGCGAGTGCGAGATGTTGTTGCCGAAGCCCGGCCCCTTGCCGCAGACGTCGCAGTTGGCAGCCACGGGTCACTCCAAAGACTTCAGATGCACTTACAGTGAAATCCGGCGAGCCGGAATCAGATCGAGTGACTGAAGTGGCGTTGCCGGGGGAACGGCCCGATTTTCATCGGGCAACCGGAGCAGCATACAACGGCTGCTTCGGTACAACGAAACTACCACGGCCCGCCCGGCCCCCGCGTGGGGCCCCGGGGCCGGACGGGGTCTACCCTGCGGTGCAGCCCCAGGCCGCAGCCAAGGAGGACCGCCCCGGTGCCGCAGACCCTCGACTCCACCGTGGTCCGTACCTGGTGCTCACTGGCGCTTCAGGCGCTCGGCCGGGAGCGCGAGGAGATCGACGCGATCAACGTCTATCCCGTGGCGGACGGGGACACCGGCACGAATCTCTACCTCACCGTCGAATCCGCCTCCCAGGCCGTGGACGCCGTCTTCACCGCGATCGCCGCGCCCGACTTCGGCGACGCCGTACGGGCCATGGCACACGGCGCGCTCATCGGGGCGCGCGGCAACTCCGGAACGATCCTGGCGCAGCTGCTGCGCGGCATGAGCGAGGTGCTGGCCGAGGGTCGTGACGGAGATCACCTGGCGCGGGCGCTGCGCCGGGCGGCCGCCTCCGCGCGGCAGGCCGTGGCCCACCCGGTCGAGGGCACCATCCTGAGCGTGGCCTCCGCGGCGGCGGACTCCACCCTTCCGGACGGCGCGGACGGCCAGGACGGCGCGGACGCCCCGGATGGCTTGGACGCCCCGGATGGCGCCGACGTGGTGGCGGTGGCGCGCGCCGCGTACGAAGGGGCGCGCACGGCGCTGGAGCGCACGCCCGCGCAGCTCGCCGTCCTGGAGCGCGCCGGCGTCGTCGACGCGGGCGGGCGCGGGCTGGTCGCGGTGCTCGGAGCGCTGGTCGAGGCGGTGTCGGGGCAGCCGGTGCCGGGGCGGACGCCCACGCGGTCCGCACGCGGCCCCCGGGCGGCCGTGGTGCCGGACCCGGAGCCCTGCGCGGCGGGCGGCCCCGCCTTCGAGGTCATCTATCTCCTGGAAGCGGACGACGCGGCCGTGGCGCGGCTGCGCGACCGGCTGGACGCGCTCGGCGACTCCCTCGTCGTGGTCGGCGGCGACGGCCTGTGGAACGTCCACGTCCACGTCGACGACGCGGGCGCGGCCGTGGAGGCCGGCGTCGAGGCGGGACGCCCGTACCGGATCCGGATCACCCACTTCGGTGCGCAGGCCACGCAGGCACCCGAGCGCGCGGGACGCGCCGTCGTCGCCGTCCTGCCCGGCGAGGGCCTCGCGGCGCTCTGCGCCGAGGCGGGCGCGACGACCGTACTGGCCCGGCCCGGGGAGCCGCCCGCCAGCGGGGAGCTCCTCGACGCCATCCGCCGGGCCCACGCGCGCGAGGTGGTCCTCCTGCCCAACGACGCGGAGCTCCGGCACACCGCCGCGGCCGCCGCCGAACAGGCCCGCGCGCAGGGCATCCGGGTCGCGCTCGTCCCCACCCGCGCCGCCGTCCAGGGCATCGCCGCCCTCGCCGTCCACGAACCGGACCGCCGCTTCGACGAGGACGTCGTCGCGATGACCGCCGCCGCGGGCGCCACGCGCTACGGCGAACTGGCCGTCGCCGAGCACCAGTCGTTCACCTCGGCGGGCGTCTGCCAGGCCGGGGACGTCCTGGGCCTCATCGACGGCGACGTGGCCGTCATCGGCCACGACCTGGCCGCCACGGCCGAGACGGTCCTGGACCGCATGCTCTCGGGCGGCGGCGAACTGGTCACGCTGGTCGTCGCCGAGGACGCCCCGGACTCCCTCGCCGGCCGCCTGGAAGCCCACGTGCGCGAAACGCACCTGGCGGTCGACACGGTCACCTACTCCGGCGGTCCGCAGGCGCCGCTGCTGCTGATCGGCGTCGAATAGCGCGTCCGTCCACAGGTGTGCCCGCCTGTCAGTGGTGTGGTGTGCAATGGGAGACGTGTCAGCCCTCGACGAACCCCTGAAGAAGCAGCTCGGCGCCGCCACCGCCAAGGTGATGGCCGAGCACCTCGACCTGCACACCGTCGGCGACCTGCTGCACCACTACCCGCGGCGGTACGCCGAGCGCGGCGAGCTCACCACACTCGCCGACCTGCCGCTGGACGAGCACGTCACCGTGGTGGCCCGCGTGGCCGACGCGCGCCTGCTGACCTTCAACAGCGCCAAGGGGCGCGGCCAGCGGCTCGAAGTGACCATCACCGACGGCAGCGGCCGCCTCCAGCTGGTCTTCTTCGGCAAAGGCGTCCACAAACCCCACAAGGACCTGCTGCCCGGCACCCGCGCGATGTTCGCCGGCAAGGTCTCCGTCTTCAACCGCAAGACGCAGCTCGCCCACCCCGCGTACGAACTGCTGCGCGGCGAGGACGGCGAGACGGCCGTGGACAGCTGGGCCGGGGCCCTCATCCCGATCTACCCGGCCACCACGAAGCTGGAGTCCTGGAAGATCGCCAAGGCGGTCGACGCGGTGCTCCCCAGCGCGGCGGACGCCGTCGACCCGCTGCCGCCCCGGCTGCGCGAGGGCCGCGGGCTCACCGCCCTGCCGGACGCCCTGCGCAAGATCCACCGGCCGCGCACCAAGGCGGACGTCGCCGAGGCCCGCGACCGGCTCAAGTGGGACGAGGCGTTCGTCCTCCAGGTCGCCCTCGCCCGCCGCCGGTACGCCGACACCCAACTGCCCGCCGTGGCCCGCAAGGCGGCGCCCGGCGGCCTCCTGGACGCCTTCGACGCCCGGCTGCCGTTCACCCTCACCGAGGGCCAGGAGAAGGTCTCCCGCGAGATCTTCGACGACCTGGCCACCGAGCACCCCATGCACCGCCTCCTCCAGGGAGAGGTCGGCTCGGGCAAGACGATGGTCGCCCTGCGCGCCATGCTCGCCGTTGTCGACGCGGGCGGCCAGGCGGCCATGCTGGCCCCCACCGAGGTCCTCGCCCAGCAGCACCACCGGTCGATCACGGAGATGATGGGCGACCTCGCCGAAAATTGGGGGCTGTGGCGCGAAGCGCCTCCGCAGAAGGGTGGTGGCGGGCGACGGGCGGGCATGCTGGGCGGCTCGGACCAGGGCACCAAGGTCGTGCTGCTCACCGGCTCCATGGGCGCCGCGGCCCGCCGCCAGGCGCTGCTGGACCTGGTCACCGGCGAGGCGGGCATCGTCATCGGCACCCACGCGCTGATCGAGGACAAGGTCCAGTTCCACGACCTGGGCCTGGTCGTCGTCGACGAGCAGCACCGCTTCGGCGTCGAACAGCGCGACGCCCTGCGGGGGAAGGGCAAGCAGCCCCCGCACCTGCTGGTCATGACCGCCACGCCCATCCCGCGCACGGTCGCGATGACCGTCTTCGGCGACCTGGAGACCTCCGTCCTCGACCAGCTCCCGGCCGGCCGCTCGCCGATCGCCAGCCACGTCGTCCCGGCCGCCGACAAGCCGCACTTCCTCGCCCGCGCCTGGGAGCGGGTGCGCGAGGAGGTGGAGAACGGCCACCAGGCGTACGTCGTCTGCCCCCGGATCGGCGACGATGAGGATCAGCCGAAGAAGAAGTCCCCGGAGGACGACGCGGAGAAGCGCCCCCCGCTCGCCGTCCTGGAGGTCGCCGACCAGCTCGCCAAGGGCCCGCTCGCCGGACTGCGCGTCGAGGTCCTGCACGGCAGGATGGCGCCCGACGACAAGGACGCCGTCATGCGCCGCTTCGCCGCCGGCGAGGCCGACGTCCTGGTCGCCACCACCGTCATCGAGGTCGGCGTCAACGTCCCGAACGCCACCGCCATGGTCATCATGGACGCCGACCGCTTCGGCGTCTCCCAGCTCCACCAGCTGCGCGGCCGCGTCGGCCGAGGCTCCGCCCCCGGCCTGTGCCTCCTGGTCACCGACATGCCCGAGGCCAGCCCGGCCCGGCAGCGCCTCGCCGCCGTCGCCTCCACCCTCGACGGCTTCGAGCTCTCCCGCATCGACCTCGAACAGCGCCGCGAGGGCGACGTCCTCGGGCAGGCCCAGTCCGGCGCGCGCTCCAGCCTGCGCATGCTCGCCGTCATCGAGGACGAGGAGATCATCGCCGCCGCCCGCGAGGAGGCCGCCGCGGTCGTCGCCGCCGACCCGGACCTGGAGCATCTGCCGGAGCTGCGCACGGCGCTCGACGCGCTGGTCGACAAGGAGCGGGAGGAGTTCCTCGAGAAGGGCTGACCCGTGCGGATGCGGGCCGAGCCCATATCGTGGAGACACAGACCACCAGGGACGACGACAAGGACCGAGATGACCCGCGTGATCGCCGGCGTGGCCGGCGGACGCCGCCTGGCGGTGCCCCCGGGCCAGGGCACCCGCCCCACCTCCGACCGGGCGCGCGAGGGCCTCTTCTCCACGTGGGAGGCGCTCCTCGGCACGCTGGAGGGCATCCGGGTCGCCGACCTGTACGCCGGCTCCGGCGCCGTCGGCCTGGAGGCCCTCTCGCGCGGCGCGGCCCACGCCCTGCTCGTGGAGGCCGACGCCCGGGCCGCCCGCACCCTGCGGGAGAACGTCCGCGGCCTCGGCCTGCCCGGCGCCGAGACCCGCCACGGAAAAGCCGAACAGATCGTGACGGGACCGGCGCCGACACTGCCGTACGACGTGGTCTTCCTCGACCCGCCCTACGCCGTCGCCGACGACGATCTTGGGGAGATACTCCTCACACTCCGCGCGCAGGGCTGGCTCGCGGCCGATGCGCTCGTCACCGTGGAGCGCAGCACCAGAGGCGGGGAATTCCCCTGGCCGGACGGTTTCGAGCCGCTGCGGTCCCGTCGCTACGGCGAGGGAACGTTTTGGTACGGTCGCGCCGCCTCTCCGTGCGAAGACGCACGATGACCGGACCTGGGAGCGAGGGACTTCAGTTGCGCCGCGCAGTCTGTCCGGGGTCGTTCGACCCCATCACCAACGGACACCTCGACATCATCGCCCGCGCCTCCAAGCTGTACGACGTCGTGCACGTCGCGGTGATGATCAATCAGTCCAAGAAGGGGCTGTTCACCGTCGAGGAGCGGATGGACCTCATCCGCCAGGTGACGACCGAATACGGAAACGTCCAGGTCGAGTCCCACCACGGCCTCCTCGTCGACTTCTGCAAGGAACGCGACATCCCCGCGATCGTCAAGGGCCTGCGCGCGGTCAGCGACTTCGACTACGAGCTCCAGATGGCCCAGATGAACAACGGCCTCTCGGGCGTCGAGACCCTCTTCGTGCCGACCAACCCGACGTACAGCTTCCTCTCCTCCTCCCTGGTCAAGGAGGTCGCCGCCTGGGGCGGTGACGTCTCTCACCTCCTCCCCCCGGTGGTCCACGAGGCCCTCGTGCGGCGCCTGCGCGGGCAGTGAGCGACTGACGGCCCGTCACCCGCTGTCGGGTCGGCGCCGACTGGCCGTACAGTCGACCCGTCCGTCTCCAACCCGGCTGTAGAGAGTGGCGAGCACACGGTGGACGTGCAGAAGAAGCTCGACGAGATCGTCGAGACGGTCAGGAACGCCCGTTCCATGCCCATGTCGGCCTCCTGCGTGGTCAACCGCGCCGAGCTGCTCGCGATGCTCGAAGAGGTCCGCCAGGCCCTGCCTGGCTCCCTGGCCCAGGCCGAGGAGCTGATCGGCGGCCGCGAGCAGCTCGTCGAGCAGGCCCGCGCCGAGGCCGAGCGGATCATCGAGGCCGCCCACGCCGAGCGCGGCTCGCTGATCTCCGACACCCAGATCGCCCGGCAGTCCCAGGAGGAGGCCGACCGCATCCTCGCCGAGGCCCGCCGCGAGGCGGAGGAGATCCGCGCCGAGGCCGACGACTACGTCGACTCCAAGCTCGCCAACTTCGAGGTCGTCCTCACCAAAACCATCGGCTCCGTCGACCGCGGCCGCGAGAAGCTCCTCGGCCGCGGAGCCGCGACCGGCCCCGACGGCGAGGCGTACGGCGACGACGACGCCCCCGAGTACAGCGCCGACCCGCAGACCCTGATCCACCGCGCCGACGCGTACGTCGACGCCAAGCTCGGCGCCTTCGAGGTGGTCCTCTCCAAGACCCTGGAGGCCGTCGGGCGCGGCCGCCAGAAGCTGCACGGCCGGATCGCCACCGACGAGCTGGGCGCCCACATGGCGGCGCAGGACGCGGCCGGCTTCCCCCAGCAGCGGCACACCAGCGACGCGGACTACCTGGCCGGCCTGGCCGAGCTCGCCGACCCCGAGCCCGCCCGGCAGCAGCCCGTGGCGGCCTCCGCGCCGCACGTCCCGGCGGCCCCGGCCCTGACACCCGACCCGTACACGTACGTGCCCCAGAGCGCGCCCCAGGAGGCGTACGGTGGGGGTACCTCCCATGCCGGAGGCTATGGGGGACAGCAGCAGGACCCGTACGCCGGCTACCCGCAGCAGGTTGGCTACGATCAGGCGTACGCCGACCCGTACGCGTACGGCCAGCAGCCGCAGCCGGTGCCGGACGGCGGCCAGCAGGCGGCCGCGCTCGACGAGACCAGCTTCTTCGACACGAGCATGATCGATCTGGAGCAGCTGCGCCGGTACGAGCAAGGCCGCTGAGCGGCCCGCGGACCCGGAGCGGACTGCCCCGGATTGGGCTGTGAGCGAAGCGTCAAGTATCCTGGCTCTTCGGTCGCGAGTACATCCGCGATTCGGCGTGCCCGCACCGGCCTCGGCCGTGATGCCGGGCCGCCCCCAGACGATTTCCGAAAGCAGGAAGAGCCCTGAGTACGCGCCTCGACCACCGCAACCCCCTCGTGTTCGACACGCACGAGCTGGGGCGGCGTCCTGGTGCCCTCCAGCGGCTCTCCCGTTCGGTCCAGGCCCCCGCCGACCTCGGTATCGCCGACGTCATCGGCGTGCCCGAAGGCTCGCAGGTCGAGCTGGAGCTCCGCCTCGAGTCCGTCATGGAAGGTGTGCTCGTGACAGGCACCGCCCGTGCACGCGCCGAGGGGGAGTGCGTAAGGTGTCTGGAGCCGCTGCACCAGGATGTTGTGGCGGACTTCCAGGAGATGTTCTCGTACCCCGACACCGATGACCGGGGCCACCGCAAGGGGGCCGCGGACGACGATGCCGAGGACGACGAGGACATGACCCCCCTCGAGGACGGCATGTTCGACCTCGAGCCCGTGCTGCGTGACGCGGTGGTGCTCGCACTGCCGCTGCAGCCGGTGTGCCGGGAGGACTGTGCCGGTCTGTGCCCCGAATGCGGGGCCGGCCTGAACGACGACCCGGACCACCACCATGACGCCGTCGACATCCGTTGGGCGGCACTGCAGGGACTCGCCGATTCACTCGGGACCGGCGAGAAGGACAACATGAGCGGCGCCGAACCGGGCGTCGACGAGAAGCAGGAGAAGTAGCCGTGGCTGTTCCGAAGCGGAAGATGTCGCGCAGCAACACGCGCCACCGCCGGTCGCAGTGGAAGGCTGCGGTCCCCACCCTGGTTTCGTGTGAGCGTTGCCAGGAGCCGAAGCAGCAGCACATCGCGTGCCCCAGCTGCGGCACGTACAACAAGCGCCAGGTCCTCTCGGTCTGAGCGGGCTGGTGAGAGGCACCGTGTCTAGCCACAAAACGGCGGATGACGCCAAGAAGCAGGCGGAGAACACGGCCTCGTCCCACACGCTTCTGGAAGGGCGGCTCGGGTATCAGCTCGAGTCCGCCCTTCTGGTGCGTGCGCTGACCCACCGTTCGTACGCGTACGAGAACGGCGGTCTGCCCACCAACGAGCGCCTGGAGTTCCTCGGGGACTCCGTGCTCGGCCTGGTGGTCACGGACACGCTGTACCGCACCCACCCCGACCTGCCCGAGGGCCAACTGGCCAAGCTGCGGGCCGCGGTGGTCAACTCGCGTGCGCTGGCGGAGGTCGGCCGCGGCCTCGACCTGGGCTCCTTCATCCGGCTGGGCCGGGGCGAAGAGGGCACCGGGGGCCGGGACAAGGCTTCCATCCTCGCCGACACCCTCGAAGCGGTGATCGGTGCGGTCTATCTCGACCAGGGCCTCGAAGCGGCGTCCGAGCTGGTGCACCGGCTCTTCGACCCGCTGATCGAGAAGTCCTCGAACCTCGGCGCCGGCCTGGACTGGAAGACCAGCCTCCAGGAGCTGACCGCGGCCGAGGGCCTCGGCGTTCCGGAGTACCTGGTCACCGAGACCGGACCGGACCACGAGAAGACCTTCACTGCTGCTGCCCGCGTCGGTGGTGTCTCGTACGGCACCGGCACCGGCCGCAGCAAGAAGGAAGCGGAGCAGCAGGCCGCGGAGTCCGCCTGGCGGGCCATCCGGGCCGCCGCGGACGAGCGGGAGGCGGCGGCGAAGGCCGCGGCCGAATCCGGCGGCGACTCCGCTTCCGGCTCCGGTTCCGGCAGCGACTCCGCTTCCGGCTCCGGTTCCGACTCCGAAGAGGCCGCCGACACCTCTTTGGTCCCCGAAGCCGCGCACACCACGGCGAACTCGGCCACGGCCTGAGCCGCTGCACCCGCTGCACGCTTCTGCCCCCGTCGCACCGTCCCCACGGTGCGGCGGGGTTTCCCCATATCCCCCTCCACACCCCCCACCGGAGGTGCCCCGTGCCCGAGCTGCCCGAGGTCGAGGTCGTACGCCGCGGCCTGGAGCGCTGGATCAGCGGGCGGGCCGTCCGCGAGGTGGAGGTGCTGCACCCCCGTGCCGTACGGCGGCACCTGGCGGGCGGCGAGGACTTCGCGGCCCGGCTGAAGGGACACCGCTTCGGCATCGCCCGGCGGCGCGGGAAGTACCTGTGGCTGCCGCTGGAGGAGACCGGCGCGTCCGTGCTCGGGCACCTGGGCATGAGCGGGCAACTGCTCGTCCAGCCCGAGGACGCCCCGGACGAGAAGCACCTGCGGATACGGATCCGCTTCGACGATGCCCTCGGCACCGAGCTGCGCTTCGTCGACCAGCGCACCTTCGGCGGGCTCTCGCTCCACGAGAACACCCCCGAGGGGCTGCCCCAGGCCATCGCGCACATCGCCCGCGACCCGCTGGACCCGGAGTTCGACGAGGCCGCCTTCCACACCGCGCTGCGCCTGCGCCGTACGACGGTGAAGCGGGCCCTGCTCGACCAGTCGCTGATCAGCGGCGTCGGAAACATCTACGCGGACGAGGCGCTGTGGCGCTCCCGCCTCCACTACGACCGCCCCACCGCCACGCTCACCCGCCACCGCTCAGCCGAGCTCCTCGGCCACGTACGGGAGGTGATGACGGCCGCGCTCGCCGTCGGCGGCACCAGCTTCGACAGCCTGTACGTCAACGTCAACGGCGAGTCCGGCTACTTCGACCGCTCCCTGGACGCGTACGGCCGCGAGGGCGAGCCGTGCCGGCGCTGCGGCACCCTGATGCGCCGCCGCCCCTGGATGAACCGGTCCAGCTACTACTGCCCGCGCTGCCAGCGGCCCCCGCGCACCGTCTCCTGAAGCGCGCGGGCCTGAGCGGACTGAGGAGCCTCAGAAGCCGAAGTCCTGCGTCCACCACGGGCCGCCCTCGGCGAAGTGCACGCCGACGCCGAGCGTCGTGTAGTCGCAGTTGAGGATGTTGGCGCGGTGGCCGTCGCTGTTCATCCAGGAGTCCATGACCGCCTGGGCGTCGGACTGGCCGCGGGCGATGTTCTCGGCGGCGAGCCCCGGCACACCGGCCTGCGCGGCGCGGTCCCACGGGGAGTCGCCGTCCGGGTCGGTGTGCGAGAAGAAGTTCCGCTCCGCCATGTCCAGGCTGAACGCCCCCGCCAGCGATGCCAGCTCGGCGTTGGGGCGGACCGGGCTGCAGCCGACCTTGGCGCGCTCGGCGTTGACGAGGCTCAGCACGGCCGCCTCGGCGGCCCGCTCCTTGCTCGCCAGGCGGGAGGCCGTGGACCCCTCGACGGTCCGCTGGGGCGTCGCCGTGGCCTCACGGGTGGGGCTCGCGCTCTTCGGCCGCGCCCGCTCCGTGGACTTCGACGGCTCGGGGGCCTTCGTCGGCTTCGACGGCGTGGACGACGGCTTGGTGGGGGTGGGCGTCGGCTTCGCCGTGGGCTTCTTCGACGGCGCCTGCGGCCGCTCGGCGCTCCGGCTCGTGCTGGGGCTCGTGCTCGGGGAGGCCGACGCGCGGCCGGTGGGCGTGGCGCTCGCCCCGCCCTGGGTCAGGAGCTCCGGGCCCCCCGTGCGTATGTGCTCGGCGGACGGGCCGCCGCCCACCTTGTACGTGTCGCCGCCCGGCAGCAGCCCGGAGGCGACGGCGACGGCGCCCACCGCCATCGCGGCGGAGGCGCCGAGCAGACCGGTGCGTACGGGGACCACGGCCCGCTTCTTCCGGTGGCGTCCCATCTGCTCTGCCTTCCTGATGACTAACTCACCCGAATGGGTGAGGCTCATTGCGTCGGGACTGTACGCCATGACGCGTGGGGAAGAAGTGCTCGCTGAGCAATTCGCCGGTTAGCGTGCAGCCATGAATGATCACGTAAGGCTCACCGCCTGGGTGCGCGGCCATGTACAGGGAGTGGGCTTCCGCTGGTTCACCAGGGAAAACGCATTGCGCATCGGTGACCTCACCGGATTCGCCTCGAACCTCGACGACGGGAGGGTCCAGGTGGTGGCCGAAGGGCCGAGTGAGAATTGCCACCAATTGCTGGAGTGGCTCTCCGCCGGCGACACACCCGGCCGTGTTGACGGAGTCACTGAGATCTGGGCCACGCCGCGCGGCGGTTACGACGGCTTCGAGATCCGCTGAAGAGCGTCCGACGATCTTGGTCCGGGGGTGCCGGGTGCCCCGCCACGGCCCCCGGCACAGAGTGCCGCGCGTCCCCTCGTGCGGGGGAAAAGCGCCTGGTGGTTGCCAAGAACGGCGCCGCGTGCCAGGCTGCGCGGACGACGAAGATCGACACGCCCCCGAGGGCACCGCGCGCGAGGCGCCGCCGCAGCATCCGCGGCCGCAGACCCCCCGGTTGGCCCTTGGTGCGGGGCGTGATCGTGTTGACCGTCAAACTTTTTGGTGAGACTCTGGAAGCCCCGCGCACCTTAGCTGTTTGGCAGTGGGAACCGCAGCGGCACCACGCACTGCTGCCGGAACCGCGGGTGCGAACCCTCACGACCCACACCGCTTCGGTCGGTCACTCAGTGTGGAGGACCATCCATCATGGCAAAGGCGCTTCTCGGTTATGTCGGCGGTTCCGACCCGCGACTTCTCGCCGAGATGCGGCGGCTTCAGCAGCGCGTCCAGGACCTGGAATCCGAGCTCGTACGGATCCAGTCCGAGAACGACGCGCTGAACGCAGCCGCCGCGAACAGCGGCGAGTCGTTGCTCGACGGCATCGACATCGACGTATCCAAGGCGGAGCCTGCGCTCACCTGACCACAGCCCCCACGGGCAGGTGAGAAACACTCTCCCGAGATATGCAAGGGACGCTTCTACGGCGTCCCTTCTTTCTTTTCTGCCCCATGAACCCCTGGCACCCCGTGTCCCCCACGCTCCCCGGGCACCCCGTGCCTCCCGGGTGCCCCGTGTTCATCTGCCGTATCCCCTCTCCTTACGCTCTGGTCTGCCCTTCGTGTTCATGGGTCAAACGAAGGACGCCCGGTAGAGTCCGGGGGCGTGCACCTCAAGGCCCTGACCCTGCGTGGTTTCAAGTCATTCGCCTCCGCCACCACCCTGCGGTTCGAACCGGGCATCACGTGTGTCGTGGGGCCGAACGGTTCGGGCAAGTCCAATGTGGTGGACGCCCTTTCCTGGGTGATGGGCGAGCAGGGCGCCAAGTCGCTGCGCGGCGGAAAGATGGAGGACGTCATCTTCGCCGGCACCACCGGGCGACCCCCGCTGGGCCGCGCCGAGGTGTCCCTCACGATCGACAATTCCGATGGCGCGCTTCCCATCGACTATGCCGAAGTCACCATTACGCGGATCATGTTCCGCGGCGGCAGCAGCGAATACCAGATCAACGGCGACACCTGCCGGCTGCTGGACATCCAGGAACTCCTCAGCGACTCCGGTATCGGCCGGGAAATGCACGTGATCGTCGGGCAGGGCCAGCTCGACTCCGTGCTGCACGCCGACCCCATGGGACGGCGGGCCTTCATCGAGGAGGCCGCGGGCGTCCTCAAGCACCGCAGGCGCAAGGAGAAGGCGCTGCGGAAGCTCGACGCGATGCAGGCCAACCTCGCCCGCGTCCAGGACCTCACCGACGAGCTGCGGCGCCAGCTCAAGCCCCTCGGCCGGCAGGCCGCCGTGGCGCGGCGGGCCGCCGTCATCCAGGCCGACCTGCGTGACGCGCGGCTGCGGCTCCTCGCCGACGACCTCGTACGCCTGCGGGAGGCGCTGCGCACCGAGCTCGCCGACGAGGCCGCGCTCAAGGAGCGCAAGGAGCGGGCCGAGGCCGAGCTCAAGACCGCCCTGAGCCGGGAGGCCGAGCTGGAGGACGAGGTGCGCAGACTCGCCCCGCGGCTCCAGCGAGCCCAGCAGACCTGGTACGAGCTGTCGCAGTTCGCCGAGCGGGTGCGCGGCACCGTCTCGCTGGCCGACGCCCGGGTGAAGAGCGCCACCGCGCCCCCCGTGGAGGAGCGGCGCGGCCGCGACCCCGAGGACCTGGAGCGCGAGGCCGCCCGCGTGCGCGAGCAGGAGGCGGAGCTGGAGGCCGCGCTGGAGGCGGCCCAGCGGGCCCTGGAGGACACCGTCGCGCACCGCGCCGAGCTGGAGCGGGAGCTCGCCGCCGAGGAGCGGCGCCTGAAGGACGCGGCACGGGCCATCGCCGACCGGCGCGAGGGGCTGGCCCGGCTGTCCGGCCAGGTGAGCGCCGCCCGGTCGCGCGCCGCCGCCGCGCAGGCCGAGATCGACCGGCTGGCCGCCGCCCGCGACGAGGCCCGCGAGCGTGCGGCCGCCGCCCAGGAGGAGTACGAGGCGCTCCAGGCCGAGGTCGACGGCCTCGACGCGGGCGACGCCGAACTCGCCGAGCGCCACGAGGCCGCCCAGCGGGAGCTCGCCGACGCGGAGGCCGCGCTCACCGCCGCCCGGGAGGCCGCCACCGCGGCGGAACGCAAGCGCGCCGCCACCCAGGCCCGCCACGACGCCCTCGCCCTCGGGCTGCGCCGCAAGGACGGCACCGGCGCGCTGCTCGCCGCCACCGACCGCCTGGCCGGGCTGCTGGGCCCGGCGGCCGAGCTCCTGACCGTGACGCCCGGCCACGAAGTCGCGGTCGCCGCCGCCCTGGGTGCCGCCGCGGACGCGCTCGCGGTCCGTGACCCGGCGACGGCCGCCGACGCCATCCGGCTGCTGCGCAAGCAGGACGCGGGGCGGGCCGCCCTCCTCGTCAACGGCACGGGAGCGTACGCGCCGGAGCCCCCGGTCCCCGGCGGGACGCGGGTCGCCGACCTCGTCCAAGGGCCCGAAGGGCTCGTCGCCGCCGTGCGCAGGCTCGTGCGCGGGATGGTGGTGGTCGGCACCCTGGAGGACGCCGAGGACCTGGTCGCGGCGCACCCCGACGCGGTCGCCGTCACCGCCGAGGGCGACGTCCTCGCGGCGCACTTCGCGCACGGCGGCTCCGCCGGGGCGCCCAGCCTCCTGGAGGTCCAGGCCTCCGTCGACGAGGCCGCCGCCGAACTGGCCGAGCTGGCCGTACGGTGCGAGGAGCTCGCCGCCGCGCAGACCGAGGCGGCCGAGCGGCGCCGCGCCGCGGCCGCCCGCGTGGAGGAGCTCGGCGAGCGGCGCCGGGCCGCCGACCGGGAGAAGTCCCAGGTCGCGCAGGCGCTCGGGCGGCTCGCCGGGCAGGCCCGGGGCGCCGCGGGCGAGGCCGAGCGCACCGCCGCGGCCGCCGCCCGCGCCCAGGAGGCCCTGGAGAAGGCGACCGAGGAGGCCGAGGAGCTCGCGGAGCGGCTCGCCGTCGCCGAGGAGGCGTCCCTCTTCGGGGAGAGAGGGGAGGAGGAGCCGGACACCTCCGTACGCGACCGGCTCGCCGCCGACGGCGCCAACGCCCGCCAGACCGAGATGGAGGCCCGCCTCCAGGTCCGTACGCACGAGGAGCGGGTCAAGGGCCTCGCCGGCCGCGCCGACTCCCTCGACCGAGCCGCCCGCGCCGAACGCGAGGCCCGCGCCCGCGCCGAGCAGCGCCGCGCCCGGCTGCGCCACGAGGCCGAGGTCGCCACGGCCGTCGCCTCCGGCGCCCGGCAGCTCCTCGCGCACGTCGAGGTGTCCCTCGTACGGGCCGAGCGGGAACGGGCCGCCGCCGAGTCCGCCAAGGCGGCGCGCGAGCAGGACCTGGCGGCCGCCCGGGCCCGGGGCCGCGAGCTGAAGGGCGAGCTCGACAAGCTCACCGACTCGGTGCACCGCGGCGAGGTGCTCGGCGCCGAGAAGCGGCTGCGGATCGAGCAGCTGGAGACCCGGGCGCTGGAGGAGCTGGGCGTGGAGCCGGCTGTCCTCGTCGCCGAGTACGGGCCCGACCAGCCGGTGCCGCCCTCCCCGCCCGCCGAGGGGGAGGAGCTGCCCGACGATCCGGAGCATCCGCGCAACCAGCCCCGGCGTTTCGTCCGGGCCGAACAGGAAAAGCGCCTGAAGACGGCCGAACGGGCGTACCAGCAGCTCGGGAAGGTGAATCCGCTCGCCCTTGAGGAGTTCGCGGCGCTGGAGGAGCGCCACCAGTTCCTCTCCGAGCAGCTTGAGGATCTGAAGAAGACGCGTGCCGATCTTCTTCAGGTGGTGAAGGAGGTGGACGCACGCGTCGAGCAGGTCTTCACGGAGGCGTACCGGGACACGGCCCGCGAGTTCGAGGGAGTCTTCTCCCGTCTCTTCCCCGGCGGCGAGGGGCGGCTGGTCCTCACCGACCCCGACCACATGCTCACCACGGGCGTGGACGTCGAGGCCCGCCCGCCCGGCAAGAAGGTCAAGCGGCTGTCGCTGCTGTCCGGCGGGGAGCGGTCGCTGACCGCGGTCGCCCTCCTCGTGTCGATCTTCAAGGCCCGGCCCAGCCCGTTCTACGTGATGGACGAGGTCGAGGCGGCGCTCGACGACACCAACCTCCAGCGGCTGATCCGGATCATGCAGGAGCTGCAGGAGAGCTCACAGCTGATCGTGATCACGCACCAGAAACGGACCATGGAGGTCGCGGACGCCCTCTACGGCGTTTCCATGCAGGGCGATGGCGTGTCCAAGGTGATCAGCCAGCGCCTCCGCTGAGTTGTCTTCAAGTCCTGAACGCAAGCCGACACGCCGTTCGGTCAAATTCACAGACCTTCAACCCTTGACTTCGAAACTTGAAGGCATAGTCTCTGCAACGTTGCTTTTACCTTCAAGTGGTGGGCGGCGTCATGTTGTGCGCCACTGGAAGGGCTCGCCCCCCATGCTCGGCGACGCTGCCGGGCCCAGGAGTTCACCGTGACCAGCACCGCCCAGCCACCCGCCGCCCAGCCACCGGCGTCGGGAGCCCGCGAGGCCCACCCCGACCACCTCGGCCATGTCATCTTCATCACGGCCGCCGCCGCGATGGGCGGCTTCCTCTTCGGCTACGACAGCTCCGTCATCAACGGCGCCGTCGAGGCCATCCGCCACCGGTACGAGATCGGCTCCGGCACCCTCGCGCAGGTCATCGCGATCGCCCTGATCGGCTGCGCCATCGGCGCCGCCACCGCCGGCCGGATCGCCGACCGCATCGGTCGCATCCGCTGCATGCAGATCGCCGCGGTCCTCTTCACCGTCAGCGCCGTCGGCTCGGCCCTGCCGTTCGCGCTCTGGGACCTCGCCATGTGGCGCGTCATCGGCGGCTTCGCCATCGGCATGGCCTCGGTGATCGGCCCCGCCTACATCGCGGAGGTCGCGCCGGCCGCGTACCGGGGACGGCTCGGCTCCTTCCAGCAGGCCGCCATCGTCATCGGCATCGCCGTCTCCCAGCTGGTCAACTGGGCCATCCTCAACATGGCCGACGGCGACCAGCGCGGCGAGATCGCCGGCATCGAGGCCTGGCAGTGGATGCTCGGCGTCATGGTCGTCCCGGCCGTGCTGTACGGCCTGCTGTCCTTCGCGATCCCCGAGTCGCCGCGCTTCCTGATCTCCGTCGGCCGCCACGACCGCGCCAAGGAGGTCCTCGCCGAGGTCGAGGGCAAGGGCGTCGACCTGGACGCCCGCGTCGCCGAGATCGAGACGGCCATGCACCGCGAGCACAAGTCCAGCTTCCGGGACCTGCTCGGCAGCCGCTTCGGCTTCCTGCCCATCGTCTGGGTCGGCATCGGCCTCTCGGTCTTCCAGCAGCTCGTCGGCATCAACGTCGCCTTCTACTACTCGTCCACGCTGTGGCAGTCGGTCGGCGTCAACCCGGAGAGCTCGTTCTTCTACTCCTTCACCACGTCGATCATCAACATCATCGGCACCGTGATCGCGATGGTCCTGGTCGACCGGGTGGGCCGCAAGCCGCTCGCCCTCGTCGGCTCCGCCGGTATGGCGATCGCCCTCGCCTTCGAGGCCTGGGCCTTCTCCGCGGACCTCGTCGGCGGCAAGCTGCCGGAGACCCAGGGCATCGTCGCCCTGATCGCCGCCCACCTCTTCGTGCTCTTCTTCGCCCTCTCCTGGGGCGTGGTGGTCTGGGTCTTCCTCGGCGAGATGTTCCCCAACCGCATCCGCGCCGCGGCCCTCGGCGTCGCCGCCTCCGCGCAGTGGATCGCCAACTGGGCCATCACCGCGAGCTTCCCGTCCCTGGCGGACTGGAACCTCTCCGGCACGTACATCATCTACACGATCTTCGCCGTGCTCTCCATCCCCTTCGTACTCCGGTACGTGCGGGAGACCAAGGGCAAGGCGTTGGAGGAGATGGGCTAATCCCCGCTGCCCCTCTCCTCAGCAACGAGACTGCCCCGGCTCGTCCTCCGAAGGACCGAGCCGGGGCAGTACGTTTTCAGCCCCCCGGGAGGGCTCAGACAGAGGCCGCGGCCCGCTCGGGCTCCTGCTCCTCCGCCGCCCCGGCGGGAGCCACCGCGGCGGCGCGCGGCAGCACGGCGTACAGCACCGCCGCCACCACGATCGTCACGAGCCAGCCCAGCCCGTTGCGGCCGATCCACGAACCGGCGAGCGGCCCGGCGAACCAGTCGACCTTCGTGAAGGCCAGCCCCACCAGCAGCGCCACACCCCACGCCGCCATGGCCTGCGGGGCGAAGCCGCCCCGGTACCAGTAGGCGCTGGTGCGGGTGGTGTCCATCAGCGCCTCTCCGTCGTACGTACGGCGGCGCAGCATGTCGACGCCGAAGACGCCGATCCACGCCGAGAACGCCACCGCCAGCAGCGTCAGGAAGGAGATGAACGAGCCGATGAAGCTGGTCGCCACCACCATCAGCAGGAAGCCGAAGACCAGCGAGATCACGGCGTTCACGCTGACCGCCCAGGTGCGCGGCACCGTGATGCCGAGCGTCTGTGCGGTGAAGCCGGCCGAGTACATCGACATCGAGTTGATCAGCAGCATGCCGATGAGAGCGATGATCAGGTACGGCACCGAGATCCAGGCCGGCAGCAGCTCGCCGATGAACGACACCGGGTCCTGCGCGGACGCCAGGTCCGGCGTGGACACCGCCATCACCGCGCCCATCAGCACCATCGGCAGCACCACGATCCCGGCGCCGCCGACCGTGGAGCCGACGACGGCCCGGTTCGACGCCGTACGCGGCAGGTAGCGGGTGAAGTCCGGCCCGGAGGGCACCCAGCTGATGCCGCCCGCCGCGATCGTGCCGATGCCCGCGATCAGCATCGCCGTCGACCCGGCCGGCTTGTCGAAGACCGCGGCCCAGTCGGTGTTGGCGACCAGATAGACCAGCACCAGCACGGAGAAGGCGCCGAAGAGGTACGTGGACCACGTGCTGCACACGCGCAGCGCGGTGATGCCGAGCCCCGACACCACGAAGGTGGCGGCGACGAAGAACAGCAGGGTGACGACGATCAGCGGAGTGCTGCTCTTCACGCCGAACAGCAGGTCCAGCACGGTCAGCACGGCGTACGCGCCGGTGACCGCGTTGATCGTCTCCCAGCCCCAGCGGGCCACCCAGATGAGGGAGCCGGGGAAGAGGTTGCCGCGCTGGCCGAAAACCGCCCGCGACAGCGCCATGCCGGGCGATCCGCCCCGCTTGCCCGCGATCGAGATCAGACCGACGATCCCGTACGACAGGAGGGGCGCGGCGAGCGCGACGACCAGGACCTGCCAGATGTTCAGGCCGTTGAAGACGATCAGGCCGGCGCCCATGGTGAGCAGCAGCACACTGATGTTCGCGGCGACCCAGGTGGGGAACAGCTCCCGGACATGGCCGGTGCGCTCCCCGTCGGGGACGGGCTCGAGGCCGCGGGTCTCTATCGCGCCTTCGGATGCGGAGGCGTGGGGCATGGGTCAGCTCCGGGCGAGAGGTGGGGGATTCACGACATCGTACATTCACCCCAAAAGCTCCAGATAGGGGCCTACGGCCCTGGGGGATACTGGTCGCGTTATGGAAATCCTCATCCTTGCTGTAGTCATCGCTCTGGTCGCGGTCGGCGCGATCAGCGGCCTCGTGGTCAGCAGCCGCAAGAAGAAGCAGCTGCCGCCGCCGCAGGCGCCGTCGTCCACGCCGACCATCACCGCTCCGCCCGCCGAGCCGCACGTCGGCGAGGAGGCGGAGACACCGCGGGAGGAACCGCGCCGCACCATCGAGGAGGTGGACCTCCCGACGGCAGAGGAGGCGCTCGAAGCGCCCGCGGCCGTCGAGGACCCGCTCGTCGCGGCGCCGCCCGCGCCCGAGATCGAGGTCCCGGAGCCGACCGCGGGCCGGCTGGTCCGGCTGCGCGCCCGGCTCGCCCGCTCGCAGACCTCCCTCGGCAAGGGGCTGCTCACCCTGCTGTCCCGGGAGCACCTCGACGAGGACACCTGGGAGGAGATCGAGGACACCCTCCTCACGGCGGACGTCGGCGTCGCGCCGACCCAGGAGCTCGTGGAGCGGCTGCGCGAGCGCGTGAGGGTGCTCGGGACGCGGACGCCGGAGGAGCTGCGCACGCTCCTGCGCGAGGAGCTGCTCACCCTGGTCGGCACCGACCTCGACCGCTCGCTGAAGACGGAGAGCGACCTCGACACCCCGGCCGTCGTGATGGTCGTGGGCGTTAACGGCACCGGCAAGACCACGACCACCGGCAAGCTCGCGCGCGTGCTGGTCGCGGACGGACGCTCGGTCGTCCTCGGCGCGGCGGACACCTTCCGCGCGGCCGCCACCGACCAGCTCCAGACCTGGGGCGACCGCGTCGGCGCCCGGACCATCCGCGGTCCGGAGAACGGCGACCCGGCCTCGGTCGCGTTCGACGCGGTCAAGGAGGGCATCGCGGAGGGCGCGGACGTCGTCCTGATCGACACCGCGGGCCGCCTGCACACCAAGACGGGCCTGATGGACGAGCTCGGCAAGGTCAAGCGCGTCGTCGAGAAGCACGGCCCGGTGAACGAGGTCCTGCTGGTCCTCGACGCCACGACCGGCCAGAACGGCCTGGTGCAGGCGCGGGTCTTCCGCGAGGTCGTCGACATCACCGGCATCGTCCTGACGAAGCTGGACGGCACGGCCAAGGGCGGCATCGTCGTCGCGGTCCAGCGCGAGCTGGGCGTCCCGGTGAAGCTCATCGGCCTCGGCGAGGGCCCGGACGACCTGGCCCCCTTCGAGCCGGAGGCGTTCGTCGACGCGCTGATCGGCGACTGACCCGCCCCAGTGGAGGGTCCGGGGCGCGGGGGTTCACCCCCGGGCCCCCCTTTTTTGAGCGGGGGGCGGCGTCAGCCCGCCGAGCGGTGGCAGATGTACGCCAGCGTCCCCAGCAGCAGCCGCGCCTGCGGCGGCGCGCCCGCGTCGAGGGACGGCGGCCGCAGCCACCGGGCGGGACCCAGCCCCGCGTGGTCGGAGGGCGGGGCCGTGATGTAGGCGCCGGGGCCCAGGCAGTGCAGGTCGAGGTCCGCGTCGTCCCAGCCCATCCGGTACAGCAGCTCCGGCAGCTCCGCCGCCGCGCCGGGCGCCACGAAGAACTGCGCGCGCCCCGTCGGGGTGGCGCACACCGGGCCCAGCGGCAGGCCCATCCGCTCCAGGCGGACCAGCGCCCGCCGGCCCGCCGGCTCGGCGACCTCCAGGACGTCGAAGGTCCGCCCCACCGGCAGCATCAGCGCGGCGCCCGGGAATCGGGACCACGCCTCGGAGACGGTGTCGAGCGTCGCGCCGGCCGGCACCTCGGGCGCGAAGTCGAAGGGATGCGCCCCCGGAGCCGTACAGGCCGGGTCGCCGCAGGAGCAGCGGCCGGAGGCGGCACGCGCGCCCGGGACCACGTCCCAGCCCCACAGGCCGGTGTACTCCGCCACCACGGTGCACTCCGCGGTGCGCATGCCGCGGCGCCGGATGTCGCGGATGCGGGTGCGGGTCCGGGTCGAGCCGATCGTGAAGCCCATGCCCCCTCCAACGGGTGTAGCTCGCCGGTGGTTACGACCCGGAGTCTTGTCGTGACGCTGCGTCGCTGCCATGCCTCAACGGGTGGCGCGCGGAGGCATCGAGGGTGGTGCGTGTCGTCACGCGCGCCCCGCGGTGCGACGATCCACCGGCTCCTGGTCGTCCTGCGTCAAGTGAATCGCGCCTGGGGCAGGGCGAGTTCATTCGAAGGGGTGGCGAATGGTGGCGTTTATGGAAACGACCTCGCCTGATCGGTGATCGTAGGATTACTTTCGGTACATGAAACCGGGGTGGTGGCCGTTCCTCGTGGGTATGCCGGGGGCAAGCCGGTTCCGCGTTTCGTACGCGGACGGTCGCGATCGACGGCATTCTGACAAGGGTTCGCGCAACAGGCGACGACAGCGGATGGGGGCGTTCCAGTGGGCGGCAGCGGCGCAGACGGTACGAATGCCGGCAAGCGCCCGAACGAGCAACTGAGCTCGTGGTTCGTGCGCAGCGGCTGGTCCAAGGGCGAGCTCGCGCGCCAAGTGAACCGCCGGGCGCGCCAGATGGGCGCACACCACATCAGCACCGACACCTCACGCGTACGGCGCTGGCTCGACGGCGAGCAGCCCCGCGAGCCCATCCCGCGCATCCTCTCCGAGCTGTTCTCCGAGCGCTTCGGCACGGTCGTCGCCATCGAGGACCTCGGCCTGCGCACCGCCCACCAGTCACCCTCGGTGTCCGGCGTCGACCTGCCCTGGGCCGGCCCCCAGACCGTCGCCCTGCTCAGCGACTTCTCCCGCAGCGACCTCATGCTCGCCCGGCGCGGCTTCCTCGGCACCTCGCTGGCCCTGGCCGCCGGCCCCGCCCTCATCGAGCCCATGCAGCGCTGGCTCGTCCCGACCCCCACCGGCGACACCGGCGGCCGCTCCGACCAGTCCGGCGCACCGCGCCGCGCCACCCGGCTGTCCAAACCGGAACTGGACCTGCTGGAATCCACCACCGCCATGTTCCGCCAGTGGGACGCCCAGTGCGGCGGCGGACTGCGCCGCAAGGCGGTCGTCGGCCAACTCCACGAGGTCACCGACCTCCTGCAGGAGCCGCACCCCGCCGCCACCACCCGCCGGCTCTTCACCTGCGCCGCCGAACTGGCCGAGCTCGCCGGGTGGATGAGCTACGACGTCGGCCTCCAGCCCACCGCCCAGAAGTACTTCGTGCTCGCCCTGCACGCCGCCAAGGAAGCCGGAGACAAGCCTCTCGGCTCGTACATCCTCTCCTCCATGAGCCGCCAGATGATCCACCTCGGGCGGCCCGACGACGCGCTGGAACTCATCCACCTCGCCCAGTACGGCAGCCGCGACTGCGCCACCCCGCGCACCCAGGCCATGCTGTATGCGATGGAGGCCCGGGCGTACGCCAACATGGGCCAGCCCAGCAAGTGCAAGCGCGCGGTACGGATGGCCGAGGACACCTTCGCCGACGCGGGCCTCGACGGCGAGCCCGAGCCCGACTGGATCCGCTTCTTCTCCGAAGCCGAGCTCAACGGCGAGAACGCCCACTCCTACCGCGACCTCGCCTATGTGGCCGGCCGCAGCCCCACGTACGCCTCCCTCGCCGAGCCCGTGATGCGGCGCGCCGTCGAGCTGTTCCGCAAGGACGAGGAGCACCAGCGCTCCTACGCGCTGAACCTCATCGGCATGGCCACCGTGCACCTGCTCAAGCGCGAGCCCGAGCAGTCCACCGCCCTCGCCGAGCAGGCGCTGCACGTCGCCAGGCGGGTGCGCTCGGAGCGGGTCAACACCCGGCTGCGCAAGACCGTCGACACGGCCGCCCGCGACTTCGGCGACGTACCGGAAGTCGCCCGGCTCACCGAGAAGCTCACCGCTCAGCTCCCCGAGACCGCCGAAGCGGTCTGACCGCGCGAGCCACCCGAACCCCGGCCGCGACCGTCACCCCTGTACAGCCCGACTCGGCTCCCTCACGCCAGGTCAACAGGGTGACCGTCGCGGCCGGTCCCGTGCCCGTCCCGTGCGCTCGGGAGGGTACTCCCGTTACATCGCCGTGACCCCGCGGTTCATAGCCGCGTAACACGCGAGGGCTCTTCGTCACTGCGGCGAAACATCGAGCGGCATCGACCGAAACCGCGCTGCGCCAACCTCGGTGCTCATAACCGGCCACCCCTCATAGCCGTGTAGCTACCACCGGCTCCGCCCCGCACAGGCCGACCGACGACGAGGAGACGCCGATGCCCCCAGGCATCACGACCCTTGCCGCAGACGCACCCACGCTGTCTGCCGCGAACACCGGGTTCATGCTCATCTGTTCCGCCCTGGTGATGCTGATGACACCGGCCCTCGCCTTCTTCTACGGAGGCATGGTCCGGGTGAAGTCGACCCTCAACATGCTGATGATGAGCTTCATCAGCCTCGGGATCGTCACGATCCTGTGGGTGCTGTACGGCTTCAGCATCGCCTTCGGCACCGACTCCGGCTCCCTCATCGGGTGGTCGTCCGACTACGTAGGCCTCAGCAACATCGGCCTCACCGAGCTGTGGGACGGCTACACCATCCCGGTGTACGTCTTCGCCGTCTTCCAGCTGATGTTCGCCATCCTGACCCCCGCGCTCATCAGCGGCGCCCTCGCCGACCGCGTGAAGTTCACCGCCTGGGCGCTGTTCGTCGCCCTCTGGGTCACCGTCGTCTACTTCCCCGTCGCCCACTGGGTCTGGGGCGCCGGCGGCTGGCTCTTCGAGATGGGCGTCATCGACTTCGCGGGCGGCACCGCCGTCCACATCAACGCCGGAGCCGCCGCCCTCGGCGTGATCCTGGTCATCGGCAAGCGCGTCGGCTTCAAGAAGGACCCGATGCGCCCGCACAGCCTCCCGCTGGTCATGCTCGGCGCCGGGCTGCTGTGGTTCGGCTGGTTCGGCTTCAACGCCGGCTCCTGGCTCGGCAACGACGACGGCGTCGGCGCGGTGATGTTCCTCAACACCCAGGTCGCCACCGCCGCCGCCATGTGCGCCTGGCTGGCGTACGAGAAGATCCGCCACGGCGCCTTCACCACCCTCGGCGCCGCCTCCGGCGCGGTCGCCGGACTCGTCGCCATCACCCCGGCCGGCGGCTCCTGCTCGCCGCTCGGCGCGATCGCCATCGGCGCGATCGCCGGTCTGCTCTGCGCCATGGCCGTCGGCCTGAAGTACAAGTTCGGCTACGACGACTCCCTGGACGTCATCGGCGTCCACCTCGTCGGCGGTGTGGTCGGCTCCCTGCTCGTCGGCTTCTTCGCCACCGGCGGCGTCCAGTCCGACGCCAAGGGCCTCTTCTACGGCGGCGGCCTGGAGCAGCTCGGCAAGCAGGCCATCGGCGTCTTCGCCGTCCTCGCCTACTCCCTGGTCGTCTCCGCGCTCCTCGCCTTCGTCATCGACAAGGTGATGGGCATGCGGGTCAGCGAGGATGACGAGGTCTCCGGCATCGACCGCGTCGAGCACGCCGAGACGGCGTACGACTTCAGCGGCGCCGGCGGCGGAACCGGCTCGCGCAAGGCCGCCCCGGCGACGGAGGCACTGCCCGTAGTGGAGAACAAGAAGGTGGACGCATGAAGCTGATCACGGCGGTCGTCAAGCCGCACCGGCTCGACGAGATCAAGGAGGCCCTCCAGGCCTTCGGGGTCCACGGACTGACCGTCACGGAGGCCAGCGGCTACGGCCGCCAGCGCGGCCACACCGAGGTCTACCGGGGCGCCGAGTACACCGTCGACCTCGTCCCCAAGATCCGCATCGAGGTCCTCGTCGAGGACGACGACGCCGAACAGCTCATCGACGTCATCGTCAAGGCCGCCCGCACCGGCAAGATCGGTGACGGGAAGGTCTGGAGCGTCCCCGTCGACACCGCCGTCCGGGTCCGCACCGGCGAACGCGGCCCCGACGCCCTGTAAACACGCGACACGGTCCCGACGCACGGCAAGGAGCCCCTGGGTGACGAGCACCGATGTGAAAGCCGACGACTCGGGACCCGGCGGCTACGCGGCGGCCCGGCTGCACCTCCTGACGCAGGAGGAGCGGTCCGGGCCGCCGCGCCGTGCCGACCTGTCCCGCCTCACCGACGAGTGGCTGTCGGGCCTGTTCGCGCGGGCGGCCCCCGCGCGGGGGGTGGCCCTGGTCGCCGTCGGCGGGTACGGGCGCGGCGAGCTGTCCCCCCGCAGCGACCTCGACCTGCTCCTCCTCCACGACGGCAGCGCCGACCCCGCCGCGATCGCCGCGCTCGCCGACCGCGTCTGGTACCCCGTCTGGGACCTCGGCCTCGCCCTCGACCACTCCGTACGCACCCTGGCCGAGGCCCGCAGAACCGCCGCCGAGGACCTCAAGGTCCAGCTCGGCCTCCTCGACGCCCGCCACCTCGCCGGCGACCTCGGCCTCGTCACCGCCCTGCGCACCGCCGTCCTCGCCGACTGGCGCAACCAGGCCCCCAAGCGCCTCCCCGAACTCGACGAGCTCTGCCGCGAGCGCGCCGAACGCCAGGGCGAGCTCCAGTTCCTCCTCGAACCCGACCTCAAGGAGGCCCGCGGGGGCCTGCGCGACGCCACCGCCCTGCGCGCCGTCGCCGCCTCCTGGCTCGCCGACGCCCCCCGCGAAGGGCTCGCCGAAGCCCGCCGCACCCTCCTCGACACCCGCGACGCCCTCCACCTCGTCACCGGGCGCGCCACCGACCGGCTCGCCCTCCAGGAGCAGACCCAGGTCGCCGGCGCCCTCGGCCTGCCCGACGCCGACGCCCTGCTGCGCAGCGTCTACGAAGCCGCGCGCACCCTCTCGTACGCGGGCGACGTCACCTGGCGCGAGGTCAACCGCGTGCTGCGCGCCCGGGCCGTACGCCCCCGGCTGCGTGCCCTCCTCGGGCGGCAGCCCGCCGTGCGCTCCCCGCTCGCCGAGGGCGTCGTCGAGATGGACGGCGAGGCCGTGCTCGCCCGCACCGCCCGCCCCGAACGCGACCCGGCCCTGCCGCTGCGCGCCGCCGCCGCGGCCGCCCAGGCGGGCCTGCCCCTCTCCCCGTACGCCGTACGCCGCCTGGCCGCCGCGGGCAAGCCGCTGCCGGTGCCGTGGCCCGCCGAGGCCCGCGAGGCGCTCGTCACGCTGCTCGGCGCGGGGGAGTCCACCGTGCCCGTCTGGGAGGCCCTGGAGGCCGAGGGCGTCATCAGCCGCCTGCTGCCCGAATGGGAGCACGTGCGCTGCCGCCCGCAGCGCAACCCCGTCCACACCTGGACCGTCGACCGGCACCTCGTCGAGACCGCCGTACGCGCCTCCGCGATGGCCCGCCGCGTCGGGCGCCCCGACCTCCTCCTGGTCGCCGCCCTCCTCCACGACATCGGCAAGGGCCGCCCCGGCGACCACGCGGTCGTGGGGGAGCCCCTCGCCCGTGACATCGCCGCCCGCATCGGCTTCGACCGGCACGACACCGCCGTCGTCGCCACCCTCGTACGCCACCACCTCCTGCTCGTCGAGACCGCCACCCGCCGCGACCTCGACGACCCCGCGACCGTCGACTCCGTCGCCGCGGCCGTCGGCTCCGCGTCGACGCTGGAGCTCCTGCACGCCCTCACCGAGGCCGACGCCCTCGCCACCGGCCCCGCCGCCTGGTCCTCCTGGCGCGCCTCCCTCGTCGCGGACCTGGTCAAGCGGGTCGCCGGCGCCCTCGCGGGCGATCCACCCCCCGCGCCCGAGCCCGCCGCGCCCAGCGCCGAACAGGAACGCCTCGCCATCGAGGCCCTGCGCACCGGCGAACCCGTCCTCGCCCTGCACGCCGACGGCCCGCCGGACGGCGACGCCCCCGAACCCGTCGGCGTCGAGCTGCTCATCGCCCTCCCCGACCGGCCGGGCGTCCTGCCCGCCGTGGCCGGCGTCCTCGCCCTGCACCGCCTCACCGTCCGCTCGGCCGACCTCCGCGCGATCGAACTGCCGCCGGAGCTCGGCGGCGGCGGAGCCGTCCTCGTCCTGAACTGGCGCGTCGCCGCCGAGTACGGCTCCCTGCCGCAGGCCACCCGGCTGCGCGCCGACCTCGTCCGCGTCCTGGACGGCTCCCTCGACATCCGCTCCCGCCTCGCCGAACGCGAGGCCGCCTACCCCCGCCGCCACGGCGCCACGGCGCCGCCACCGCGCGTCACGGTCGCCCCGGCCGGCTCGACGCTGGCGACGGTCATCGAGGTCCGCGCCCACGACGCCCCGGGCCTGCTGCACCGCATCGGGCGGGCCCTGGAGACGGCGGCGGTACGGGTGCGCAGCGCGCACGTGTCGACGCTGGGGGCGAACGCGGTGGACGCCTTCTACGTCACGGACGCCGCCGGCGCCCCGCTGGCCCCCGAGGAGGCGGCGGAAGTGGCACGCACCCTGGAAGCAGCACTGCGGGCATGACGGGGCTGCTACGGATCGGCTCAAGCCCGATACCCTTGGGTTCGACTGTCCGCCCGCCCCCTACACCCGAGGATCCGCGACCGCCGTGTTCGATACCCTCTCCGACCGCCTTGCAGCGACTTTCAAGAACCTCCGAGGCAAGGGCCGCCTCAGCGAGGCGGACATCGACGCCACGGCACGTGAGATCCGTATCGCGCTGCTCGAGGCCGACGTGGCCCTGCCCGTCGTGCGGGCCTTCATCAAGCAGATCAAGGAGCGGGCCCTCGGCGCCGAGGTCTCGCAGGCGCTGAATCCCGCGCAGCAGGTCATCAAGATCGTCAACGAGGAGCTCGTCGGCATCCTCGGCGGCGAGACCCGGCGCCTCCGGTTCGCCAAGAACCCGCCCACCGTGATCATGCTCGCCGGTCTCCAGGGTGCCGGTAAGACCACCCTCGCCGGAAAGCTTGGCCTCTGGCTCAAGGGCCAGGGCCACTCGCCGCTGCTCGTCGCCTGTGACCTCCAGCGCCCCAACGCCGTCAACCAGCTCGCCGTCGTCGCCGAGCGCGCGGGCGTCGCCGTGTACGCGCCCGAGCCGGGCAACGGCGTCGGCGACCCGGTGCAGGTCGCCAAGGACTCGATCGACTACGCGAAGACCAAGCTGCACGACATCGTCATCGTCGACACCGCGGGCCGCCTCGGTATCGACCAGGAGCTGATGCAGCAGGCCGCGGACATCCGCGACGCCGTCAGCCCGGACGAGGTCCTCTTCGTCGTCGACGCCATGATCGGTCAGGACGCGGTCAACACCGCCGAGGCCTTCCGCGACGGCGTCGGCTTCGACGGCGTCGTGCTCTCCAAGCTCGACGGCGACGCCCGCGGTGGTGCCGCCCTGTCGATCGCGCACGTCACCGGCCGCCAGATCATGTTCGCCTCCAACGGCGAGAAGCTGGACGACTTCGACGCGTTCCACCCGGACCGCATGGCGTCCCGCATCCTCGGCATGGGTGACGTCCTCTCCCTGATCGAGAAGGCCGAGCAGACCTTCAGCCAGGAAGAGGCCGCCAAGATGGCCTCCAAGCTGGCGTCGTCCAAGGGCAAGGACTTCACCCTCGACGACTTCCTGGCCCAGATGGAGCAGGTCCGGAAGATGGGCTCCATCTCCAAGCTGCTCGGCATGCTGCCGGGCATGGCGCAGATGCGGGACCAGATCAACAACATCGACGAGCGCGACGTCGACCGCACGGCCGCGATCATCAAGTCGATGACCCCCGGCGAGCGCCAGGACCCGACGATCATCAACGGCTCGCGGCGCGCCCGTATCGCCAAGGGCTCCGGTGTCGACGTCAGCGCGGTGAAGAACCTGGTGGAGCGGTTCTTCGAGGCCCGCAAGATGATGTCCCGGATGGCGCAGGGCGGCGGGATGCCGGGCATGCCGGGGATCCCGGGCATGGGCGGCGGCCCCGGCCGCCAGAAGAAGCAGCAGAAGCAGGCCAAGGGCAAGCGCAAGAGCGGCAACCCGATGAAGCGGAAGGCCGAGGAGCAGGCCGCGGCGGCCCGCCGCGAGCAGGCGGCCCAGCAGGGCGGTGCCTTCGGCCTGCCGGCCGGCGAGCCGGGCAAGGACTTCGAGCTCCCGGACGAGTTCAAGAAGTTCATGGGCTGACGGCCGCCCACAACGGCTCGGAGGGGCGTCCACCACGCGGTGGGCGCCCCTCCGCCGTACGCCCGCCACGGCGCGCGGCGCCCGTAATGCCGCTTTCGCGGCGGTCTCGCATGATGGCAGCGTGGCCAATTCCGTACCCCCACGCGACCGCACCGACCAGCCCTGGCGCTCGGAGGGCGCGCCTCCGCCACCGCCGCCGCGCAAGAAGATGCCCGGCGGGTGGATCGCGCTCATCCTCGCGGCGGTGGCGGTGTTCGTCCTGACCAACCTGGCCCTGTCGTACTTCGGCAACGGCGACGAGCGGACCATCTCGTACACCGAGTTCAGCCGGCAGGTCACCGACGGCAAGGTCGCCAAGATCTACTCCAAGGGCGACGCCATCGAGGGCGAACTGGACAACGGCCAGCGGTTCACCACCCAGCGCCCGGCCTTCGCCGACGACAACCTCTGGTCCGAACTGACCAAGCAGAAGGTCACCGTGACCGCCGAGCCGGTGGTCGAGAGGCCCAGCTTCGTCGCCAATCTGCTGCTCTCGCTCGCGCCGATCCTCCTCCTCGTCCTGTTGTGGGTGTTCATCTCGCGGCGGATGAGCGCCGGGCTCGGCGCCGGGGGCATGCTGGGCCGCAAGGCGCCGCCCAAGCCGGTCGAGGTCACGGCCGGACAGCGCACGACCTTCGCCGACGTCGCCGGGATCGACGAGGTGGAGGGCGAGCTGAACGACGTGGTGGACTTCCTGAAGAACCCCGACGCGTACTGGCGCATGGGCGCCAAGATGCCGCGCGGTGTGCTGCTGGCGGGGCCGCCGGGCACCGGCAAGACGCTCCTGGCGCGGGCGGTGGCCGGCGAGGCGGGGGTGCCGTTCTTCTCGGCGTCGGCCTCCGAGTTCATCGAGATGATCGTCGGCGTCGGCGCCTCGCGCGTACGGGAGCTGTTCAACGAGGCCCGCAAGGTGGCCCCCGCGATCATCTTCATCGACGAGATCGACACCATCGGGCGCGTCCGCGGCGGCTCCGCCGCCATGGGCGGGCACGACGAGCGCGAGCAGACGCTGAACCAGATCCTGACCGAGATGGACGGCTTCTCCGGCTCCGAGGGCGTCATCGTCATCGCGGCCACCAACCGCGCCGACGTCCTCGACCCGGCCCTCACCCGGCCCGGCCGCTTCGACCGGATCGTCCACGTCAGCCCGCCCGACCGGGGCGGCCGCGAGGCGATCCTCAGGATCCACACCCGGGACATCCCGCTCGCCGAGGACGTCGACCTGGCCCGGGTCGCCCGTACGACCCCGGGCATGACGGGCGCCGAGCTGGCCAACCTCGCCAACGAGGCCGCCCTGCTCGCGGTCAAGCGCCGCCGCCCGCGCGTCACGCAGGCGGACCTCTCCGAGGCCCTGGAGAAGGTGCAGCTCGGTGCCGAGCGCGCGCTGGTCATGCCGCTGGAGGAGCGCCGCCGCACCGCGTACCACGAGAGCGGTCACGCGCTGCTGGGCATGCTCCAGCCCGGCGCGGACCCGGTCCGCAAGGTCACCATCGTGCCGCGCGGACGCGCGCTCGGCGTGACCCTGTCGACGCCCGACGCCGACAAGTACGCGTACACGGAGGACTACCTGCGCGGCCGGATCATCGGCGCGCTGGGCGGGATGGCGGCCGAACACATCGTGTTCGGAGTGGTCACGACCGGCTCGGAGAGCGACCTGGAGCAGGTCACCAACATCGCGCGCGGGATGGCGGGCCGCTGGGGCATGAGCGACCGGGTCGGCCGGCTCAGCGCCATCCCGGGCGACGCGCAGCAGGCGTACGGGCTCTCCGCCGCGCCCGCGACGCTGGACGCCGTGGCCCACGAGATGCGCCGCATCGTCGACGAGTGCTACGAACGCGCTTGCCGGCTCCTCCAGGAGCACCGCCCCAAGCTGGACGCGCTGGCGGCGGCGCTCCTGGAGAACGAGACGCTGGAGGAGGCCGAGGCGTACCGTGCGGCCGGCATCCCCCGCCTCGCCAAGGCGCACGCGGGGGAGGAGTGAGACGTCAGGGGGTCCTGGCCACCAGGTAGCGGAAGACGTTCGGCATCCACACCGTGCCGTCGGGCCGTACGTACGGGTGGAGGGCCTCGGTGACCTCCTTCTCGACGGTCGCCTGGTCGGACGCCTCCACCGCCGCGTCGAACAGCCCGGTCGAGAACAGGCCGCGTACGGCGCTCTCGATGTCGGCGTACCCGAAGGGGCACGCCACCCGTCCCGAGCCGTCCGGGTTCAGCCCGGCCCGCGCGGCCACGTCCTCCAGGTCGTCGCGGTTCGCCGGGCGCCAGCCGGCTCGCGTGCGCAGCCGCTCGGTGAGCCGGCCCGCCACCCGCAGCACGGTCGAGGTGGCGCACCGCTCCGGCGGGCCCCAGCCCGCCAGCACCACGGCGCTGCCCCGCTCCGCCAGCCGCGCGCCGCTCACCAGGGCGGGCACCAGACCCTCGGAGTCCCCGGCGGTGCAGCCGATCGGCTGGAACGCGGTGATGAGGTTGTACGCCGGACGGGTGGGGTCCGCGGTCTCGGCGGGCCCGCCGTACAGGAGTCTCGTCTCGCCGCACCGCGGGGCGGCGTCGTGCGCGCCCGCGTCGGGCATCAGCCGCTCCTTGGCCAGGTCCACGCGTGCGTGGTCGGTGTCGCAGCCGGTGACTTGCGCGCCGCGGGAGGCGGCCATCAGCAAGGCGAGTCCCGAGCCGCAACCGAGACCCAGCAGCCGCGTCCCGGTGCCGACCTCCAAGTGCTGGTACACCGCTTCGTAGAGCGGGACGAGCATTCGCTCCTGGATCTCCGCCCAGTCGCGGGCTCGGCCGGGCCCGTCCGTCGCCGGAGGGGCCGAGGCCGGGTGGGGGTGGTGCTGGACGAGCATAGGTGTCATCGAAAGCGCCCCAATCCGCCGAGAGGTCCATCTGTGCGTCTGTGCCCTGATTGACAGCCCCCGTGTGCGTGCGCGCGCACTCCCCGACGCCCAGGGAACTCCGCATCCGCCCCCGGTGTCCAGGGGTCGGGACGCAATGCTTGCGTGCCCCGGGCGTGCGCCCCCGAGTCGGCACGAACTTCTCTCATAGTGGGGGCGGCGAGCGAATCCCGCCATGGCAACGGGCCGGTGCCGCGCGCTCCCGTGCGCCGGAGTACTGTCACACCGCGGCCGCCCTCCGCGAGCGCTCCGCGCCGGGGTGTGGGCGCCGGGGCATGCGCGGCGCTACGTACCACCTTGGTGCGAGCTGCGAGCCTTCTCCGTACATCGGCGCACTGGCCCTCGTCAGGACGCATCAACGGCAACTGACGGGTACGTGCAAATTATTTGGGATGCCCCGGAATGGAACCCACAGGCAGTCCGGCTCGTTGTCACGACGTGAGCACGACACCACCTGTTCTCGCCGCAGAGCTGGCACAGGCGTGGGCCGACATTCAGCGGCACCACCCCGAGCTGCCGGATCTCGCCGCGCCCGAATCCCTGATCGGAGAGTCGTCGTCCGCCTGTGGCGCCGAGCTCTCGTTCGAACGACTGCTCCATGAGGCAGTCCACGGCATCGCCGCCGCCCGAGGAGTCCGCGACACCTCGCGCGCCGGCCGCTACCACAACCGCAGATTCCTGGCGATCGCCGAGGAGATGGGCCTCGACCACCCGGACGAGCCGCACCCGAGCAGCGGCTTTTCGCTGGTCACGCTCAGCCCCGAGGCCAAGCGCCGCTACCGGCCGACGATCGAGCGGCTCCAGCGCGCCCTGAAGGCGCACACGGCCGCCACGGCCGCCGATACCAAGCGCTCCTTCCGTGGGCCGGCCGCCCGGCACGGCTCCTCCGGTGGCGGCGTGCGGGTCAAGGCGGTCTGCGACTGCGGGCGCAACGTCCGGGTCGTCCCGTCGGTCCTCGCGCAGGCGCCGATCGTCTGCGGCGGCTGCGGGAAGCCGTTCCGCATTCCGGAAGCGGTGGGCGCGGCGAGCTGACCCCGCGTGGTGTGGCACAATGGCTAGCTGTACTCGACAGTCGAACAGGACCCCTCTCTCCTCCGGCTGACGCGTCCATCGGGCACCCGAGTACCGCAACCCCACGTGGCATTTCGTCGTGCCCAACCACGTCAAGACCAGGAGACACCACACCCGTGGCAGTCAAGATCAAGCTGAAGCGTCTGGGCAAGATCCGTTCGCCTCACTACCGCATCGTCGTCGCCGACTCCCGTACCCGCCGTGACGGCCGGGCCATCGAGGAGATCGGCCTGTACCACCCGGTGCAGAACCCGTCGCGCATCGAGGTCGACTCGGAGCGTGCGCAGTACTGGCTGTCCGTCGGCGCCCAGCCGACCGAGCCGGTCCTCGCGATCCTGAAGCTCACCGGCGACTGGCAGAAGGTCAAGGGCCTGCCGGCCCCCGAGAAGCCGCTGCTCGCCCCGGCGACCAAGGAAGACAAGCGCGCCTCCTTCGACGCCTTCGCGAAGGCGCTCGAGGGTGACGAGGCTAAGGGTGAGGCCATCACCCCGAAGGCGAAGAAGGCCGACAAGAAGGCGGACGAGGCCGAGGCCGCGTCCACCGAGTCGACCGAGGCCTGAGCATGCTCGAGGAGGCTCTCGAGCACCTCGTGAAGGGCATTGTCGACAATCCCGACGACGTGCAGGTCGCCTCGCGCACCCTGCGCCGCGGGCGCGTACTGGAGGTCCGGGTCCACCCCGACGACCTCGGCAAGGTGATCGGCCGCAACGGCCGCACCGCGCGCGCTCTGCGTACCGTCGTGGGGGCCCTCGGCGGTCGTGGCATCCGGGTCGACCTCGTCGACGTGGACCAGGTCCGCTGAACAAGTTGGCTGTTTTGCAGTAGATGCACCGGCACGGGCCGGGGAGGGCTACGGCCCACCCCGGCCCGTGTTCGTGTGGTACGTCGTGTGTACGTCGTTTGGAGAGGTGAGCAGTGCAGCTGGTAGTCGCACGGATCGGCCGCGCCCACGGGATCAAGGGCGAGGTCACCGTCGAGGTGCGGACGGACGAGCCGGAGCTGCGGCTCGCGCCCGGCGCCGTACTGGCCACGGATCCGGCCTCCGCCGGGCCGCTGACCATCGAGACCGGCCGGGTGCACAGCGGCCGGCTGCTGCTCCGCTTCGAGGGCGTACGGGACCGCAACGCCGCCGAGGCGCTGCGCAACACCCTGCTGATCGCCGAGGTGGACCCGGACGAGCGGCCGGAGGAGCCCGACGAGTACTACGACCACCAGCTCATCGACCTGGACGTCGTCCTCGCCGACGGGACCGAGGTCGGCCGGATCACCGAGATCTCGCACCTGCCGTCCCAGGACCTGTTCGTCGTGGAGCGGCCCGACGGCACCGAGGTCATGATCCCGTTCGTCGAGGAGATCGTCACCGACATCGACCTCGACGAGCAGAAGGCGGTCATCACCCCCCCGCCCGGCCTCATCGACGACCGCGCCGAGATCGCGTCCTCGCGCGACGCGGCCGAGCCCTCCGGCAAGGAGGACGGGGCCTGATGCGGCTCGACGTCGTCACGATCTTCCCCGAGTACCTGGACCCGCTGAACGTCTCGCTCGTCGGCAAGGCACGCGCGCGCGGCGTGCTCGACGTCCACGTACACGACCTGCGCCGGTGGACGTACGACCGGCACCACACGGTCGACGACACCCCGTACGGCGGCGGCCCCGGGGTGGTCATGAAGACCGACCCCTGGGGCGAGGCCCTGGACGACACGCTCGCCGCCGGGTACGAAGCGGGCGCACACGGTCCCGCGCTCGTCGTGCCCACGCCCAGCGGGCGGCCCTTCACCCAGGAGCTCGCCGTCGAGCTGTCCGAGCGGCCCTGGCTGATCTTCACCCCCGCCCGGTACGAGGGCATCGACCGCCGCGTCATCGACGAGTACGCCACCCGGATACCGGTGTACGAGGTGTCCATCGGCGACTACGTGCTGGCGGGCGGCGAGGCCGCCGTCCTGGTGGTCACCGAGGCCGTGGCCCGGCTGCTGCCCGGCGTCCTGGGCAACGCCGAGTCCCACCGCGACGATTCCTTCGCCCCCGGCGCCATGGCCAACCTCCTGGAGGGCCCCGTCTACACCAAGCCGCCGGAGTGGCGCGGGCGCGGCATCCCCGACGTCCTGCTCAGCGGCCACCACGGGAAGATCGCCCGCTGGCGGCGGGACGAGGCGCTGCGGCGGACCGCCGCGAACCGGCCCGAGCTGATCGAGCGGACCGACCCGGCCGCGTTCGACAAGAAGGACCGCGAGACGCTCTCCATGCTGGGCTGGGCACCGGAACCCGGTGGCCGATTTTGGCGCAGGCCCGGCGGCGTGGAAGAATAGGCGGCTGCTGTACGTCCGAGCGGCGCCCCTGCCACAGGGGGACACGCGCCGGCCCCGACGGCACAGCCCTTCAACCCCATTTCTAGTTGCCGTTGATGACCTGTGGCATCAGCGAGGAAGCAGACGACCATGTCTCACGTGCTTGACGCCGTCAACTCCGCGTCCCTGCGGACCGACGTCCCGTCGTTCCGTCCCGGTGACACCGTGAACGTCCACGTTCGCGTCATCGAGGGCAACCGCTCCCGTATCCAGCAGTTCAAGGGTGTCGTCATCCGCCGCCAGGGCTCGGGCGTCTCCGAGACCTTCACGGTCCGCAAGGTCTCCTTCTCCGTCGGCGTCGAGCGCACCTTCCCGGTGCACAGCCCGATCTTCGAGAAGATCGAGCTCGTGACCCGCGGTGACGTCCGTCGCGCCAAGCTGTACTACCTGCGTGAGCTGCGCGGCAAGGCTGCGAAGATCAAGGAGAAGCGCGAGAACTGAGCCCCGGCTCAGCTCCGTCGCGCGGGGGTCCACAGGGCGGCCGGATAGCATCTGGCTCCGATGGACACCGAAGCACAGCACACCGAGCGCGACTCCTCCTCCGATACGGGGGAGGGGTCGCGCTCCGTGCATTCCGGCGGGCGCGGCGGCTTCTCCTGGCGCGGGCCGGGGCTGATCGGCGTCGCGTGCGCCGTGTTCCTGCTGTTGTTCAGCCACTTCGTGGTGCAGCCCTTCCAGATCCCGAGCAGCTCCATGGAGCCCACTCTCCAGGTCGGGGACCGGGTGCTCGTGAACAAGTTGGCGTACCGTTTCGGTTCCGAGCCCCAGCGCGGGGACGTGGTCGTCTTCGACGGCACCGGGTCCTTCGTACGCGAGGCACCGGAGCAGAACCCGCTCACGGCGCTGCTGCACGCGGCGGGCGCGGCGCTCGGCCTGACCGAGCCAGCCGAGACCGACTACGTGAAGCGGGTGGTCGGCGTGGGGGGCGACCGCGTGACGTGCTGCGACAAGGGGGGAAGGGTCGAGGTGAACGGCGTACCGGTGAGCGAGGGGTATCTGCACCCCGGCGACGCGCCGTCCCAGGTGCCCTTCGACATCGTCGTGCCGCAGGGCACGCTGTGGGTCATGGGCGACCACCGCAGCCAGTCGCGCGACTCCCGCGACCACCTCGGCGAACCGGGCGGCGGTGTGGTGCCGGTGGAGAAGGTGATCGGCCGGGCGGACTGGATCGGCTGGCCCTTCGGCCGCTGGTCGTCGGTGGAACCGACGCCGGCCTTCCGTGACGTACCCGGCGCGGCGCATCCGGCAGGCGGGGGCCATGGGTAACCGGGCCAGGCGCGGCGGCCACCGGGCCGACACGCGGCTGCCCACCGGGTCCCGGCCCACGGACGGCGCCCGCGCCCTGCCCGGGCGTGCGGAGCGGCGCAAGCTCGCCCGGCGCGTGAAGCGGCGCAGGCGCAGGTCGGCGGTGAAGGAGATACCGCTCCTCATCACCGTGGCGCTGGTCATCGCCCTCGTACTGAAGACGTTCCTGGTGCAGGCCTTCGTGATCCCCTCGGGATCGATGGAGCAGACGATCCGGATCGACGACCGGGTGCTGGTCGACAAGCTCACGCCCTGGTTCGGGTCCAAGCCGCAGCGCGGGGACGTCGTGGTCTTCAAGGACCCGGGTGGCTGGCTCCAGGAGGAGAACGCTCCGAAGAAGGACGACCCGGTCGTCGTCAAGCAGGTCAAGCAGGCCCTCACCTTCATCGGGCTGCTGCCGTCCGACGACGAGCAGGACCTGATCAAGCGGGTCGTCGCGGTCGGCGGGGACACGGTCAAGTGCTGTGACGCGGACGGTCGCGTCACCGTCAACGGCGTACCGCTGAGCGAGCCGTACCTGCACCCCGGCAACGTTCCCTCGACCATCACGTTCGACGTGAAGGTGCCGGAGGGGAGGCTGTTCGTGATGGGGGACCATCGCGCCAACTCGGCGGACTCGCGCTTCCACCTGGACGAGGCGTTCCAGGGCACGGTGTCGGAGGAGGAGGTGGTGGGGACGGCGTTCGTCATCGCCTGGCCGTTCGACCACTGGCGCCGGCTGGAGGAGCCGGACGCGTTCGCGTCCGTCCCGGACTCGCGGACGTCAGGGTAGTGCGGTGGTCGGGGGATCGGGTGACTCGCGGGGCAGGACTGCGATCTCGCTCGGCGCTTCGCATAGTGTGTCCTCTCGGATTCTGAACGGAACGAACGGAACCATCCGGCTCCCGAGCCCTGCGGAACTCCCGCTCGTTATGGGAGTGGTGGGCCCTCCCCTGCTGTGGGGCGGGCGGTTGCACGGAGTGAGGAGTGGATGTGGGGGATTTGGCGGTCGGCGCACGATCCGGACACGACGGGCCGGAGGAGAGGCCGGAGCAGCCCTCCGCGTCCTCTGCCGCCGGGCCTTCCGGGTCGGGCGGGGAGCCCTCCCCCGGAACCGGGCACGCTGAGGGCCCCCCGGCGGATGCGGCGCACGCGGACGGCGGGACGGGGGACGACGGGCCGAAGAAGCCCCGTTCCTTCTGGAAGGAACTGCCCCTGCTGATCGGCATCGCGCTGCTGCTGGCGCTGCTGATCAAGACCTTCCTGGTGCAGGCCTTCTCGATTCCGTCCGACTCGATGATGAACACGCTGCAGCGCGGTGACCGGGTCCTGGTCGACAAGCTCACCCCGTGGTTCGGCTCGGAGCCCGAGCGCGGCGAGGTCGTGGTCTTCCACGACCCGGGCGGCTGGCTGGAGGGCGAGCCGACGCCGGAGCCGAACATCCTCCAGGAGTTCCTCAGCTTCATCGGGCTGATGCCGTCCTCGGAGGAGAAGGACCTGATCAAGAGGGTCATCGCGGTCGGCGGTGACACGGTGGAGTGCAAGAAGGGCGGCAAGGTCGTCCTCAACGGCAAGCCGCTCGACGAGACGGCGTACATCGCGCCCGGCTCCACGCCGTGCGACGACGAGCCGTTCGGGCCGATCAAGGTGCCCCAGGACCGCATCTGGGTGATGGGCGACAACCGGCAGAACTCGCTGGACTCCCGCTACCACCAGGAGCTGCCCGGCAACGGCACGGTCGCCACCGAGCGGGTCGTCGGGCGGGCGGTCGTGGTGGCGTGGCCGCTCGACCGCTGGTCCACGCTGCCGGTGCCGGACACCTTCGACCAGCCGGGCCTGAGCGCGGCCGCCGCGGCGGCCGTCGGGCCGGGCGCCCTCGGGCTCGCGGGCGCGCTGCCGATCGTGCTGTGGCGCAGGAAGAGGCGTACCGCCGGGTAGGGCACCGCGGGTAGGGTTCCCTCCCAGATCGTCGATCTCCGAACGTGGGGAGCGCTGGGATGAGCCGAACGCAACGAACGGACGACGGCCGCGGCCGTCTCGGCAGCGTGCTGTCGGGGCTGGCCGTGGCCGTCGGCTGTGTGCTCTTCCTCGGCGGGTTCGCCTGGGGCGCGGTCCAGTACCAGCCGTACACCGTGCCCTCGGACTCCATGTCGCCGACCGTCACGGCCGGGGACCGGGTGCTGGCGCAGCGGATCGACGGCGCGGAGGTGCGCCGCGGTGACGTCGTGGTCTTCACCGACTCGACGTGGGGCGATCTGCCGATGGTCAAGCGGGTGGTCGGCGTCGGCGGCGACAAGGTCGCCTGCTGCGACGCGGAAGGCCGGCTGACCGTGAACGGCACCCCGATTGAAGAACCGTATCTGCGGTCGCAGGCCGCCGCCTCGACGCCGTTCTCCGTGACCGTGCCCGAGGGGCGGCTCTTCCTGCTCGGCGACGAGCGCATGGGCTCGCAGGACTCCCGCGTACACCTCCAGGACGCGGCCCGGGGATCGGTGCCGCGCAGCGCGGTCAGCGCCCGGGTGGACGCCGTGGCGTGGCCGGTCGGCGGCATGGTGGAGCGGCCGCGGGCGTTCGCCGCGCTCCCCGGGGGCGTGTCACGGCCGGGGCCGGTGGTGCCGGTGGTGGGCGCGGTGGTGGCCGGCGCGGTACTGATCCTCGGCGGCGCGGCGTACGGGCCGGTCGCCGGGCTGCTGTCGCGGCGCCGGACGCGGTCGGAGGCGGTCGCCCGTGGGTGAGGCGGCGCGCAGGGTCGCGCGGGTGCTGCTGCTCGACCCGGACGACCGGATCCTGCTGCTGCACGGGTACGAGCCGGACGACCCCGACGTCACCTGGTGGTTCACGCCGGGTGGCGGGGTGGAGGGCGACGAGACCCGTGAGGAGGCCGCGCTGCGGGAGCTGGCCGAGGAGACCGGCCTCACGGACGTGGAGCTGGGGCCGGTGGTGTGGCAGCGGTTCTGCTCCTTCCCGTTCGCCGGGCGGCGCTGGGACCAGGACGAGTGGTACTACCTCGCCCGTACGCGGCGGCCGGCGGCAGCGGTGGCCCTGGCGGACCCCACGGAGCTGGAGGCGCGCAGTGTCACGGGGCTGAGGTGGTGGACCTCCGCCGAACTGTCGGCGGCCCGTGAGACGGTGTACCCGACACGACTCGCCGAGCTGCTGCGCACGCTGCTCGTCGAGGGGCCCCCGAGTACGCCGGTGGTCCTCGCTCCGGAAATCGTCTAGGAGCGCAGGTGACAGGCGCACAATGGGGAGACGCACGGCTGAAGGGGAACATGCCATGAGCGCCGAGGACCTCGAGAAGTACGAGACCGAGATGGAGCTGAAGCTCTACCGGGAGTACCGCGATGTCGTCGGTCTGTTCAAATACGTGATCGAGACCGAGCGTCGCTTCTACCTCACCAACGACTACGAGATGCAGGTGCACTCGGTGCAGGGAGAGGTGTTCTTCGAAGTGTCGATGGCGGACGCGTGGGTCTGGGACATGTACCGGCCGGCGCGGTTCGTCAAGCAGGTGCGGGTGTTGACGTTCAAGGACGTGAACATCGAGGAGCTCAACAAGAGCGATCTGGAGCTGCCCGGCAGCTGAGTTTCCGCCTCGCGGCTGAGGTCCGCGCCCCCGGTGGCGGGTTTCCGTTCACCGGTGCGGGTGAGCAGGTTGTCCACAAGCGTTCGGTTGTCCACCAAGATCCAATAGTCCGGCGCGGAGCCGTCACAGTCGGTGCCGGAGGTGGTGCCGAATGAACGCGACGGGGGCACTGGGCGCCTACGGCGAAGAGCTGGCGGTGCGCCGGCTGAGCGAGTGCGGGATGGCGGTGCTCGCACGGAACTGGCGGTGCGGGCGGACCGGGGAGATCGACATCGTCGCCCGGGACGGCGACACGGTGGTCGTCTGCGAGGTCAAGACGCGCAGGGCGGGCGACTTCCAGCACCCCATGGCGGCGCTCACGCCCGCCAAGGCGGACCGGCTCAGACGGCTCGCCGCCTGCTGGCTGGACCGGCACGGCGGCCCGCCGCCCGGCGGGCTGCGCATCGACCTGATCGGCGTGCTGCTGCCCCGGCGCGGCGCCCCCGTGGTCGAGCACGCGCGGGGGGTGGCCTGACATGGGCTTCGCGCGTACGTGCTCGGTGGCGCTGGTCGGCGTCGAAGGAGTGGTGGTCGAGGTCCAGGCGGACCTGGAGCCGGGCGTCGCGGCGTTCACCCTGGTGGGACTGCCCGACAAGAGCCTGTCGGAGAGCCGGGACAGGGTGCGGGCCGCCATCGTCAACTCTGAGGCCGAGTGGCCCCAAAAGAAGCTCACGGTCGGGCTCAGCCCGGCCTCCGTGCCCAAGAGTGGCTCCGGCTTCGATCTCGCCGTCGCCGCGGCGGTGCTCGGCGCCGCCGAGCGCATCGACCCCAGGACCATCGCCGATCTCGTCCTCATCGGCGAGCTGGGCCTGGACGGCCGGGTCAGACCGGTGCGCGGCGTGCTGCCGGCGGTGCTCGCCGCCGCCGAGGCCGGCTACCGGCAGGTCGTCGTACCGGAACGGACCGCCGGGGAGGCCGCGCTGGTGCCGGGCGTCTCGGTCCTCGGCGTGCGCACCCTGCGGCAGCTCATCGCCGTGCTCGCGGACGAGCCGGTGCCCGAGGAGGACCCCGGCGACGAGGGGCGGCCCGACGCCATGCTCGCCGGGCTGCTGGTGCCCGGAGCCGGAGTCGGCACGGGCCTCGCGCCCGACCCGGCCGACGCGCCCGACCTCGCGGATGTCGCCGGCCAGCGGGCGGCGCGCCTGGCCCTGGAGGCCGCGGCGGCCGGCGGCCATCACCTGCTGCTCTCCGGGCCGCCCGGCGCGGGCAAGACCATGCTCGCCGAACGGCTGACCGGCGTGCTGCCGCCGCTGACCCGGCAGGAGTCCCTGGAGGTCACCGCCGTCCACTCGGTGGCCGGCATCCTCCCGCCCGGCGAGCCGCTGGTGCGCAGGGCGCCGTACTGCGCCCCGCACCACTCGGCGACGATGCAGTCGCTGGTGGGCGGCGGCAACGGGCTGCCGCGACCGGGCGCCGTCTCCCTCGCCCATCGCGGAGTGCTCTTCCTGGACGAGGCGCCGGAGTTCTCCGGCAAGGCGCTCGACGCGCTGCGCCAGCCGCTGGAGTCGGGGCACGTGGTCGTGGCGCGCAGCGCGGGCGTGGTGCGGCTGCCCGCGCGGTTCCTGATGGTGCTAGCGGCCAACCCCTGCCCGTGCGGGCGGCACACCCTGCAAGGGGCCGGGTGCGAGTGCCCGCCCTCGGTGATCCGCCGCTACCAGGCACGGCTGTCCGGGCCGCTGCTCGACCGCGTCGACCTGCGCGTGCAGGTCGCGCCGGTCAGCCGCGCCGACCTGATGGGCCGGGGCGGGCGCGGGGAGCCCACCGCGGCGGTCGCCGCGCGGGTGCGCGAGGCCCGGGCGCGCGCCGCGGCCCGCCTGGACGCCACCCCGTGGACCGTCAACTCCGAGGTGCCCGGCCACGAACTCCGCACCCGCTGGCGCGTCGCCCCCGGAGCCCTCGACGCGGCGGAGCGGGACGTCGAGCGCGGCCTGCTCACCGCGCGGGGCCTGGACCGCGTGCTCCGGGTCGCCTGGACCCTCGCCGACCTGGCGGGCCGCGACCGGCCGGAGGCGGGGGACGTCGCCCTGGCGCTGGAGCTGCGCACCGGAATCGCCAGGGGCGTGCCGGTGCAGACGGGGGCGGCGCCGTGAGCGGGGCCGCGGGGGAGGAGGAGCGACTGGCACGGGCCGCGTTGACGCGGGTCCTCGAACCGGGCGACGAGCACGGCGGGCGCTGGCTGCGGGAGCTCGGGCCCCTGGAGCTGCTCGCCAGGCTGACCTCGGAGCCGTACCGGCACGGAGCCCTCGGCGGCGTGACCGAGCGGCGGCTCCAGGGCCTGCGGATACGGGCCGCGGGCGCCGAGCCCGGGCGGGACCTGGCGGCGGTGGACGCCGTCGGCGGACGGTTCGTCGTGCCCGGCGACGCGGAGTGGCCCCGTCAGCTCGACGACCTCGGGGACGCCCGGCCCGTGGGGCTCTGGGTGCGCGGGCGGGCGGGCCTGCGCCCCTGGGCGCTGCGCTCCGTCGCGGTGGTCGGCGCGCGGGCGTGCACGCCGTACGGGGCGCACATGGCCGCGAGCCTCGCTTCCGGGCTCGCCGAGCGCGGCTGGGTGGTCGTCTCGGGCGCCGCCTTCGGCGTCGACGGGGCCGCCCACCGCGGCGCGCTCGCCGTGGACGGCGCCACCGTCGCCGTCCTCGCCTGCGGCGTCGACGTCGCCTACCCGCGCGGCCACGCCGGCCTGATCGGGCGCATCGCCGAACAGGGGCTCGTCATCGGCGAGTTGCCACCGGGCGCGCATCCGACGCGCAGCCGCTTCATCCTCCGCAACCGCGTCATCGCCGCGCTGACCCGCGGCACGGTCGTCGTCGAGGCCGAGTACCGCAGCGGGTCACTCGTCACGGCACGCAGCGCCCAGCGGCTCGGCCGGTACACGATGGGCGTGCCCGGGCCCGCCACCAGCGGGCTGTCGGCGGGCGTGCACGAACTGCTGCGTGGCGAGGCCGTCCTCGTCACCGACGCCGCCGAAGTCGCCGAGCTGGTCGGCGACATCGGCGATCTCGCGCCCGCCCGCCGCGGGCCCGTCCTGCCCCGGGACCTGCTCGGTCCGGTCAGCGCACGCGTGCTCGAAGCCCTCCCGCCGCGCGGCACGCCCGTCACCGCGCGGGACGTCGCGCGCGGCGCCGGCACCGGCGTTGACGAAACACTCGGCAGCCTGTACGAACTGCACTCCCTCGGATTCGTCGAACGCACCGGCCAGGGCTGGCAGTTGACCGCGGACGCCCTGCGGCGCCCGAACACCCGGCGAGGCGGTGCTTGACCTGGGGCATTCGGGTGAAAAGGTGATGCCGATGACGTCCGTAGCGCTCCCGGGACCGCCCGAGGGGCCGGTGTGCGCGCCGTCCGCCCCCGGCCCCTTCGCGGATGCCGACGTTTCCGCAGCATGCGGACTATTCGAAGATGCGGCCGACGGCACGCCCCCGAGGAGGCATGATGCGCATCCCCTAGCGCACCGCGACCGGTCAGTCACGCTACGCTCACCAGAATTACCCCTTCCGCTACTCGGCCCTCCCTCGTTCCCCCGTCCCCCCTCACACCCAGAACGGCTCAAGGCGACGCATGCCCCAGCACACCTCCGGGTCCGACCGCGCAGCGGTGCCCCCCGCTGCACGGGGCGCCGTCCGCCCGCCCGCTCCCTCGTCTCTCGAGGAGCTGTGGCGGTCGTACAAGGACACGGGCGACGAGCGGCTGCGGGAACAGCTGATCCTGCACTACTCGCCGCTGGTGAAGTACGTGGCCGGGCGGGTCAGCGTGGGCCTGCCGTCCAACGTGGAGCAGGCGGACTTCGTCTCCTCCGGGGTGTTCGGGCTGATCGACGCGATCGAGAAGTTCGACATCGGGCGGTCGATCAAGTTCGAGACGTACGCGATCACCCGGATCCGGGGCGCGATGATCGACGAGCTGCGGGCGCTGGACTGGATCCCCCGGTCGGTGCGGCAGAAGGCGCGGGCCGTGGAGCGCGCCTACGCCACGCTGGAGGCGCAGCTGCGGCGCACCCCCTCCGAGAGCGAGGTGGCGGCCGAGATGGGCATCGCGCTGGAGGAACTGCACGCGGTGTTCAGCCAGTTGTCGCTGGCGAACGTCGTCGCCCTGGAGGAGCTGCTGCACGTCGGCGGCGAGGGCGGGGACCGGCTCAGCCTCATGGACACGCTGGAGGACACCGCGGCGGACGACCCGGTCGAGGTCGCCGAGGACCGCGAGCTGCGGCGGCTGCTCGCCCGGGCGATCAACACGCTGCCCGAGCGGGAGAAGACCGTGGTGACGCTGTACTACTACGAGGGCTTGACCCTCGCCGAGATCGGCAACGTGCTCGGCGTCACCGAGAGCCGGGTCAGCCAGATCCACACCAAGTCCGTGCTCCAGCTGCGGGCCAAGCTGGCGGATGTCGGCCGCTGAGCAGTCGATCTTCCGCGCCGAGGTCGAACGGGCGGCCGTAAACCGTAAAGTGGAGCCGTGCCCAGGATTCGAGCGGCCTCCGTGGCCGAGCACCGGACCATGCAGCGCGGCGCCCTGCTGGACGCCGCGCGTTCCCTGCTGTCCGAGGGTGGTACGGAGGCGCTGACCTTCCCCGCTCTCGCCGAGCGCACCGGCCTGGCCAGGTCCTCGGTGTACGAGTACTTCCGCTCGCGCGCGGCCGTGGTGGAGGAGCTGTGCGCCGTGGACTTCCCCGTGTGGGCGGCGGAGGTCGAGGCGGCGATGGAGCGGGCGGACACGCCCGAGGGCAAGGTCGAGGCGTACGTCCGCAAGCAGTTGGAGCTGGTCGGGGACCGGCGCCACCGGGCGGTCGTCGCGATCTCGGCCGGCGAGCTGGACGACGGCGCGCGCGAGAAGATCCGCGCCGCGCACGGCGGGCTCATCGCCATGATCGTCGAGGCGCTCGCGGAGCTGGGGCAGGAGCAGCCCCGGCTGACGGCGATGCTGCTGCAGGGCATGGTCGACGCGGCGGTCCGCCGCATCGAGCTCGGTGCGGCGGAGGAGCCCGCCTCCATCGCGGAGGCGGCGGTGGCGCTGGCGCTGCGGGGTGTGCGGGGCGCCGCCACGGGCTGACCGCTCCGACCGCTCCGGGTGAGTGGTGCGGCCCTCACGGGCCGCTCAGCGGCAGCAACCGGGACGGCCGGCGCGGCAGCAGCGCCAGGGGGTTGAGGTAGGTGTCGCCCCGGCGCAGGCTCCAGTGGAGGCAGGTCGGGGCGCAGTGGGGGCGCGCGCCGGTCAGGACCGCCACCACCTCGCCCTCCGCGACCTCGGCGCCCGCGCGCACCAGGGGCCGGACCGGTTCGTAGGACGTCCGCAGGGGCGGACCCGGGCTCGGGTGCGTGATCGTCAAGACGCCCCGGCCCGCCACCGGGCCCGCGAACGTGACCCGGCCCGCGGCCGCCGCGCGGACCGGGGTGCCCGGCGCGGCCGCCAGGTCCACGCCCCGGTGCCCCGGGCCGTACGGGGAGGCGGGCGGCTCCCAGCCGCGGACGACCGGGGGCCGCGGCGGCCCCACCGGCCAGGTGCCGGTCAGGGCGGTCGCGAGTGTGAGCAGCAGGGTGATCAGGCGCATGGGGCCAATGTGGGGCATCGGGGCCGCGCGCGTCGGGGGCTGTGGATGGACGAGGTCTTGTGGACAGCGCCGTCACCCGGCGGCGCCCGGGTCCCGTACACTTCTTCTGGCGACCCGGGCCACCGGGTCGACTTCGCACGCCCCGCCACCGCCCTCAAAAGTCGTGGTAGCGCTCTTCGGTCCCTTGTGGCAGCAGCGCGTCGGGGCGTCAGGACACAACCGAGATCCAAGGAGATACGGCCATGGCCGTCGTCACGATGCGGGAGCTGCTGGAGAGCGGCGTCCACTTCGGTCACCAGACCCGTCGCTGGAACCCGAAGATGAAGCGCTTCATCTTCACCGAGCGCAACGGCATCTACATCATCGACCTGCTCCAGTCGCTGTCGTACATCGACCGCGCCTACGAGTTCGTCAAGGAGACCGTCGCGCACGGCGGCTCCATCATGTTCGTGGGTACCAAGAAGCAGGCCCAGGAGGCCATCGCCGAGCAGGCGACCCGCGTCGGCATGCCGTACGTCAACCAGCGTTGGCTCGGTGGCATGCTCACCAACTTCTCCACCGTCTACAAGCGCCTTCAGCGTCTGAAGGAGCTCGAGGCGATTGACTTCGAGGACGTCGCCGCGTCCGGTCTGACCAAGAAGGAGCTTCTCGTGCTGTCGCGCGAGAAGGCCAAGCTGGAGAAGACCCTCGGCGGTATCCGCGAGATGCAGAAGGTGCCGAGCGCCGTCTGGATCGTCGACACCAAGAAGGAGCACATCGCCGTCGGTGAGGCGCGCAAGCTCCACATCCCGGTCGTCGCGATCCTCGACACCAACTGCGACCCCGACGAGGTCGACTACAAGATCCCGGGCAACGACGACGCGATCCGCTCCGTCACCCTGCTCACCCGCGTGATCGCCGACGCCGTCGCCGAGGGCCTCATCGCCCGCTCCGGCGCCGCCACCGGCGACCAGAAGCCGGGCGACAAGGCCGCCGGTGAGCCGCTGGCCGAGTGGGAGCGCGACCTGCTCGAGGGCGAGAAGAAGGAAGCCTCCGACGAGGCTCCCGAGGCCGCCGAGAAGCCGGCCGAGGCTGCCGCCGAGGCTCCGGCCGCCGAGGCCCCCGAGGCCGCTGCCGAGGCTCCGGCCGCGGACGCCGAGCAGGCCTGACCTTTCAAGGTTCGGATGACGGCGGGGGCCCACAAAGCCCCCGCCGTCCACCCGTAGATCTTCGTAGATCTTCCAGACTTCGAGAGAGATTCACAGATCATGGCGAACTACACCGCCGCTGACGTCAAGAAGCTCCGCGAGCTCACCGGCGCCGGCATGATGGACTGCAAGAAGGCCCTGGACGAGTCCGACGGCAACGTCGACAAGGCCGTCGAGGCCCTGCGCATCAAGGGCCAGAAGGGCGTCGCCAAGCGCGAGGGCCGCTCCGCCGAGAACGGCGCCGTCGTCTCCCTCATCGCCGACGACAACACCTCCGGTGTCCTCGTCGAGCTGAAGTGCGAGACGGACTTCGTCGCCAAGGGTGACAAGTTCCAGGCCGTCGCCCACGCCATCGCCGAGCACATCGCCAAGACCTCCCCGGCCGACATCGAGGCGCTCCTCGCGTCCGAGATCGAGTCCGGCAAGACCGTCCAGGCGTACGTCGACGAGGCCAACGCCAACCTCGGCGAGAAGATCGTCCTGGACCGCTTCGCGCAGTTCAGCGACGGCTTCGTCACCGCGTACATGCACCGCACCATGCCCGACCTGCCCCCGCAGATCGGCGTCCTCGTCGAGCTCGACAAGGAGAACGCCGCGGTCGCGAAGGGTGTCGCGCAGCACATCGCCGCGTTCGCCCCGAAGTACCTCTCCAAGGACGACGTCCCGGCCGAGGTCGTCGAGGCCGAGCGCCGCGTCGCCGAGGAGACCACCCGCGCCGAGGGCAAGCCGGAGGCCGCGCTCCCGAAGATCGTCGAGGGTCGCCTCAACGGCTTCTTCAAGGACGCCACCCTCCTGGGCCAGCCGTACGCGCTGGACAACAAGAAGTCCGTCCAGCAGATCCTGGACGAGGCCGGTGTCACCCTGAAGCGCTTCACCCGCATCAAGGTCGGCATCTGAGCCGGTACGCGATCGACCGGGCAGCCCAGTAGGGTGGCCCACGTGGACGTCGGCGCGTAAGCGCACCGGACGCCCGCAGATCTGACGAGGAGGCCATTGCCGCTAGGGAGAGCAGTTACCCCGGCAATGGCCTTCTTCGTATGTGCACGAGGAGATCTCCATGAATCAGGGCGCCGCACAAGGCGACGACAACCACGGCAAAAAGGCCGGCCGCTTCATGCTGAAGCTGTCCGGTGAGGCGTTCGCCGGCGGGGGCGGCCTCGGCGTCGACCCCGACGTCGTACACGCCATCGCACGCGAGATCGCCGCGGTCGTACGCGACGGCGCGGAGATCGCCGTAGTGATCGGCGGCGGCAACTTCTTCCGCGGCGCCGAGCTCCAGCAGCGCGGCATGGACCGGGCCCGCTCCGACTACATGGGCATGCTCGGTACGGTCATGAACTGCCTCGCCCTCCAGGACTTCCTGGAGAAGGAGGGCATCGACTCCCGCGTCCAGACCGCCATCACCATGGGCCAGGTCGCGGAGCCGTACATCCCGCTCCGCGCCGTCCGCCACCTGGAGAAGGGCCGCGTCGTCATCTTCGGCGCCGGTATGGGCATGCCCTACTTCTCCACCGACACCACCGCCGCGCAGCGCGCCCTGGAGATCGACGCCGAGGCGCTCCTCATGGGCAAGAACGGCGTGGACGGCGTCTACGACTCCGACCCGAAGACCAACCCGGACGCGGTGAAGTTCGACGCGCTGGAGTACGGCGAGGTGCTCTCCCGCGACCTCAAGGTCGCCGACGCCACCGCCATCACCCTCTGCCGCGACAACAACCTCCCGATCCTGGTCTTCGAACTGCTCGCGGCGGGCAATATCGCCCGTGCGGTGAAGGGTGAGAAGATCGGCACTCTCGTGAGCGACCAGGGCACCAGGAACTGACCCACCCTCCCCGGTGCCCTGATCCCGGGGATGGACAAAGCCCTGCCGGTCGGACACCGTGCAGAGCGTAAAGACGCGCCTACTCAAGACACGCAGGAGCAAGTGGTGATCGAAGAGACCCTCCTCGAGGCAGAGGAGAAGATGGAGAAGGCCGTCCTGGTCGCCAAGGATGACTTCGCCGCGATCCGTACCGGCCGCGCGCACCCCGCCATGTTCAACAAGATCGTGGCCGACTACTACGGTGCCCTCACGCCGATCAACCAGCTGGCGTCGTTCTCCGTGCCGGAGGCGCGCATGGCCGTGGTGACGCCGTTCGACAAGAGCGCGCTGCGCAACATCGAGCAGGCCATCCGCGACTCGGACCTCGGCGTCAACCCGAGCAACGACGGCAACATCATCCGGGTGGTGTTCCCCGAGCTCACCGAGGACCGCCGCCGCGAGTACATCAAGGTCGCCAAGACCAAGGCCGAGGACTCGAAGGTGTCGATCCGCTCGGTGCGCCGCAAGGCCAAGGACGCCTTCGACAAGGCGGTCAAGGACGGCGACATCGGCGAGGACGAGGGCCGTCGCGCCGAGAAGGACCTCGAGGACCTCACCCACAAGTACGTCGCGCAGGTGGACGAGCTGCTCAAGCACAAGGAAGCCGAGCTGCTCGAGGTCTGATGAACGACTCTTCCTGGGGGACCCCGCCGAAAGGCGGCCACTGGGGTCCGCCCGACCAGGGGTACGCTCCGGGGGCACACGCCCCGGAGGCCCCGGCGGGCCCCGCATATGAGGGGCATGGAGCGGGCCGGACGCGCCCCATGCCCGTCGTACCCGCCGATGTTCCCCCTGGCGGACACGCCGGAGGACACGTCGGCGGAGACCAGGACGACGACCACCGTGACCGGGGGACCGCTCGGCTGAGCGGTCCCCTGTTCCGTGACGAGATGCCGCAGGAGCCCATGCCCACGCCGCCGTCGGGAGCGACGCAGCCTCCGGAGCAGCCGGGTCCGCCCCACCAGCCCCAGCAGAAGAAGCGGGCCGGGCGCGACCTGAGGGCCGCCATAGGGGTCGGCGTCGGCCTCGGCGCGGTCATCATCGCGTCGCTCTTCATCCTCAAGGACGTGTTCGTCGGCGTCATCGCGGTCGCCGTCGTGGTGGGGCTGTGGGAGCTGACCTCGCGCCTTCAGGAGCGCAAGTCCATCAAGGCCCCGCTCGTGCCGCTCGCCCTGGGCGGTGTGGCGATGGTCGTCGCCGGATACGTACGCGGCGCCGAGGGCGCGTGGGTGGCGATGGCGCTCACCGCGCTCGCCGTGCTCGTGTGGCGGATGACGGAACCGCCCGAGGGCTACCTCAAGGACGTCACGGCCGGCCTCTTCGCCGCCTTCTACGTGCCGTTCCTGGCGACCTTCGTGGCGCTGATGCTCACCGCCGACGACGGTTCGTGGCGGGTGCTCACCTTCCTGCTGCTCACCGTGGTCAGCGACACCGGCGCGTACGCGGTCGGCTGGCGCTTCGGCAAGCGGAAGCTCGCGCCGCGCATCAGCCCCGGCAAGACGCGCGAGGGCCTGGTCGGCGCGGTGGCGTTCGCCATGGCGGCGGGCGCCCTGTGCATGGAGTTCGCCATCGATGGCGGCACCTGGTGGCAGGGCCTGCTGCTGGGCCTCGCGGTCGCGGTGAGCGCCACGCTCGGCGACCTCGGCGAGTCGATGATCAAGCGGGACCTGGGCATCAAGGACATGGGCACCCTGCTCCCGGGTCACGGCGGAATCATGGACCGGCTGGACTCGCTGCTGCCGACGGCGCCGGTGGTGTGGCTGCTGCTGGTGCTGTTCGTCGGCGCCGGCTGACAGGAACAGGCCGAACCGCCGTCCGGTTACCCTGGAAGGGCTCGTCGCATCGAGGCGGCGGGCCCTTTCGGCCCCGCGGCGTCACGCGGGGATCATCCGGTGAGGTCCCCCGGCTCAGCTCCCGCGGCCTCGTCTTTACTGAGGAGTACCAGGTCATGCCACGCCCCGCCCCGGGAGAGCTCACCTTCGTCGCGCCCCGCGGAGCCGTGAAGCCGCCGCGGCACCTCGCCGACCTCACGCCCGCCGAGCGCAAGGAAGCGGTGGCCGCGATCGGCGAGAAGCCGTTCCGCGCCAAGCAGCTCTCCCAGCACTACTTCGCGCGGTACGCGCACGACCCCGCCGAGTGGACCGACATCCCGGCCGCCTCGCGCGAGAAGCTCGCCGCCGAGCTGCTGCCGGACCTCATGAGCGTCGTACGGCACATCTCGTGCGACGACGACACCACCCGCAAGACCCTGTGGCGGCTGCACGACGGCACGCTCGTCGAATCGGTCCTCATGCGCTACCCGGACCGCGTGACGATGTGCATCTCGTCGCAGGCGGGCTGCGGCATGAACTGCCCCTTCTGCGCCACCGGCCAGGCCGGCCTCGACCGGAACCTGTCGACCGCCGAGATCGTGCACCAGATCGTCGACGGCATGCGGGCGCTCAGGGACGGTGAGGTGCCGGGAGGCCCCGCCCGCCTCTCCAACATCGTCTTCATGGGCATGGGCGAGCCGCTCGCCAACTACAAGCGGGTCGTGGGCGCCATCCGGCGGCTGACCGACCCCGAGCCCGACGGCCTCGGCCTGTCGCAGCGCGGCATCACCGTCTCGACCGTCGGCCTCGTGCCCGCGATGCTGCGCTTCGCCGACGAGGGCTTCAAGTGCCGCCTCGCCGTCTCGCTGCACGCCCCCGACGACGAGCTGCGCGACACGCTGGTCCCCGTCAACACCCGCTGGAAGGTCCGGGAGGTGCTGGACGCCGCCTGGGAGTACGCCGAGAAGTCCGGCCGCCGCGTGTCCATCGAGTACGCCCTCATCCGCGACATCAACGACCAGGCCTGGCGCGGCGACCTGCTGGGTCGCCTCCTCAAGGGCAAGCGCGTCCACGTCAACCTCATCCCGCTGAACCCGACCCCCGGCTCGAAGTGGACCGCCTCGCGCCCCGAGGACGAGAAGGCGTTCGTCGAGGCGATCGCCGCCCACGGCGTACCGGTCACCGTCCGTGACACCCGCGGGCAGGAGATCGACGGCGCCTGTGGACAGCTCGCGGCCGCCGAACGCTGAGCTTGTACTCTGAGCTCGAACACATCTGCATATTCCGACAGGGGAGCGCCACAGCGCTGAGAGTGCAGCACCGTCAGGCTGCAGACCCTCTGAACCTCGCCCAGGTCATTCTGGGTAGGAAGTTCGGTCGTTACTCGAGCTGTTGCGCCCTGCCCATCCCTTCGAGGGGTGGGCGGGGCCGCGTCTCTTCCTGGACACCCCCAGGAGGAATCTCAGTGAGCACCACCAAGAAGATCACGGTCGGCGCCCTCGCCGCCGCGCTGGGCGTCACGACGCTCACCGCCTGCGGCGACGGCGGCTCGGACAAGGCGTCCGACGGCGGCGGTACGAAGTCGAAGACCGTGACGCTCGTCAGCCACGACTCCTTCAACGCCTCCAAGGAGGTCCTGAAGGAGTTCACCAAGGAGACCGGCTACACCGTCAAGGTGCTGAAGAGCGGCGACGCCGGCGAGGCCGTCAACAAGGCGATCCTCACCAAGGGCGCCCCGCAGGGGGACGTCTTCTTCGGCGTCGACAACACCCTGCTCTCGCGCGCCCTCGACAACGGCCTCTTCGAGCCGTACGAGGCCAAGGGCCTGGACCGGGTCCCCGCCGACGTACAGCTCGACAAGGACAAGCACCGCGTCACGCCCGTCGACACCGGCGACATCTGCGTCAACTACGACAAGAAGTACTTCGCGGACAAGAAGCTCGCGCCGCCGCAGACCTTCGACGACCTCGCCAAGCCGCAGTACAAGGACCTCCTCGTGGTCGAGAACCCGGAGCGCTCCTCGCCCGGCCTCGGCTTCCTGCTCGGCACGGCCGCCCAGTACGGCGATGAGGGCTGGCAGGACTACTGGAAGAAGCTGAAGGCCAACGGCGTCAAGGTCGTCGACAGCTGGGAGCTCGCCTACAACCAGGAGTTCTCCGGCTCGGCCGGCGGCAAGCAGGCCAAGGGCGACCGGCCGCTCGTCGTCTCGTACGCCTCCAGCCCGCCGGTCGAGGTGCTCTACGCCGACCCGCAGCCGGCCGAGGCGCCGACCGGGGTCTCCACCGGCACCTGCTTCCGCCAGATCGAGTTCGCCGGCCTGCTGACGGGGGCGAAGAACCCGGAGGGCGGCAAGGCCCTGATCGACTTCATGATCGGCAAGAAGTTCCAGGACGACATGCCGCTCCAGATGTTCGTGAACCCGGTCGCCAAGGACGCGGCGCTGCCGGAGCTCTTCTCCCAGCACGGCGTGACGGTGGACAAGCCGCACACCGTCGCCCCCGAGAAGATCGCCGAGAAGCGTGACGGGTGGATCCGGTCGTGGTCCTCGCTCGTCCTGAAGTAGGCGCCTCCCGCGACCCCCTCAAGCGCGGCGCGCTGCGGGCGGGGCTCATGGTCCTGCCTGTGGCGTTCTTCGCCCTCTTCTTCGCCTACCCCGTCGCCGCGATCGTCGGCCGGGGCCTGCGGGCGGAGGACGGCGCCTGGCGGTTCGGGCGGCTCGGCGAGGTGCTGGGCCGCCCGGACATCCTGGACGTGCTCTGGTTCACCACCTGGCAGGCGCTCGCCTCCACCGCGCTGACGTTGCTGGTCGCGCTGCCCGGCGCGTACGTCTTCGCCCGCTTCGACTTCCGCGGCAAGGGGGTGCTGCGGGCGGTCGTCACCGTGCCGTTCGTGCTGCCGACCGTCGTCGTCGGCACGGCGTTCCTCGCGCTCGTCGGGCGGGGAGGGCTCCTGGACGAGCTGTGGGGCGTGCGGCTGGACACCACCGTGTGGGCGATCCTGCTGGCGCACGTCTTCTTCAACTACGCCGTCGTCGTCCGTACGGTCGGCGGCCTGTGGGCGCAGCTCGACCCGCGCCAGGAGGAGGCCGCGCGGGTGCTCGGCGCCTCCCGTTTCGGGGCGTGGCGGCGGGTGACCCTGCCCGCGCTCGCGCCCGCGGTGGCCGCCGCCGCCCTGATGGTCTTCCTCTTCACGTACACCTCCTTCGGCGTCGTACAGATCCTCGGCGGGCCCGCGTACGCCACGCTGGAGGCGGAGATCTACCGCCAGACCGCGCAGCTGCTCGACCTGGAGACGGCGGCCGTGCTCACGCTGGTGCAGTTCGCGGCCGTCGGCGCCGTCCTCGCCGTGCACGCCCGGACGGTACGCAGGCGGGAGACCGCGCTGAAGCTGGTGGACGCCGCCATGACCGCGCGGAGGCCGCGCGGTGCCGGGCAGTGGGCGCTGCTGGGCACCGTCCTCGTGACGATCGTGCTGCTGCTCGTACTGCCGCTCGCCGTGCTCGTGCAGCGTTCCTTCGACGGGGGGCTCGGTTACTACCGGACGCTCGGGGACGCCGACGCGGGCGGCGGGACCTTCCTCGTGCCGCCGGTCGAGGCGATCGGGAACTCGCTGGAGTACGCGCTCGCCGCCACCGCGATCGCGCTGACCGTCGGGGGGCTCGCGGCCGCGGCGCTCACCCGGCGGGCCGGCCGGCTGGTGCGCGGCTTCGACGCGCTGCTGATGCTGCCGCTCGGCGTGTCCGCCGTCACCGTCGGCTTCGGCTTCCTCATCACGCTGGACGAGCCGCCGCTCGACCTGCGCTCGTCGTGGATCCTGGTGCCGCTGGCCCAGGCCCTCGTCGGCGTGCCCTTCGTCGTACGGACCATGCTGCCGGTGCTGCGGGCCGTGGACGAGCGGCTGCGGGAGGCGGCGGCCGTGCTCGGGGCGTCGCCGTGGCGCGTGTGGCGCGAGGTGGACCTGCCGCTGGTGCGTCGGGCGCTGCTGGTGGCGGCCGGGTTCGCGTTCGCGGTGTCGCTGGGCGAGTTCGGCGCGACCGTCTTCATCGCGCGGCCCGACAACCCGACGCTGCCGGTGGCCGTCGCCCGGCTCCTCGGCCGGCCCGGGGAGCTCACCTACGGACAGGCCATGGCCCTGTCGACGATCCTGATGGTGGTGTGCGCCGTGGCGCTGCTGCTGCTCGAACGTATCCGTGTCAACCGCTCCGGGGAGTTCTGACCATGCTGCGCCTTGACGGCGTGACCGTACGCTTCGGGGCCCGCTCCGCCCTCGACGCGGTGGACCTGGCGGTCGCCGACCACGAGATCGTGTGCGTGCTCGGCCCGAGCGGCAGCGGCAAGTCGACCCTGCTGCGGGTCGTCGCCGGGCTCCAGCCCGTGGACGGCGGCCGGGTGCTGCTAAACGGCGCGGACCAGGCGGGCGTGCCGGTCCACCGGCGCGGCGTCGGGCTGATGTTCCAGGACCACCAGCTCTTCCCGCAGCGGGACGTCGCCGGAAACGTCGCCTTCGGGCTGCGCATGCGCGGCGCCGCCAAGCCGGAACAGGCCGCGCGCGTGACCGAGCTGCTGGAGCTGGTGGGCCTGCCGGGCGCCGAGCGCCGGGCGGTGGCCGCCCTCTCCGGCGGCGAGCAGCAGCGCGTGGCCCTCGCCCGGGCGCTGGCGCCCAGCCCGCGGCTGCTCATGCTCGACGAGCCGCTGGGGCAGCTGGACCGGGGGCTGCGGGAGCGGCTCGTGGTGGAGCTGCGGCACCTGTTCGGGCGGCTCGGGACGACGGTGCTCGCCGTCACGCACGACCAGGGCGAGGCGTTCGCGCTCGCCGACCGGGTCGTGGTGATGCGCGACGGGCGCGTCGAGCAGAGCGGTACGCCGCTGGAGGTGTGGCGCCGCCCGGCCTCCGAGTTCGTCGCCCGCTTCCTGGGCTTCGACAACGTGGTGGCGGCGACGGTCGCCGGCGAGGCGGCCGACACCGCCTGGGGCAAGGTCCCCGTGCCCGCCGGTGCCCCGCAGGGCGCCACCCGCCTGCTGGTCCGCCCCGCCGGCGTCCGGCTCGGCGACCCGGCGGACGGCCTGCGCTGCGAGGTCGACGCCCGCACCTTCCGCGGCCACCACGTCGCCGTCCGGCTCCGCCCGGAGTCCGGCCCGCCGCTGGAGGCGGAGTGCGCGCTGCGCGACGCGCCCGAGGAGGGCGCGGTGGTCGGGGTGACGTTCGCGGCGGACGAGGTCGTGGTGCTGGACTGAGGCGGCGGACGCGTCGTTGACGGTCCGTCAGACCCCTGTCATGGTGGGCAGGTTGCGCACCGCACCCGGCTCAGGCTGGAGGGTCCATGGACGGGTACGGCACTTTGGCGATGGGGGTCGAGGAGGAGCTCCTCCTCGTCGACGCCGCGACCCTGACCGCCGCGCCCGGCGCCCCGGACGTCCTGAAGCACTGCGCGAGCGACGCGGACGAAGCGGCCGGCCGGTTCTCCGCCGAGATCACCACGCTCCAGGTGGAGACCAAGAGCGCCCCGCACCTCGACGCCCGCGACCTGGGCGACGAGTTGCTCGCCCTGCGGCGCACGGTCGCGCGCGCCGCCGAGCGGGAGGGGCTGCGGGTCGTCGCGTCCGGGCTGCCCGTGCTCGGGGACGTCGTCCCGCCGCCCATGACCGAGGGGGAGCGGTTCGCCGAGGGCACGGCGACCTACCGCGCCCTCCACGACGAGATGTCGATGTGCGCCTTCCAGGTGCACATCGACATCCCCGACCTGCCCCGCGCCCTCGACGTCGGCAACCGCCTCCGCCCCTGGCTGCCGGTGCTGCTCGCGCTGGCGGCCAACTCCCCGTACTTCGCGGGCCGCGACACCGGCTACGCCGCGTGGCGCGCGCTCGCCTGGGCGCGCTGGCCGGTGGCCGGGCCACCGCCGTACTTCCACTCGCCCGCGCATTACGAGGACGTCCTCGGCGCCCTGGGGGAGGCGGGCGCACTGATCGATCGCGGGACCGTCTTCTGGGACGTGCGCCCCTCGGCCCGGCTGCCCACCCTGGAGGTGCGTGTCGCCGACACGACCGGCACCGCGGCCGAGTCGGCGTTCCTCGCGGCGCTGGTACGCGCCCTGGTCGCGGTGGCGCTGCGGGAGGGCGAGCGCGGCGCGCCCGCGCCCGCGCCGTCGGCGGAGCTGCTGCGCGCCGCCTACTGGCGGGCGGCCCGGGACGGGCTGGGCGGCATGGGGCTCGACGTGGCCACCGGGAAGGCCGTCCCCGCGCCGCTGCTGGCCGAGCGGATGGTCGCGTACGCCCGTCCGGCGCTCACGCGCCACGGGGACGCCGACCTGGTGGACGCGGGGCTGCGGTGGCTCCTGCGCCACGGCTGCGGGGCCGCCCGACAGCGCGCCGCGGCCGCCGCGGCGGGTTCCCTCGCCGGTGCCGTGCGGTGGCTGGTCGAGCAGACGCGGGCGGAGGGGTTCCCCGATCCGGGCGGGCGTTGACGGGACTACGCATCGGGCGGTCCCCGGCGAGAGACGGGAGGCGTAGGCATGGCGCAGTGGCCGGCGACCGTCCTGCGCGGCCGCCGACGCCGGGCGATGATGGCGGCACCAATCGATCCTGAGCGCGGCGGAGGGGGCAGGCGCCGATGGTGACAGCGGACAAGAACGCGGCGACGGGGGAGCACCACCGCCATGTGGTGCTCGGGGCCGGGCCGGCGGGGCTCCAGCTTGGGTGCTTCCTGACGGCGGCCGGCGCCGACCACGTCGTACTGGAACGGGAGGACGCCCCCGGCGGCTTCTTCCGGCGCTACCCCCGCCACCGGCGGCTGATCTCCCTCAACAAGGTGCACACCGTCGAGGAGGACCCGGAGATCCGGCTCCGCTGGGACTGGAACTCGCTGCTGTCCCCCACCTCGCGGCCGCTGTTCCCCGACTACAGCACCGACTGGTTCCCGCACGCCGACACCATGACCGCGTACCTGGAGGACTTCCAGCGCGCCCACGTCCCGCACGTACGCTTCGGGGCCGACGTCACCCGCATCGCCCGCGACGGCCGCGGTTTCTCCCTGACCGCGGCCGACGGCCGGCTCTTCACCTGCGACTGCCTGATCGTCGCGACGGGGTGGGGCGGCCCGTACGTCCCCGCCGTCCAGGGGATCGAGTACGCGCAGGGCTACGAGTCCGCGCCGCTCGACCCGGACGCGTACCGGGGCAAGCGGGTGCTGATCATCGGCAAGGGCAACTCCGCCTTCGAGACCGCGACCCCGCTCCTCGACCACGCGGCGCTCGTCCACCTCGCCTCCCCGAACCCGACGCGCCTCGCCTGGCACAGCAAGCACCCCGGCGACGTACGCGGCCAGTACGGAGCGCTGCTCGACAGCTACTGGTTCAAGACGCTGCACGGGGTCCTGGAGTGCGAGATCGACGAGATACGCCCGGTCGGCGACGCGTACCGGGTCGACATCACCTACACCCTCGCCGACGGGGAGCACGAGTCACTGGAGTACGACACCGTCATCCGGTGCACCGGCTTCCGGATGGACGACTCGCCCTTCGATGAGGACTGCCGCCCGGACCTCGCCCCGTCCGGGCGCTTCCCCGCGACCGGACCCGACTGGCAGTCGGTCAACGTCGATGGGCTCTACTTCGCCGGCACCCTCGCCCAGGCCCGCGACACCAAGCACGCCGCGTCGCCCTTCATCGACGGCTTCCGTTACAACCTGCGCACCCTGGCGCGCCTCCTCGCCGAGCGGTACGACGGACGCCCGCTGGAGTACGGGGTCGTCGACGCCGACCCGGACCGCCTCGCCGACACGATGCTGGACCGCGTCAACTGGTCCTCGGCGCTGTGGACGCAGTTCGAGTACCTGGTCGACGTGTTCGTCGTCGACGGGGGAGACGGGGCCGGCGGGGCCGACGGGCGCGTACGCGTACGGCACTACGAGGACCTGCCCGAGGACTACGCGGTGGCCCGCTTCGGGGACCGGGAGCACTTCTACACGCTGGGGCTGCGCTGGGGCCGCCAGGAGCACGCCGACATCTTCGCCATCCGCCGCAGCCCCGTGCCCGAGCGGGCCCACGAGTCGGCGTTCCTCCACCCGGTGATCCGCCGCTACCGGCACGGGCACCTGGTGGCCGAACGCCATCTGCTGGAGGACCTGCGGGCCCAGTGGCGCCGCCCCGACCGGCACGTGGAACCGTTGCGGGCGTTCCTGCGGGAGCAGGAGCGGTAGGACCAGCGCGAGGCGGCCCCGCCCCAACCTCGGGCGGGGCCGCCCGCGTATCACCGGGTCACCGGGACCTCACCGGGACCTCACCGGGACCTCACCTTCAGCACCTGCTCCGACACCGCCGCCGGGACGGGCGCGTATCCGGCCGGCCGCGTGGTGAAGGTGCCCCGGCCCTGGGTGCGCCCGCGCAGCCGGGACGCGTACCCGAACAGCTCCGCCAGCGGCACGGTCGCCGTGACCACGGCCGTGCCGGCCCGGGCGGTGGAGCCCGAGACCCGGCCGCGGCGCGCCGCCAGGTCGCCGAGCACACCGCCCACGGCGTCGTCGGGCACGGTCACCGTGACCTCGACGACCGGTTCGAGCAGCGTCATCACGCTCGCACGCAGCGCCTCGCGCAGCGCCAGCCGGCCGGCGGTGCGGAAGGCCATCTCCGACGAGTCCTTGACGTGGGTGGACCCGTCGGTCAGGGTCACCCGGACCCCGGTCACCGGGTGGCCGCCCAGCGGCCCCTCGGCCAGGGCGTCTCGGCAGCCGGCCTCCACCGCCCGGACGTACTCCTGCGGTACGCGCCCGCCCACGACGGCCGACCCGAAGACCAGGTCGTCCGGCGTGCCGTCCTGGGCCTCGACGTCCAGGACGACATGGGCGAACTGGCCCGCGCCGCCGTCCTGCTTGACGTGCCGGTACGTCAGCCCGGACACCCCGCGCACGACCGTCTCGCGGTAGGCCACGTGCGGCCGGCCGACCCGGACCTCCAGCCCGTGGGCCCGGCGGACCTTCTCCACCGCCACCTCCAGGTGCAGTTCGCCCATCCCCGACAGCACCGTCTGACCCGTCTCCGGGTCGGTCCGCACGGTCAGGGAGGGGTCCTCCTCGACGAGCCGGGCCAGCGCCGTCGCCAGCCGGTCGGTGTCCAGGCTCCGGCGGGGCTCCACCGCCACCGAGACCACCGGGTCCGCCACCGCGGGCGGCTCCAGGACCAGCGGGGCCCCGGGCGCGCACAGGGTGGTCCCGGCGCGGGCGCCCTTCAGCCCCACCACCGCGACGATGTCCCCGGCCCACGCCCGGTCCACCTCCGCGTGCCGGTCGGCCTGGACCCGCAGGATCCGGCCGATCCGCTCCGTACGGCCCGTGCCCATGTCCAGCACCGCGTCCCCCTTCCGTACCGTGCCCGCGTACACCCGCAGACAGGACAGCCGGCCGGTGGCGGTCGCCTGCACCTTGAAGACCAGCGCGGCGAAGGGCGCCCCCGGGTCGGCGGGCCGCTCCTGCACCGTGCCGTCCAGCGTGCCGCGCACCGGCGGGACGTCCACGGGTGACGGGAGGTACGCCACGACGGCGTCCAGCAGCGGCTCGACCCCGCGGTCGCGGTACGCCGCGCCGCACAGCACCACCACACCCTCGCCGCCGCGGGTCAGGTCGCGCAGCGCCACCGCCAGCGTCCCGTCGGAGACCCCGGAGCCGGTGCAGAACTCCTCCAGCGCCGCCGGGTGGAGCTCCGCCACGGCCTCCTCCAGCAGCCGCCGGCGCCGTTGCGCCTCGTCGCGCAGCGCCCCGGGGACCGGGGCCTCCGTGTACGAGCCGCCGCCGGCTCCCCAGAGCAGCGCGCGCATGCGGACCAGGTCCACCACGCCGGTGAAGCCGCCCTCGCGCCCGATCGGCAGCTGGACCACCAGCGGCACCGTGCCCAGCCGCTGCCGCAGGGAGTCGACCGCCGTGTCGAGGTCGGCGCCCGCGCGGTCCAGCTTGTTGACGAAGGCGATCCGCGGCACGCCGTGCCGGTCGGCCTGGCGCCACACCGCCTCGCTCTGCGGCTCGACGCCCGCGACGGCGTCGAACACCACGACCGCTCCGTCCAGGACCCGCAGCGATCTCGCCACCTCGTCGGAGAAGTCGACGTGACCGGGCGTGTCGATGAGGTTGATCCGGTGGCCGTCCCAGTCGCAGCTGACCGCCGCGGCGAAGATGGTGATCCCCCGGTCGCGCTCCTGCGGGTCGAAGTCGGTGACGGTCGTCCCGTCGTGGACCTCACCGCGCTTGTGGGTGGCGCCGGTGGCGTACAGGATCCGTTCGGTGAGGGTGGTCTTGCCGGCGTCGACGTGGGCGAGGATGCCGAGGTTTCGTACGGTACGCATGCGCATGGCCTGAGGCCTTTCGGTGATCGCGAGCAGGGCGGCGCGATTCCCGGGACGAGGCGGGCGGACGACGGCACGCCGACGCGCCCCTCCGTGGGGGCGCAGCGGGCGTGGGTGCCGAGGTGTCAGATGCTCGTCACGGGCATCCGGTGGCGGCCGCGCAGCCGGCACCGGGCGGACGAGGACACCGGGATCACGTCGTACCGCGAGCGGGGAACGGCGACGGCGGTGTGGTCACGCACGTCGGGCTCCCCTCGATGGCCGGATGGCGCGCCGCGGTGTCGTGACGGCGCGTCAGCGAGCGTAGCGAGCGGGGCCGGCCAGGACACCTTGATTTTCCGTGGGGGCTCACCGGCCGGGGGACCACGGAGCGGGTCCCGTGCCGTCCGTCCAGGCGTCGAGCGCCGCGCGGTCGCAGCAGACGATGCCGCACTGGGCGGCGTACTCCATGGCCGGTTCGGTGAAGTCGCTGCTCGTCACGACGGCGGCCACGTCCGCCTCGTGCACGGCGAAGCAGGTGCCGCCGAAGCGCTGCACGTCCTGCGAGCCGACCTTGTTGCCCGGGGCGTAGTGCTTGCACTGGAGCACCACGCGCCGCCCGTCGGGGGCGGTGGCGACGACGTCGGCGCCCAGGTCTCCCGCGCCGCCGACGACGTCGACGTCGACGCAGCCGTCCCGGATACAGAGCTCCGCCACGGCCCGCTCGAAGGCGTCCGCGTCCATGGCGTCGTAGTCGACGGGGGCCGCGGGAGCCGTCGCGGCGGCGGCCCGGCGGCGGCTGCGTGCCGCCGCCCGGACCAGGACCGCGGCGACCGCCACCAGGCCGAGGGCCGCGAGGAGGGCGCCCGGTACGTCCGAGGCGTCACCGGCGGCCGCGCGGACGGTGGTCGCGGCGCCGCAGACGACGGTGCCCACGAGCCCGACGGCCAGCACGACGTCACGCAGCCGGAGGCGCGGCCGCCGGGCAGGGGCACCCGGACCGGGACCGGCTCCGGTGCGTGCGGGGGCCCGCGGGCGGGTGGGGGAGGTCGTCACAGCGGCCTCTCGCTCACAGGCGCAGCAATCGGTCCGTCAGATCCCGGTACGTCCGCAGCGTGACGCGCAGCTGCTCCGTGTCGACCGTGCCTGCCGGGCTGCCCGCACCGGTCGTGCCGGCCGTGTCGGCCGGGCTGCCTGTACCGGCCGTGCCTGCCGGGCCGGTTGCGCCGCCGTCGCCGTCCCATGCCGTACGGAGCCGGTGACGCTGCTCGTTCAGGGCCTTGGTGAGGTGCTCGGCCGCCTCCTCCATGGCTCCCGCGGCCTCCTCCACGGCGCGCCGCGGATCGTCGACGAAGCCGTTCACCGCGTGCTGGACGCGCCGCGCCAGCGCGTCGCGTTCGGAGTCGCCCAGCAGCGCCCGCTCGTCCGGGCGGGGGCCCTGCGCCGACGGCTTGGCGTGCACCGGGACCACCACCGCCGGTGCGTGGGGGCCCGGCCGGGCGTCCGTGTGCTGCGGTATCCGGGTGGGGTCGACGCTCATCAGATTCCACTTCCCTTCGGCTTCAGCGAGTGGCGCGCACGCGGCAGATGGCGGTCACCGTGCGCCGCCGCGCGTTCATCGTGGCGCCGGTGCCCCCGTCGCCCTTCGCTGATCAGCTCGTCGAAGAGCCCGCGGGCTTCGAGCAGGGCCGTGCGCAGTTCCTCGGTGCTGGTGCCGGCCCCTTCCGGGCGGGCGGCACGGCGTACGCGGCGGTAGGCGTCGACGTTCCCGGGGTGGTGCACCGACAGCGCCGCCGCCTGGTCCTCGTACGCGGTCGCGGCCGGGAAGCCGCGCTCCTGCGCCAGACCGGCCAGCAACTCGCCCGCCTCCGTGACCGCTTCGCGCGGCGCGTCGACGAACCGCTTCTGCAGCGCCTCCCAGCGCTCGGCGTACCGCGCCCGCGTCTCGGGGACGAGCGGCCGCGACCGCAGGTGCCCGAACCGCTCGACCCGCCCGGCGAGCTCCCGCTCGGCGGCCTCGGTGTCACCGCCGTGACGGGCCACGGTCAGGTCGTACTCGGGCCCGAACCGCCGCTGCAGCGCGGGGCCGCCGAGCCCGCGCGACCGGCTCCTCCAGACGTACAGCGCCGCGCCCACGACGGCGACCAACACGATCAGGGCGACGACGATCAGGACAGTGGACATGACTGCCTTCCTCGATCCGTTTGTGCCCAAAGGCTGTTGGGATCGCAGGTTGCCCCGATTCGTCGCGCGAAACGGCGAGACGGCGAGACGCTCTCTAGACCTGAGCCGGGGGAACCATGCGTCATAGCGCAGGCACAGCACCCGTCGACTCACATGGCAAGCAAGAGCCGCGGGACGCCAGGCCGGTCCGGTCGGCTGCCTCGTCGGGGGGTGCCAGGTGGGGGCCGATCCACTCGCACAGCAGGACGGTGGCGTCGTCCTCGAGGTGCCCGTCGTGGTACTCCAGAACGGCATGGACGAGACGGCGCAGCGTCTCGGGGACGGGAAGGCCGTCGGCGTGGTGGCGGATGAGGAATTCGGTGAAGCGGTCCAGGCCGAACTCGGGGCCGCCGGGGCGGCGGGCCTCGGTGATGCCGTCGGTGTACAGGACGATGCGGTCGCCGGGCTGCAGCTGCTCCTGGCACACGGTGGTGGGCAACCCGAGACCCGTGCCCATGGGGTGGGCCGGCCGGCAGGCGAGGTTGGCGGTCCAGCGGTTGTCGCGGATGATGATCGGCGGGTGGTGCCCGCGGTTGACCCACTGCAGCAGGCCGGTGCGGGTGTCGAGGGTGGCCAGGATGCCGGTGACGTAACGCTTGCGGTCGTACTGCTCGATGAGGGCGGCCTCGACGGCCTCGCCCCTGCCGATGAGGTCGGCGCCCTGGCGGCGCGAGTTGCGGCAGGCTCCCAGGGCGAGCGTCGCGGACAGGCCGGCGGCGGTGTCATGGCCCATGGCATCGAAGATCGCCAGGTTGACCAGCGGGCCGTCGATGGCGTACTCGAACATGTCGCCGCTGATCTGGTAGGCGGGCTCCAGGGAGGCGGAGATCGCCACGCGTCCGTCCGCGTACGTACGGGGGGACATCAGATGCCACTGCATCTCCGCGGCGAGACTGACCGGTTGGGCGCGGACCAGCTTGGCCAGCGCGTCGCTCGTGCCGCGCTTGCTGATGATGATCAGTGCGACGAGCCCTGCCAGCGCCTCCATGTCCTGGCGGACGTGTGCGTCGTCGCGGCCGGTGGCGATCCGCATCAGCCCGATGCGCTCGGTCCCGTCCAGCAGCGGCACCCACCATGTGGACACGCCGTCCTCCGCCGGGCAGGCGGGCAGGACGTCACCGTACTGGAAGGCGCGCCCGGCGATCGTGCCCTCGATCGGCAGCGCGCGTTGCCCGCCCGTGCCCTGCGCTCCCTCTCCCGTGAGCGGGCACAGAAGCGTGCGCTGCAAGTCCGCCAGGTAGATCGACGCGTGAGGGAAACCGGCGCCACGCGCGCACTCGGACACCTTGGCCGGCAGCGACTCGACCGGCATCAGGTGGCTGGCAGCCAGCAACCCCGCGAGCATCACCCGCCCGCCCTCGCTGCTCTCCTCCATCAGAGCGCACCCCCAATCATCGCCACCACGCTCCCTTCGGTTCAGAAACCTCGCCTGCCCCGGACTGCCGCCTTTGATCCCTCGGATCGCTTGAACGAGGGGGCGTGCGGGGTGCCGGACCAGGAGCGGGCCGGACATGCCGACCACCGGGCGCGGGGACGCTCGACAAGACACCCCCTAGGCGGTCGACAGCCGCGCCAGGGCCTCCGGGGCCTCGTCCACGGTGTCGACCAGCGCGATCCGCGCCTCCATCGCACGGTCGGCGGCCAGCGCCCGCAGCAGGGGCCAGGCCGGCAGGTGGTCCGTCCAGTGGGCGCGGTTCACCAGGACCATGGGGGTCGGCTCCCCGCGCGACTCGTAGTAGTTGGGGGTGGTGTTGTCGAAGACCTCCTGCACGGTGCCGGCCGCGCCGGGCAGGAAGACGACGCCCGCGGTGCAGCGGGCCAGCAGCCCGTCCTCGCGGGTGGCGTTGGAGAAGTACTTGGCGATGTGCTGGGCGAACGCGTTCGGCGGCTCGTGCCCGTAGAACCAGGTCGGGATGCCCACCGAGTCACCGCCTCCCGGCCGGCGCGAGCGCACCTCGAACGCCGCGCGCGCCCAGTCGCCCACCGACGCGCCGTACGACGGCTCCTTGCCGAGCAGCAGCAGCGCCTCGTCCAGCATCGCGTCCTCGAACGGGGCGGCGTACGCGCCCAGGTTGGCCGCCTCCATCGCGCCGGGCCCGCCGCCGGTCGCGACCGTCAGCCCGGTACGGGCGAGGGTACGGCCGAGGCGCGCGGCGCCGGCGTACGCGTCGGTGCCGCGCGCCATGGCGTGGCCGCCCATCACGCCGACGACCCGCGCCCCGGCGAGGTGCTCGTCGAGCGCGTCGGAGACCGAGTCGTCGTGGACGGCGCGCAGCATCGACGCGAAGACGTCCCCGTCCGCCTTGGTCCGCTGGAACCAGGCGTGCGCGCGGGCGTCGGCCGTCGCCTCGTACCCGTATCCGTCGCCGTCGAGGCCGGCGTACAGCTCGTCGGGGGAGTACAGCAGCCCCCGGTACGGGTCGAACGGCAGGTCCGGTACGGGCGGGAAGACGAGCGCCCCGTCGGCGCGCACCTTCGCCGCCGCGTCCGGCTCCATCGGGCAGCCGAGGAATATCGCGCCGGTCGTCGGTGCGGCGAGCAGCGCCGCCGTACGGTCCGTCAGGTCGACGGACTGGACGCGGTGTCCGACGAGGCTGCCGCGCGCGACGACCTCGTCGAACTCCCGCAGCGTCTCGATCTCGCGGTCGTGGCCGTGCCGTGGAGTGTGTGCCATGCGGCCACGATAGGCGTAGCCGGCTTCCTCAGCCGGACCTGTGGAAAACCACCTCCGGGTGCTCCGCCGACGGGCCGTCCAGCAGGGGTTGGGCCGCGCCCTTGAGGTGCAGGTCGAAGAAGGCGGCCACATAGCGGCGGGTGATGGCCTGCGACCGGTCGCCCGACAGCGGCTCGTCCGGCGGGAGGAGCCCCAGCTGATCGGCGAGCACCGGTACGTCGGTGAAGGTGAAGTGCCCGGAGCCGGTCACCTTCAGCCAGCGCTTCCAGCCGTCGAGGCGCGGCCAGCTCTCCACCCAGGAGCTCTGTTCCTCCTCGGTGCCCATCGCCATGAAGGGGCGGCCGCCGAGGCCGCCGGCCGGCACCGTGTCGAAGAAGCCGCCGTCCAGGTTGGCCCCCGCGCGCACGCGCGGGTCGCGCGCCATGGTGGCGGCGGCGGAGGCGCCGCCGATGGAGTGGCCCGCCATGCCGATCCTCGTGCGGTCGATCAGTCGCGCGTGCCGCCAGGCCGGGTGGGGGTTGGTCAGCCGGTCGATCAGGAAGGAGACGTCCTGGGCACGGACGCGGGGCACGGCGCCGTAGCCGGCCTCCCGCACCTTGTCGCAGGCGGCACAGGTGAGGAGCCGCCCGCCCGGGAACGCGGTGCCCACCCACACGTAGGCGTGGTCGACGGCGGCCACGACGTACCCCCGGGCGGCCAGGTCCTCGGCGAGCAGCGTGAGGGTCGCGCGGTTGACGGTGAAGCCGGGCGACAGGACGACGAGGGGGAACGTGCCGCGTACGGGGGCCGCCCCCAGGCGGGCGTGCGTGCGGGTGCCGCCGAGGGTCTCGGCGGGCACCGTGCCGGCCAGGTCCCGGTCCTCCAGGAAGGCCCGCGCCTCCGCGGTGGTCATGTACGGCGCCGTCCGGCCGCGCCCGGGGCGGGCCGGGTAGTACAGCGAGACCATCAGCTCCCGCGCCCCCGCCTCCGGGACCCACGGGTCGGGGCGGCCGGTGTCCACCAAGTGCAGGGTGTCGCGCCCCACGGCCAGGGGTCCGGTGGGGCGGGGCAGTGCGAGGCGTACGTGGTGGCCGTCGGCGGAGGCGGAGGCGGAGGCGGAGGTGGAGGCGGAGGTGGAGGCGGCAGGGGCGGAGGCGGAGGTGGAGGCGGCAGGGGCGGAGGCGGCGGAAGTGGCGGAGGCCGGGGGTAAGGCCTGGGCCGGTCCCGCACCGAGGGCGAGGAGGGACAGGCCGATCAGGGCGGCGGTGGCGCCGCGTGGCAGTCGGTTCATGGGGATCACGCTAAGGAGCGGGCGCTGCGGCCACCTCCTCCGGCGGGCCCGTCCCTTGATCGGCCCTCCGAAGGACCGAGGCCCCGGGGTCGTTCCGGAGACGGACGGTCCCCTACGACCAGCGTGCCGGTACGCGGCGGCGCGGCCCCGGCGCCCCCCGCGGCCTCACCGGCGCAGCGGCAGCACCACGAGCTCCGCGACCGCCCACGTCAGCGGCGCGAACACCACCAGCAGCACCAGCGCGCGCAGGGCCGCCGCCATGCGCAGCAGGCCGCGCGAGGCACCCAGGCGCAGCAGCGCGTCCTTGGTGTCGACGCGGGTCTGGCGCGACTCCAGCGCCGCCGTGAGCAGGGTGGCCGCCGTGCAGCCGAGGACCAGGCTCGCGCCGAGCCCGGTCAGCGGGCCGAAGGGGCGCACGCCCCCGTCGCCGTACAGCAGCGTCGCGGTAAGGGTCGCGGACGCCACCGCGCAGGCCACGCCCAGCGGCCGCCCGATGCGCCGCGCCTCCGCCATCAGCCCCCGCCCGGCCAGCAGCCGGGTGGCGCCCGGGCGCAGCGCCTGGAGGGCCCGCCCGCACAGATGGGTGACGCCTGGCCCGGTGAGGGCGAGGCCCACGGCGGTGAGCACCCAGCCGGCCAGCACGCCCCGGGGAGGCACCGCCGCCTCGGCGGAGGCGCCGCGCGCCGCGTACGTCCCGAGGGCGAGGCCCACCGCCATCAGGGCCACGCCCCACGGCAGGTCGGCCGGTGTGGTCAGGGGGCGGCGCGCCGGCTCCTCGTGCTCCTGCGGGGCGGCCCCGTCCCGAGGGAGCGGCGTGCGGCGCGGGCGCAGCGCCAGGGCCGCCGCCGCGGAGGCGGTCAGCGGGACGACGGCGAGCAGGGTGAGGGCTCCCGCCAGGGGCAGCGGTTGCCCGGCGGCCAGCAGCTCGGACGCCGCCCCGTCGAACGGCAGGCCGGTGAGGTCGCCGCGCAGGTGCAGGAAGACCAGCAGCGCGACCGCCGAGCCGAGCGCGCTGGACACGGCGGTCGACGCGGCGGCGAGCGCGGTCAGCCGCGCCGGGCCGAGCCCGATCGCCGACAGCCCCGGGCGCGGCCGCGTACCGGGGTCCGTACGAGCCACGGCGACGGCGAGGTGCACGGTCGCCGCCAGCGGCAGCGCGCACCACAGCAGGCGGCGCAGGGCCGCGGCGGAGTCGCCGGGGTGGCCGACGGCGTACCCCAGCGCGCACAGCAGCAGGAAGCCGACCCCGGCCGAGGCGGCCGCGACGAGCAGCCGGCGGAGCAGGACCAGCGGGTGGGCGCCCAGGGCTAGACGGAGAGCGAGCACGCGTCGCGCCCCTCCGCGTCGTGGAGCCGTACGGCGTCGGCGTTGACGCGCCGCCCGTCGAGGAGGTGGAGGGTGCGGTCGGCGACTGCGGCCACGTCCGCGTCGTGCGTGGCGAGGATCACCGTGATGCGGTGCGAGCGGGCCGCGGCGGTCAGCGTGCGCAGCACCTGCGCCCGGTCGGCACGGTGCAGGGGCGCGGTGGGCTCGTCGGCGAAGAGCACCGCCGGCATGGGCACCAGGGCGCGGGCGATGGCGACGCGCTGGCGCTGTGCCTGGAGCAGCGCGGCGGGGCGCTTGCGGGCGCAGTCGCCGATGTCGAGCCGCTCCAGCCACTCCATCGCGGCGGCCTTGGCGGCGCGGTGCGAGGAGCCGCGCAGTAGCAGCGGCAGGGCGGCGTTCTCCCAGGCGCGCAGCTCGGGGACGAGGGTGGGGTGCGGGTCGATCCAGCCGAGCCGGTCGCGGCGCAGCCGCTCGCGCTGGAGGGCGTTCATGGTGTGGACGGGGGCGCTGTTGAACCAGACCTCGCCGTCCTGGGGGACGAGCTGGCCGGACAGGCAGCGCAGCAGTGTCGTTTTGCCGCACCCCCGGGGGCCCGTCACGGCGAGGATCTCGCCCTCGCGCACACCGAGCGAGACGCCGCTGAGGGCGGGGGAGCCGCTGTGGGTGTGGTGGAGGGAACGCGCCCAGAGCACGTCGTTGTCCGGCGGGGCCACCATGGCGTACACCTCGGTCTCAGCTCGGTATCGGATTCCCCCGTATGGGGGAACGAAGGTCAGGGCCGATCGGTCACTGCGCACCGTAGGAATACATGACCGGGTGTATGAAAAGCACGCGGCCCGGGCCGCCCACATCACTCAGATGGGGCAGACCCGGGCCGCGTTCAGCCTACGATCGGACGATCAGGGACCGTGAGGGCGGTCCCGGAACGTTTCTGCGATCAGAGCTTCGTCCAGGCCTCGGTGAGGGTGGCCCGGAGGATCTGCTCGATCTCGTCGAACGTGGACTGGTTCGAGATCAGCGGCGGAGCCAGCTGGATGACCGGGTCGCCACGGTCGTCGGCACGGCAGTACAGACCGTTGTCGAACAGCGCCTTGGACAGGAAGCCGTACAGGACGCGCTCGGTCTCGTCGTCGTTGAACGACTCCTTGGTGACCTTGTCCTTGACGAGCTCGATGCCGTAGAAGAAGCCGTTGCCGCGGACGTCGCCGACGATCGGCAGGTCGTGCAGCTTCTGCAGGGTCGACAGGAAGTTGCCCTCGTTGTCGAGCACGTGCTGGTTGAGCTTCTCGTTCTCGAAGATGTCGAGGTTCGCGAGACCGACCGCCGCGGAGACCGGGTGGCCGCCGAAGGTGTAGCCGTGCAGGAAGGTGTTGTCACCCTTGTAGAACGGCTCGGCGAGCTTGTCCGAGATGATGCAGGCACCGATCGGGGAGTACCCCGAGGTCATGCCCTTGGCGCAGGTGATCATGTCCGGCACGTAGCCGAACTTGTCACAGGCGAAGGTCGTGCCCAGGCGGCCGAAGGCGCAGATGACCTCGTCGGAGACGAGCAGCACGTCGTACTGGTCGCAGATCTCGCGCACGCGCTGGAAGTACCCGGGCGGCGGCGGGAAGCAGCCACCGGCGTTCTGCACCGGCTCCAGGAAGACGGCCGCGACGGTGTCGGGGCCCTCGAAGAGGATCTGCTGCTCGATCTGGTCGGCGGCCCAGCGGCCGAAGGCCTCCGGGTCGTCGCCGAAGAGCGGCGCGCGGTAGATGTTGGTGTTCGGCACCTTGTGCGCGCCGGGGACCAGCGGCTCGAAGGGGGCCTTCAGGCCCGGCAGGCCGGTGATCGACAGGGCGCCCTGCGGGGTGCCGTGGTAGGCGACCGCGCGGGAGATGACCTTGTACTTGGTGGGCTTGCCGACCAGCTTGAAGTACTGCTTGGCGAGCTTCCAGGCGGTCTCGACCGCCTCGCCGCCACCGGTGGTGAAGAAGACCTTGTTGAGGTCGCCCGGGGCTTCGTTGGCGAGGCGCTCGGCCAGCTCGACGGCCTTCGGGTGGGCGTAGGACCACACCGGGAAGAAGGCGAGCTCCTGGGCCTGCTTGGCGGCGACCTCGGCGAGCTCCTTGCGGCCGTGGCCGGCCTGGACCACGAAGAGGCCGGCGAGGCCGTCGAGGTAGCGCTTGCCCTTGTCGTCGTAGATGTAGGTGCCCTCACCGCGGACGATGGTGGGGACGGGGCTGTTCTCGTACGACGACATGCGGGTGAAGTGCATCCACAAGTGGTCGTAGGCGGTCTTGGAGAGGTCCTTGCTCACGGCTATCGGGTTCCCCACATATAGGTCTGCTTCTTGAGCTTGAGGTAGACGAAGCTCTCGGTGGAGCGCACGCCGGGGAGTGTGCGGATGCGCCTGTTGATCACATCCAGCAGGTGGTCGTCGTCCTCGCAGACGATCTCCACCATGAGGTCGAACGAGCCCGCGGTCATCACCACGTACTCGCACTCGGCCATGGCCGTCACGGCGTCCGCGACCTGCTCCACATCGCCTTCGACGTTGATGCCGACCATCGCCTGCCGCCGGAAGCCCACGGTGAGCGGGTCGGTGACGGCGACGATCTGCATGACGCCTTGGTCGAGGAGCTTCTGGACGCGCTGGCGCACGGCCGCCTCGGAGAGGCCGACGGCCTTGCCGATGGCGGCGTACGGACGGCGTCCGTCCTCCTGGAGCTGTTCGATGATCGCCAGGGACACGGCATCGATCGCGGGGGACGATCCATTCCCGGTCCTGGTCTCTGCGCTTCGACTGGCCACGCATCCACTGTGCACCGAGTCTCGTCACTCGCGCAAGCCGAGAACGAGGAAATTCGTTGTTGCGGTGATCGAATACCACTGAATCCGAAGTTCTGGGGCGTCGGGCCTGTCGAAACCGTCACCGCAGCGACTAGGGTGGGCCTGTCCACTACTTGGACTTCGGACATTGAGTCACCGAGCACCACGAGATCGACAGGAGGGGTGGCAAGTGACCACCGAGCTGCGTCGTCTGCGCAACTACATCAACGGGGAGTTCCGGGACGCCGCCGACGGACGGACCATCGACGTGGTCAACCCGGCCACCGGCGAGGTGTACGCCACTTCCCCGCTGTCCGGGCAGGCCGACGTCGACGCCGCCATGGAAGCCGCCGCGGCCGCCTTCCCCGCCTGGCGGGACACCACGCCGGCGGAGCGCCAGAAGGTCCTCCTCAAGATCGCGGACGCCTTCGAGGAGCGCGCCGAGGACCTCATCGCCGCCGAGTCCGAGAACACGGGCAAGCCCCTCGCGCTCACCCGCACCGAAGAGGTCCCCCCGATGGTGGACCAGATCCGGTTCTTCGCCGGTGCCGCCCGCCTGCTGGAGGGCAAGTCCGCCGGTGAGTACATGGAGGGCATGACCTCGATCATCCGGCGCGAGCCGGTCGGCGTCTGCGCCCAGGTCGCGCCGTGGAACTACCCGATGATGATGGCCGTCTGGAAGTTCGCCCCGGCCCTCGCCGCGGGCAACACCGTCGTCCTCAAGCCGTCGGACACCACCCCGGCGTCCACCGTGCTCATGGCCGAGATCATCGGCTCGATCGTCCCCAAGGGCGTCTTCAACGTCATCTGCGGCGACCGCGACACCGGCCGCGCCATGGTCGAGCACCCGACCCCCGCGATGGCCTCCATCACCGGCTCCGTACGCGCCGGCATGCAGGTCGCCGAGTCCGCCGCCAAGGACGTCAAGCGCGTCCACCTGGAACTGGGCGGCAAGGCGCCGGTCGTCGTCTTCGAGGACACCGACATCGCCAAGGCCGTCGAGGACATCTCCGTCGCGGGCTTCTTCAACGCCGGCCAGGACTGCACCGCGGCCACCCGCGTGCTCGTCCAGGAGTCCATCCACGACGAGTTCGTCGCCGCGCTCGCCAAGGCCGCCGCCGAGACGAAGACCGGCCGGCCGGACGACGAGGACGTGCTGTACGGCCCGCTCAACAACGCCAACCAGCTCAAGCAGGTCAGCGGCTTCATCGAGCGCCTCCCCGCCCACGCCAAGGTCGAGGCGGGCGGCCACCGGGTCGGCGACAAGGGCTACTTCTACGCCCCGACCGTCGTCTCCGGCCTCCAGCAGGACGACGAGATCATCCAGAACGAGGTCTTCGGCCCGGTCATCACCGTCCAGTCCTTCACGGACGAGGACCAGGCCCTCGAGTACGCGAACGGCGTCGAGTACGCCCTCGCCTCCTCCGTCTGGACCAAGGACCACGCCCGCGCCATGCGCCTGTCGAAGAACCTGGACTTCGGCTGCGTCTGGATCAACACCCACATCCCGCTGGTCGCGGAGATGCCGCACGGCGGCTTCAAGAAGTCGGGTTACGGCAAGGACCTGTCGGCGTATGGCTTCGAGGACTACACGCGCATCAAGCACGTGATGACCTCGCTGGGCTGATCCCCACAGCATCCCGTCGCGGGCGGGCCGGGTTTCCCGGTCCGCCCGCTTCCGTTTTTCCGGCGTATGGCCGACCGGCCCCCGGGTACTCGCGGACCATGAACGACAAGAAGCCACAGTCCCCGCAGGAACGCGCCCGCGAGCGGGCCGAGAACGAGCCTGGAGCCCACTCCGGCGCCGAGCGCCAGGCGGGCCGGCGCACCGTCCCCGGTACGGCGAGCGCCGCCGAGGGGTACCGCCCCGGCGAGGGAACGAGCGGCGGCGAACCGCTCAAGGGAGTCGAGGCGGACGAGGACGACGCCCACGGTCAGTAGGCGATCTCCGGGCCGCCGGCGACGACGCCCGCGGTCAGCCCGCGACCCCCGGGCCGCCGGTCGCGGTCGCGACCCGGACGAGCTCCTCCTTGCCGCCGGCACCCCCCGGCGCCTCCGCCCGGCTCGCGTAGAGCTTCCCGTCGCCCGCCGGCGTGATCACCATCGAGCCCAGGGCGCGGCAGGTGCCCTTGACCGAGACGAGCGGGCCGAGGACGATCCGGTCGCTCTGCGCACCCGACAGCTCGGCCCGCCACTGGCAGTCCTTGAAGGCACCCGAGCCCGTACCGGTCGCCGAGGCGACCTGAACGCCGATGGCGCCCTGCTCGATCGTCAGCCGCAGGCTGTTGGCGGCGGGCGTGGTCCGCAGGTCCCAGGTGCCCACGAACTTCGGGTGCACGGCGGTCTCGCTCTCCTCGGCCCGGCGCAGCGTCGCCGACTCGGCCCCCGCCTGCCACAGCAGCGTGCCGTCCGGCTGCGCCGTGAGGGTGGTCTGCTCCGGGGACGGCTCGTCGCAGCCCTTCGTGTCCTCCGGTACGTGCTTGGTCCTGGTCCCCGCGCCCAGGACGATCTTCTCGCGGCCGGCGGAGACCAGCGGGACGCGGTCCTGGCAGAGCGCGGAGGGCAGGGTGTACGTGACCGTGGCGACCACCTCGTCCTTCTGCCCCTGCACGATGTCGAAGCGCCCCGTGAACTCGTTCTCGGGCCCCGACCCCATTACGCCCTCCCAGGCGCCGAGGTACGTGCTCGGCACGGCGCCCACCGGGTCCTTGGCCGCGGGGTCCTCGTCCTCGCCGACGAGCACGCCGATGATGATCAGCAGCACGATCACCGCCAGCGGCAGCCCGAACACGATGCCGAGGACGAGCAGCGTGATCTTCCCGCCGCTCATGCCCGGCCGGGTGGCCGGGGGCGGCGTGGGCCGGTGCGTGTACGGATACGGGCCGCCGGGCCCCGGAGGCGGGGTCGGGAACGCCGTGGGAGCGTACGGCGACCCGCTGTGCGGCGGCGGCGTCGGCCGCTGCGGTAGCGGCTGAAGCGCCGGCCCCGGGGCGGGTCGGGGCACGGCGGTGGCGGCCGCCGACGCGGGCGCCTCCGCGTCCAGCAACCGCGCCGCCCGCTGCCCGAGCTGGGCGAGCAGCGCGCCCGGCAGCCAGGCCCCGGCGGGCTCGGCGTCCCGCGTGGCCTCGATCAGCTCCGCGACCGACGGCCGGCCGGCCGGATCCTTGATCAGACAGGCCCGGACGAGCCCGGCGAGCCTCGGCGGCACACCCGTCAGGTCCGGTTCCTCCTGCACGATCCGGTACATCACGCTGTGCACGCCGCTGTCGAGGCTGCCGAACGGCGTGCGCCCGGTCGCCGCGTACGCGAGCACCGCGCCCAGGCAGAACACGTCCGACGCGGGGGTGATGGACTCGCCGCGCACCTGCTCCGGCGACATGAACCCGGGGGAGCCGACGACCGCGCCCGTGCGGGTTTTCACGTCGCCGGCGGTGCCGGCCGCGTCCAGCGCGCGGGCGATACCGAAGTCGATCACCCGCGGACCGTCCACGGTCACCAGCACGTTGGACGGCTTCAGGTCGCGGTGCACCAGGCCCACGGAGTGGATGGACTCCAGCGCCTGGGACAGTCCGCTCGCCAGGGCGCGCACCGACGCCTCGGGCAGGGGCCCGTGGTCCTTGCCGACGACCTCCGAGAGGGAGGGGCCCGGGATGTACCCGGTCGCCACCCACGGCATCGCCGCCCCGGTGTCGGCGTCGAGCACCGGCGCCGTCCACCGCCCGCCGACCCGCCGCGCCGCGGCCACCTCCTGGGCGAACCGCTGCCGGAACTCGCCGTCCTGCGCCAGCTGGCGGAGGACCAGTTTCACGGCGACGGTCCGGCCGCCCTCGCTGCGCGCGAGGTACACACGCCCCATCCCGCCTTCTCCCAGGCGTCCGAGAAGGCGGTACGGGCCTATCCAGGCGGGGTCTTCAGCGGTGATCGGTTGCACGCTCGGATCTTCGCACACGGGGACGCCGGACGACCGGCGCGGACGGTGGGCGGACGCGCGGGCGCGATACCGGGGGCGGGGTAAAGGCCGCGTAAACCCCGGCGTACGCTGCGGACATGAGCGAGACCCGCGCCCTTCTGCGGCGTATACGCGTGTGGTTGGTGTTTTTCATCGTCTGTCTGGTGCTGAGCGGCCTGACGGCCTTTCCGCTCGTCACCGAACTGCACCTCGCCGAGAGCGCCCTGAACGGCTGGGCGTCACCCGTCGCCGACGCCTTCCCCGGTCTGGCGGAGTGGATCGGGCGCGTCCGCGCCGGCCTCGACACCGCCGACCAGCGCTACCCCTTCCTCCTCTACGGCACCGACTGGCTCGCCTTCGCGCACCTCGTCATCGCGGTCGCCTTCTACGGCCCGTACCGCGACCCCGTACGCAACATCTGGGTCATCGAGTTCGGCATGATCGCCTGCGCCGGGATCATCCCGCTGGCGCTGATCTGCGGACCCATCCGCGACATCCCCTTCTGGTGGTCGGTGATCGACATGTCCTTCGGGGTCTTCGGCGTCATCCCGCTGCTGATCGTCCACCGCATGATCAAGCGCCTGGAGTCGCTCACCGCCCCCGTCGGCGGGGTGCGGCCCATGCTGCCCGTCTGATCCGCTCAGGGCCTGTCTTCCGGATCTTGCCGGGCTCGCGGGTCTGGCACGCACATCTGCCGCGTTGTCGTCGGTCGCCAATGTCCCCCGTAGCCCTGCGGGCACGGGAGGTGCCCCCACCGCAGTGGCTCCCTCCTCCGCCTTGCGTCTGCACGCTCCCCCTCGGCTTCGCCTGGGGGGACCCCCAGACCCCGCTCCCTGATCCGGCTTGATCCGAAAGACAGGCCCTACGGGCCGCGCAGCACCGAGACGAGCGTGTCCACGCGATTGGTGGTGATCGAGTCCACCCCGCACGCCACCAGCCGGCGCATGGTCCTGCGGGTGTCGGCGGTCCACGCCGAGACCAGCAGCCCGTCGCGGTGGACGCGCTCGGTCAGCGCGCGGCTGACCAGGCCGAAGCGGTAGTTGAGCCAGCGCGGCGCCACCGCGTCGAGCAGGACGGGGCGCGGCGGGGCCAGCGTCGTCCACGTCAGCGCGATCTCGGCGGCCGGGTCGGCCGCCCGCACCGGCAGCATCGCGGCGGCGCCGGCGCAGTAGTACACGCGCTCCGCCGCGCCGCAGTCGTGCACCGTGCCGACGATGGTCCGCACCGCCGCCTCCGTGGCGCCGGGCAGGTCGATCATCACCCGGTGCCCGCCGCCGATCGCGTCCAGCGCCTCCGCCAGCGTGGGCACGCCCTCCGCGCCGGTCAGCTCCCGCACCTCGGCGAGGGTGAGCCGGTCCAGCGGCCGGTCCACGCCCCACAGCCGCTTCAGCGTGTCGTCGTGGAGCAGGACCGGGACGCCGTCGCGGGTGAGCCGTACGTCGATCTCGACGGCGTCCGCGCCCCGCGCGAGCGCCGCACGGATCGACGCCGCCGTGTTCTCGCGGACGCGGTACGGGTCGCCCCGGTGCGCGACGACGGTGACGGGACGCACCGCGCCTACCGGGCGAGCCACGCGGCGGTGTACTCGTCGATCTCGGCGGCGATCCGCGCCTTGCCGGCCGCGTCCAGGAACGACGCCTCGACGGCGTTCTTGGCGAGCTCCGCGATGCCGCGCTCGTCCAGCTCCAGCAGCCGGGCGGCGACCGCGTACTCGTGATTGAGGTCCGTGCCGAACATCGGCGGGTCGTCGGAGTTGACGGTGACCAGCACCCCGGCGGCGACCATCTCCCTGATCGGGTGCCGGTCGATGTCGGTGACCGCGCGGGTGGCGATGTTGGACGTCGGGCACACCTCCAGCGGGATCCGGTGCTCGGCGAGGTACGCCAGCAGCTCATGGTCCTGCGGCGCGCTGGTGCCGTGGCCGATGCGCTCGGCGCGCAGCTCCCGCAGCGCGTCCCAGATGGTCTGCGGCCCGGTCGTCTCACCCGCGTGCGGCACCGAGTGCAGGCCGGCCGCGATGGCCCGGTCGAAGTACGGCTTGAACTGCGCGCGCCCCACCCCGATCTCCGGGCCGCCCAGCCCGAACGACACCAGGCCCTCCGGGCGCAGGTCGACCGCGAGCCGCGCGGTCTCCTCGGCGGCCTCCAGACCGGCCTCGCCGGGGATGTCGAAGCACCAGCGCAGGATGACCCCGAGCTCCCTCTCGGCCGCGAGGCGGGCGTCCTCGATGGCCGCCATGAACGCCTTCTCGTCGATGCCGCGCCGCGTCGAGCTGAACGGAGTGACCGTCAACTCGGCGTACCGGATGTTCTGCCGGGCCATGTCACGGGCGACCTCGTAGGTGAGCAGCCGGACGTCCTCCGGGGTCCTGATCAGGTCCACCACCGACAGGTACACCTCGATGAAGTGCGCGAAGTCGGTGAAGACGAAGTAGTCGACGAGCGCCTCGGGGTCCGTGGGCACCTTGGAGTCCGGGTGGCGGGCGGCCAGTTCGGCGACGATACGGGGGGAGGCGGAGCCGACGTGGTGGACGTGGAGCTCGGCCTTGGGGAGCCCCGCGATGAAGGGGAGCGGATCGGTCATCGGGGCCTCCTGGGTGCGCGGCCGGGCTGGTCAGGGATCATCGTAGGGCGGTCGTTAGCATGGCGGGACACGATGGGGGAGGCCCATGCCAGAGAACAGCGAAGCGAACGATCCCTGGGCTCCGCCGGACAGCAGGCCGCCCCAGGACCGGGTCGAGCCGGTCAAGCCGCCGGCGGTCCACGAGCAGCCGACGGTGACGTCCATGCCGACGGGCGGGGAGATACCGCCGCCGCCCATAGCCCCCGGCGGGCCCGCCCAGCCGGCCCCGGGGCCGTACGGCTACCCGGCGCCCGCCTCGGCGCCGACGCACGCCGGGGGGTACGGCTACGGCTACCCCACCCAGCCCTATCCCGCCCCGGCGGCCCCGGCCTACCCGGCCTACGGCCGCCACACCGGCTGGGCGCCCGGCCCCTCCAACGGCCTGGGCATCGCGGCGATGGTCCTCGGCATCATCGCCGTCGTCGGATTCTGCTTCTACGGGCTCGGCATCATCCCGGGCATCCTGGCCCTGATCTTCGGCATCGTCGGCCGCAAGCGCGTCCAGCGCGGCGAGGCCACGAACAGCGAGATGGCGACGGCGGGCATCATCCTGGGCGTGATCGGCACGGTGATCAGCGCGGCGTTCCTGGCGTTCATCGTCTGGGCGATCGTCCAGAGCGAGAACTCCGAGGACGACAGCGACCCGTTCGCGACGTCGCTGGTGGTTTCGCGCGACTAACCCCGGGGCGGCGGATTGAGGTGCGGCGGCTTGCGGTTCCGGCGCGGTCGCGCTTCCGTGGGGCGGCTGCCGCCGGTGGGTGGCGGTGCGGGGCCCCCTCCGACTCCTCGACGCCGGCGGCCTTGGGTGCGTACGGACGCGGAACGGTCACGGCACTGCCGGCGTCTGCGGGGACGACCCTGCACGGCCCCACCCCGAGGCCGTACCGCGTCTGCGGGACGGAGTGGGTTCCCCGCCCACCGGGGAGTACGCGCACGGCGGCGGGAGGGACCAGGGTCGCGAGGGGGACGGGGGCGGAGCGTGGGGGGTGGCCGGACGTAAAACGACTGAACGCGCGCGAAGCGCGGTGAACGAGAGTCCGGCCGCCCCCCACCGGAGCCCCCGGCACCCGCCCCGCGCCCACCGGGCGGCAAGCCGAGGCCCAACTCCGCCGACCCTCAAGCCAACCGCGCCCGCGCCTGCATCAGGGCGAAGCCCAGGAGGTTGAGGCCCCGCCACTGGGCGGGGTTCGAGGCGCCGGGGTCCGTGGCGGCGAGGCCGATGCCCCAGACGCGGTCCACGGGGCTGGCCTCGACCAGGACGCGGTTTCCGGTGGCGAGCAGGTACTCCCGCAGCTCGGGGTGTCCGCCGAACTTGTGGACGCTGCCCTCGACCACGATGGCGAACCGCTGGCGGGCCCATATCGCCTCGTCGAAGCCCCGCACCAGCCGCCCCGCCTTCTTCGCGGCCGCGGGGCTCCGCGCCTCGATGGCCTGGCGCTCGGCGTCCGCGTCGCCGAAGAGCCTCGCCTTCTCGGCCATCATCCAGTGCTCGGCCGTCGCGTACCGCACGCCGTCGACGGTGAACGGTGCCGGCCACCACTGACTCAGGCAGCTCGCGCCGATCGTGCCGTCCGGTCTCGGGCGGTGGCCCCAGAAGTGCAGGTACTTCACCCGCTTACCCCGGTTGACCTGCGCCAACAGGTCCTCGATCTTCTCCATGCACGGGAGTCTGACAGCCGCCACGGACACTCCGTAGCGGGTTTCCCGCGCCCGCGCGACACATGGTCGACCGATTCCGTCGCGTAACCAAAAGGCAACAACGGAATCCCTTGTTGGGCAGTCGTGCCTCTGTCAGGATCGGCACTCAATTCGAGCCGGGACAACGGAGAGCGTCATGGGCAACCGCTTCCAGGTGAAGGACGTACGGGACCGCTTCGCGGCCGGTGCGCAGTACATCGGAGGACGATCGCAGGCAGGCACCTCCGGGCGTACGCACACCGTCGTGGACCCCGCCACCGGCGAGGACGTCCTCACCTACGAGCTCGCCGGAACGGCCGACGTGGACGCGGCCGTCGCCGCCGCTCGCGACGCGCTGCCCGGCTGGGCGGGGGCGACCCCGGGCGAGCGGTCCGAGGCGATGCACCGCTTCGCGGGCGTACTCGCCGAGCGGGCCGAGGAGTTCGCGCAGGCGGAGTCGCTCCAGTGCGGCAAGCCCATCAAGCTGACGCGTGAGTTCGACGTGCCCGGCACCGTCGACAACACCGCCTTCTTCGCGGGCGCGGCCCGCCACCTCCAGGGCCAGTCGGCGGGGGAGTACAGCGGCGACCACACCTCGTACGTCCGCCGTGAACCCATCGGCGTCGTCGGGTCCATCGCGCCCTGGAACTACCCGCTCCAGATGGCCGCCTGGAAGGTCCTGCCGGCCATCGCCGCGGGCAACACCATCGTGCTGAAGCCCGCCGAGCTCACCCCCCTGACCTCGCTGATGTTCGCGCGAGCGGCCACGGACGCGGGCATCCCGGACGGCGTCGTCAACATCGTCACCGGCGCGGGGCGGGAGGCGGGCGAGCATCTGGTGGGGCACCCGGACGTCGCGATGACGTCGTTCACCGGGTCCACCGCCGTCGGCAAGCGCGTCGCCGAGATCGCCACCGCCACCGTCAAGCGCCTCCACCTCGAACTCGGCGGCAAGGCGCCCTTCGTCGTCTTCGACGACGCCGACCTGGGGGCCGCCGTCCACGGCGCGGTCGCCGGCGCGCTCATCAACACCGGCCAGGACTGCACCGCCGCCACCCGCGCCTACGTGCAGCGCCCGCTGTACGACGCCTTCGTGGAGCAGGTCGGCGACCTGATGGCGAGCGTGCGGCTGGGCGACCCGTTCGAGGAGAGCACCGACCTCGGGCCGCTCATCAGCCACGCCCAGCGCGACCGCGTCGCCGCCTTCGTGGACCGCGCCCGCGCGTACGCCACCGTCGTCACCGGCGGCGTGGCGCCCCACAACGACGGCGCCTACTACCGGCCGACGCTGATCACGGGGGCCGCGCAGGACAGCGAGATCGTCCAGGCCGAGATCTTCGGCCCGGTGCTCGTCGTGCTGCCCTTCGACAGCGACGAGGAGGGCATCCGGCTGGCCAACGACACTCCGTACGGCCTGGCGGCGTCGGCGTGGACGCGGGACGTCTACCGCGCCGGTCTCGCCACCCGCGCGATCAAGGCGGGCTGCGTCTGGGTCAACGACCACATCCCGATCATCAGCGAGATGCCGCACGGGGGCTACAAGGCATCCGGCTTCGGAAAGGACATGTCAACCTACTCCTTCGAGGAGTACACGCAGGTCAAGCACGTGATGTACGACAACACGGCGGTCGCCCGGAAGGACTGGCACCGCACGATCTTCGGGGACCGATAGCCCGTAACGGCCCGCACCGAAAGGCAACAGCGCATGGAGCAGTACGAGCCCGACAGCCTGTCCGCGGCACAACTCGCCGCGATGCGGCGCAGTCTGACGAACGGCAGAGGAGCCCTCACCCGCCGTTCGATGCTGCGCGCCTCGGGCGTCGGCGCGCTCACGCTCGGCGGACTCACCGGCCTGACCGCCTGTGGCATCCCACCCGCCAAGCGCGAGGGCGAGGGTCCCGCCTCCACCGACTTCTCGGCGAAGGAGAAGCAGCTCGCCTTCTCCAACTGGACGCAGTACATCGACATCAGCGAGGACGAGAAGCACCGCCCCACCCTGGAGGCGTTCACCAAGCGCACCGGGATCACGGTCAAGTACACCGAGGACATCAACGACAACGTCGAGTTCTTCGGCAAGGTCAAGCCGCAGCTCGCCGCCGGCCAGGACACCGGCCGCGACCTGATCTGCGTCACCGACTGGCTCGCCGCCCGCATCATCCGCCTCGGCTGGGCCCAGAAGCTCGACCCGGCGAACCTGCCGAACGCCTACGCGAACCTGTCGAACCAGTTCCGCCGGCCCGACTGGGACCCGGGGCGCTCCCACTCGTACCCCTGGACCGGCATCTCCACGGTCATCGCGTACAACAAGAAGGCCACCGGCGGCCGGAAGGTCGACTCCGTCACCCAGCTGCTCGACGACCCCAAGCTGAAGGGGCGGGTGGCGTTCCTGTCCGAGATGCGCGACTCGATCGGCATGACGCTCCTCGACATGGGCAAGGACCCGGGGACGTTCACCGACGCCGACTTCGACGCGGCGGCCGGCCGCCTCCAGAAGGCCGTCGACACCCAGCAGATACGCCGCTTCACGGGCAACGACTACACCGGCGACCTCAACAAGGGCGACATCGCCGCCTGCCTCGCCTGGGCCGGCGACGTCATCCAGCTCCAGGCCGACAACCCCGACATCGCCTTCGCGATCCCGGCGGCCGGCTACATGACCTCCACCGACAACCTCCTGGTCCCGGCGAACGCCCGGCACAAGACCAACGCCGAGAAGCTCATCGACTACTACTACGAGCTTCCGAACGCCGCGCAGCTCGCCGCGTACATCAACTACGTCTGCCCGGTCGAGGGCGTACGCGACGAGCTGGCCAAGATCGACCCCGCCCTGGCGGCGAACACCCTGATCGTCCCGGACAAGGCGATGGCCGCGAAGTCGCGCGCCTTCCGCTCTCTCAGCGGCGAGGAAGAGACGGCGTACGAGGAGAAGTTCGCCAAGCTCATCGGTGCCTGAGCACGCCGTCCACACCTTCAGAGAACCTGGGACCGCAACCCATGACTGACAGCACGAACACCGGCGGCGACGTCCGCCTCTCCGGGATCAGCAAGACGTACGGCTCCTTCACCGCCGTCCACCCCCTGGACCTCACCGTCCCGCAGGGCTCCTTCTTCGCCCTCCTCGGCGCCTCCGGCTGCGGCAAGACCACCACCCTGCGCATGATCGCCGGCCTGGAGGAGCCCACCACGGGCACCGTCCACCTCGGCGACACGGACGTCACCGACCTGCCCCCCTACAAGCGGCCGGTCAACACCGTCTTCCAGAGCTACGCGCTCTTCCCGCACCTGAGCATCTACGAGAACGTCGCCTTCGGGCTGCGCCGCCGCGGTGTGCAGTCCGTGAAGAAGCAGGTCGACGAGATGCTGGAGCTCGTCCAGCTCGGCGACAAGGCCAGGCACAAGCCGCACCAGCTCTCCGGTGGCCAGCAGCAGCGCGTCGCCGTCGCCCGCGCGCTCATCAACCACCCGCAGGTGCTCCTCCTCGACGAGCCGCTCGGCGCCCTCGATCTCAAGCTGCGCCGCCAGATGCAGCTGGAGCTCAAGCGCATCCAGACCGAGGTCGGCATCACCTTCGTCCACGTCACCCACGACCAGGAGGAGGCCATGACCATGGCCGACACGGTCGCGGTGATGAACGGCGGCCGCGTCGAGCAGCTCGGCGCCCCCGCCGACCTCTACGAGAACCCGCGCACCACCTTCGTCGCCAACTTCCTCGGCACCTCCAACCTCATCCAGGCCGAGGTGGCCGAGGCCGGTTCCGACCTCACCGTCACCGCCGGCGGCGCCACGCTGCGGCTGCCCGCCGACCGGTGCTCCGCCCCCACCGCGACCGGCGGGAAACTGCTCGTCGGCATCCGCCCGGAGAAGATCTCGCTCGCTCACGCCGACGACGCGAGCGCGATCGCCACCGGACGCAACCGGGTCACCGGCCGGATCGTCGCCACCTCCTTCATCGGCGTCTCCACGCAGTACGTCGTGGACGGCCCGGCCGGCCGGGGCCTCCAGGTGTACGAGCAGAACATCGAGCGCGACTCCCGGCTGGCGCCGGGCGCCGAGGTCGTCCTGCACTGGAACCCGGCCCACACCTTCGGCCTGGACGCGGCACAGGACATCGACGCGGGCGTGGAAAAGGTGGAGGACGCCGCGTGACGACCACGGAAGCACCACCCGTCGCCGCCGCAAACAAGCCGGCGATACGGAAGCCGGCCGCCCGCAAGCGGCTCGTCCCGTACTGGCTGCTCCTGCCCGGCATCCTCTGGCTGCTCGTCTTCTTCGCGCTGCCGATGGTCTACCAGGCCTCCACCTCCGTACAGACCGGCTCCCTGGAGAAGGGCTTCGAGGTCACCTGGCACTTCCAGACCTACTGGGGGGCCTTCACGGAGTACTGGCCGCAGTTCACGCGGTCCCTGCTGTACGCCGGTACCGCGACCTTCCTGTGCCTGCTGCTCGGCTACCCGCTCGCGTACCTCATCGCCTTCAAGGCGGGCCGCTGGCGCAACCTGCTGCTCGTCCTCGTCATCGCGCCGTTCTTCACCAGCTTCCTCATCCGGACGCTGGCGTGGAAGACGATCCTCGCGGACGGCGGCGCGGTCGTCGGCGCGCTCGACGCGCTGCACGTCCTGGACGTGACGAACTGGCTGGGCTGGACCCAGGGCGACCGGGTGCTCGCCACGCCCATGGCGGTCGTGTGCGGCCTCACGTACAACTTCCTGCCCTTCATGATCCTGCCGCTCTACACCTCGCTGGAGCGCATCGACGGGCGCCTGCACGAGGCGGCGAAGGACCTGTACGCGTCGCCCGCCACCACCTTCCGCAAGGTGACGTTCCCGCTGTCCATGCCGGGCGTCGTCTCCGGCACGCTGCTCACCTTCATCCCGGCCAGCGGCGACTACGTCAACGCCGAGCTGCTCGGCTCGACCGACACCAAGATGGTCGGCAACGTCATCCAGTCGCAGTTCCTGCGGGTGCTCGACTACCCGACGGCGGCCGCGCTGTCCTTCATCCTGATGGCGATCGTGCTGATCATGGTCACCGTCTACATCCGCCGGGCCGGAACGGAGGACCTGGTCTGATGCGCTGGCTCCGCAAGAACCTCGTCGTCATCGCGGGTCTGCTGACCCTCGCCTATATGATCCTGCCGAACGTCGTCGTGATGGTCTTCTCCTTCAACGACCCGGCCGGGCGCTTCAACTACTCCTGGCGGGAGTTCTCCACGCACGCGTGGCGCGACCCGTGCGGCGTCGCCGACCTGTGCGGCTCGCTCGCGCTCTCCCTGCAGATCGCCGCCTGGGCGATGCTCGGCGCCACCGTCCTCGGCACGATGATCGCCTTCGCGCTGGTCCGCTACCGCTTCCGGGCGCGCGGCGCGATCAACTCGCTGATCTTCCTGCCGATGGCGATGCCCGAGGTCGTCATGGCCGCGTCGCTGCTCACGCTCTTCCTCAACATGGGCGCGCAGCTGGGCTTCTGGACGGTGCTCATCGCGCACGTCATGTTCTGCCTGAGCTTCGTCGTGACGGCGGTCAAGGCGCGCGTGATGTCGATGGACCCGCGCCTGGAGGAGGCCGCCCGCGACCTGTACGCCGGTCCCGTACAGACCTTCCTGCGGGTCACGCTGCCGATCGCCGCGCCCGGCATCGGCGCCGGAGCGCTGCTCGCCTTCGCGCTGTCGTTCGACGACTTCATCATCACCAACTTCAACGCGGGCTCGACCGTGACCTTCCCCATGTTCGTGTGGGGCTCGGCGCAGCGCGGCACGCCCGTACAGATCAACGTCATCGGCACGGCGATGTTCGTCATCGCGGTGCTGGTGGTCCTCGTCGGCCAGGTCACGGCCGCCCGGCGAAAGCGCACCGCACAACCCTAGAAACTGAGGGAGTTGGAAACCATGGCCCCAGCTGCCATGCGTACTGCTGCACAATCACTCTCGGACGCCCAGCCCGTCCCCTTCTGGCTGGAAGACCCCGGCAAGCCCGCCCCGCAGCCCGCGCTCACCCGAACCGACCACTGCGACCTGCTGGTCGTGGGCGGCGGCTACAGCGGCCTGTGGACCGCGCTCCTCGCCAAGGAGCGCGACCCGAAGCGGGATGTCGTCCTCATCGAGGGCCGGGAGGCGGGCTGGGCCGCCTCCGGCCGCAACGGCGGCTTCTGCGCGGCCTCCCTCACCCACGGCTTCGGCAACGGACTGGCCCGCTGGCCGGACGAGCTGGTCAGACTTGAGGAGCTGGGTGAGAGGAACCTGGACGCGATCGAGGCCGCCGTCGCCGCGTACGGCATCGACTGCGACTTTGAACGCAACGGCGAGATCGACGTCGCCACCGAGCCGCACCAGCTCGCCGAACTGACGGAGATGTACGAGACGGCCGCCCGCCTCGGCCTCGCCGACGAGCTGGAGATCCTCGACCGCGACGCCGTCCGCGCCCAGGTGAACTCCCCGACCTTCCTCGGCGGTCTGTGGGACCGGCGCGGCGTCGCCATGCTCGACCCGGCGAAGCTGGCGTGGGGCCTCAAGCGGGCCTGCCTGGAACAGGGCGTCCGCGTCTACGAGAACACCCGGGGCCTCGACCTGGTCCGCGCCGGCGGCGGCATGGCCGTCCGCACCCCGTACGGCAAGGTCCTGGCGCGGCAGGTCGCGCTCGGCACCAACGTCTTCCCGTCGCTCGTCAAGCGCGTGCGCGCGTACACCGTCCCCGTCTACGACTACGCCCTGATGTCCGAGCCGCTCAGCGACGAGCAGCTGGAGTCCATCGGCTGGAAGAACCGCCAGGGGCTGGGGGACAGCGCCAACCAGTTCCACTACTTCCGGCTCAGCGCCGACAACCGCGTCCTGTGGGGCGGCTACGACGCCGTCTACCCCTTCGGCGGACGGCTGCGCGCGGATCTGGACCACCGCCCCGAGACGTACCTGACCCTCGCCGAGCACTTCTTCCGCTGCTTCCCGCAGCTGGAGGGCGTCCGCTTCACCCACGCGTGGGGCGGCGCCATCGACACCTGCTCGCGCTTCTCCGCCTTCTTCGGCACGGCCCACGCCGGTCGCGTCGCCTACGCGGCGGGCTACACGGGCCTGGGCGTGGGCGCGACGCGCTTCGGCGCGGAGGTCATGCTCGACCTGCTCTCGGGCGAGCGCACCGAGCGCACGGAGCTGGAAATGGTCCGCTCCAAGCCACTGCCCTTCCCGCCGGAGCCCATCGCCTGGGCGGGCATCGGCCTGACCAAGTGGTCCCTGGCCCGGGCCGACGCGAACGGCGGCCGACGCAACCTGTGGCTGCGGACGATGGACCGGCTGGGGCTGGGCTTCGACAGCTGAGGCACGATCCCTGCTGCGAGCAACCCGCCCAACCCGCGTAATGATCCGGCTTCACCCGCCTCTCCGACGTGTGAACGCACTGCCCGGCAGGGCAGTCACAGGCACGACAGGGAGGCTGTGGACGATGACCGGTTCGGGGGCTTCGGGTGGCAAGGGCGCGGTGGAGTGGCTGGTGTCGGCGGCACCGGACCCCGCCGCGTGCAGGTGGGAGTGGGAGCGCAGCCCCACGGGGGTGGTGCTGCTGCCGGCTGGGCGGCGCTGGGACGTTCTGATCGTCCCCGGTGAACTCGGCTACCCGACCCTCGACGTGCTCTCCCGGCTCGTCGACCGCCCCGGACCGGTCCTCGCCGACTTCGGCGACGCCCGCATGGGCTTCTTCGTCCCGCCGGGCACGGCCGCCCGCTGGGTCGGCACCGGCATGCGCGCCGCCGGGCGCGGCACCTGGCTCGTGGTCCCGTACCCCTGCCCGGGCCGGGCCACCGGCGGCACGCGCTGGCTGGTCTGGCCCGACGGCGCGGGGACCCTGACGGACCCGGCCCTGCTGGAGCTGGCGCTGCACGAGGCGGCGGGGCAGCTGGCGAGGCAACGGCACGGGACGTGACCGCGGACTGGTCTTCGACCCGGAACTGCTCTGCGTGGGCGCCATGTTCCACGACCTCGGCCTCACCGAGGCGCACCGCGGATCCACCCGCCGTTTCGAGATCGACGGCGCCGAGGACGCCTGGGCAACACGTTCCTGTCCCCCGCCTGGGCGCCGGGGCCCGCGTCGCCGGGCTGATCCGCACCCGCACGGTCGGGGCGGCGCCCTGCCAGCTGATGGAGAGCGTGCCGTTCGTCGACCACACGGCGAAGCGCCTGGCGGAGCTGCCGGCTCAGCGGCGGGCGGCGTAACCCACGCCCAGCAGCACCGGCACGAACAGGCACGCACTGCCCACCACGTCCAGCGGCCAGTGGTAGCCGCGCAGCACCAGCCCGATGCCCGTCGCCACCGTCAGCAGGGCGGCGACGGGCATCAACCGGCGCCGGCGCAGCACCAGCGCCGCACCGCCGTACGCCACCAGCGCCGTCGCCGTGTGCCCGGACGGGTAGTAGCCGGTCTCGGCGGTCAGCGGCCCCACCCGGTCGACGAGCACCTTCAGCGGCACCACCACGGCGGGCACGAGCGCCATCGCGAGCCCCGCGTACAGCGCCGCGCGCCGGCGGCCGCGCCACACCGCGTACGCGAGGGCGGCAGCCAGGACGGGCAGGGCGACCTGGAGGTTGCCGAGATCGGCGAGAAGCTCGGTGAGCGGGCGGGGGCCGCGCCCGGCGAGGGCCCGTCCGGCGCGCTCGTCCAGCCGGGCGAGCGGCCCGTGGACGGCGACCTGCCAGGTGACGGCGGCGAACAGCGCGAGCGCCGCCGCGACCGGGACCAAGAGAAAAGCCGGCCGCCCCGGAACAGGGGGGGTTGTTCCGGGGCGGCCGCCGTGACCGGTGCGCCGCACGCCCCGGGGGGTATGGGGCGGGCGACTGTCCGATCGGTGAGGAGTTCCGGAGCCGAAGGCTCCGGGGGTGTGCGCGAAGGCACGACCAGGACGGGGCTGGGGAGGCTCCGGCCTGGAAGGTGTCTCTCTCATCTGCGGAAACCGTACGGCAGAGAAGCGGGGGGCCGACAGCGGGATCTCCATCCCGCCATCGGCCCCCCACAACCTCTTCACACGTGCGTCCGCGCGGGTGCGTCAGATGCGCGCGAACGCGGCCTCGATGATGTCCAGGCCCTCGTTCAGCAGGTCCTCGCCGATGACCAGCGGCGGCAGGAAGCGCAGCACGTTGCCGTAGGTGCCACAGGTCAGGACCAGCACGCCCTCGGCGTGGCAGGCCTTCGCCAGCGCGCCGGCGGCCTCCGGGTTCGGCTCCTTGGTCGCCGGGTCCTTGACGAGCTCGATGGCGATCATGGCGCCGCGGCCACGGATGTCGCCGATGATCTCGTACTTCTCCTGCATGGCGGAGAGGCGGCCCTTCATGACCTCCTCGATGCGCTTCGCCTTGCCGTTGAGGTCGAGCTCCTTCATCGTCTCGATGGCGCCGAGCGCACCGGCGCAGGCCACCGGGTTGCCGCCGTAGGTGCCGCCGAGGCCGCCGCCGTGGACGGAGTCCATGATCTCGGCGCGGCCGGTGACGGCGGCGAGCGGCAGACCGCCCGCGATGCCCTTGGCGGTCGTGATCAGGTCCGGGACGATGCCCTCGTCCTCGCACGCGAACCACTGGCCGGTGCGGCAGAAGCCGGACTGGATCTCGTCCGCGACGAAGACGATGCCGTTGTCGTTGGCGAACTTCACGATCGCGGGGAGGAAGCCCTTGGCCGGCTCGATGAAGCCGCCCTCGCCGAGCACCGGCTCGATGATGATCGCGGCGACGTTCTCGGCGCCGATCTGCTTGGTGATCTGGTCGATCGCCTGCGCGGCGGCCTCGGGGCCGCAGTTCTCGGCACCGGTCGGCCAGCGGTAGCCGTACGCCACCGGCACGCGGTAGACCTCGGGGGCGAACGGGCCGAAGCCGTGCTTGTACGGCATGTTCTTGGCGGTCAGCGCCATCGTCAGGTTCGTACGGCCGTGGTAGCCGTGGTCGAAGACGACGACGGCCTGGCGCTTGGTGTACGAACGGGCGATCTTGACCGCGTTCTCGACGGCCTCGGCACCGCTGTTGAACAGCGCGGACTTCTTGGCGTGGTCGCCCGGGGTCAGCTCGGCGAGCGCCTCGCAGACCTCGACGTAGCCCTCGTACGGCGTGACCATGAAGCAGGTGTGCGTGAACTGCTCCAGCTGGGCGCTCGCGCGCCGCACGACCGCCTCGGCGGAGGCGCCGACGGACGTCACGGCGATGCCGGAACCGAAGTCGATCAGGCTGTTGCCGTCGACGTCCTCGATGACGCCGCCACCGGCGCGGGTGGTGAACACCGGCAGCACGGAGCCCACGCCGCCCGCGACCGCGGACAGACGGCGGGCCTGAAGCTCCTGCGACTTCGGGCCGGGGATGGCGGTGACGACGCGGCGCTCCTGCGGGATTTCGGTCATGCGGGGCTCCTGGGATGGGGTCTTTCGGACGCTATTGCTCTTTCTTCCGCAGGCTAGGCGTGGAGGAAGGGTGGAGGCATGCGCCGTTAGGGAGTGATGAAGGGCGTGTCATTGTCCGCGGCGGACATAGAGCCGCCGATCCACGTCCCGGGAGGGGCCCGCGCACTAGATTGACGGGTGCACAGACGCGCGCGACCCGGCTGGTCAGGGGGCAGGGGTTCATGGACACCGACGGTACGTACGGCACGTACGGAACGCAGGGAGCGGAGGGGACACAGGGGACGCAAGGGGCGCAGGGCGCGCACGGGACGTACGGCGCACCCGGCCGGGGCGGCGCACCCGCCGTGCCGCCGCCGGCGCACCCGCCGCGGCCCGCGCACCCGCCCGCCGCGCCCACCGGCGGCGGCACGGGCGGCATCGTCCCGTGGCTGCGTACCCCTCGGCCCGACGCCGAGCCCGGAGTGTGGCGGTTCGGACACCGGCCCCGGCCGCGGGAGGAGCCCGAGGCCGTACCGGCCCGGCGCCTCTTCGCCGGCGCCCTCATCGCGCTGCTCAGCGGCTGGCTCCTGTGGTCGCTGCTGTGGAACAACTACCTCGGCGACTACTGGCTCTGGCCCCTGTACCTGCTCACCCCCGACGCCTGGCGCGGCACCATGGCCTTCGTGGTGGCCTGGTACGTCTACGTGGGCCTCGTCGCCGCCGGCCTCCTCGTCTTCTTCGCGCGCGTCGGCCACGTCCCCGAGATCTGGCGCCGGTACGTCCGCAAGAAGGACACCCCGCCGCCGCCCCCGCCCCCCGAGGCCGACCCCGCCGACTGGCCTGAGCTGCGGGCCGCCGGGCTCGCCGACGTCGCCGCGCGGCTCGCCGACGCCACCCGCTCGGGCGCCCTCGGCGACGTGGACTACGCCCGCATCCGGCGCGCCTGGCAGGGCGTGCGGACGCGTCCGGAGCGGCTCGCCGCCTTCGCCGACGCGGTACGGGCGCAGGGCGCCGCCGCCTGCGCGCACCCCTCGGGCGTGCGGGACCTGCCCGTCCGGACCGCCGTGCACGACCTGGTCACCGGGCAGGTGCGGATCGGCACCGCCGCCGACCACCCGCGCAACCCCTACGCGCGGCGGACCACCGGGGTCGCGCTGGAGCCCGAGGTGCTGGGCACCTCGCTGATCGCGGTCGGGCCCGCCGGGTCCGGCAAGACCGTCCGGGTGATCCGGCCGGTGGTGGAGTCCCTGTGCCTCCAGGCCCTCGCCAACCGCGCCGCCGTCGTCGCCGTCACCGCCCAGGGCGCGGCCCTGGCACCGGACGCGGCCTTCGACGTCGTCGTACGCGTCGGGCGCCCGGACTCCACGCACGACCTGGACCTGTACGGCGGCGCCGACGACCCGGACGAGGCCGCCCGCATGCTGGCCGAGGCGCTCGTCGGCGACCTCGTGCCGGACAGCCGCCGGGCGGCGACGGCGCTCGCCCAGCTCATCGGGCCGTACCGCGCCGCGCACGGCCACTTCCCGGCGGTGCCCGAGCTGCGCGAGCTGCTCGGCGGGTCGCCCGAGGCGCTGGCCGGGCTGCGCGCGGCCGTCGCCGGCGACCCGGCGCAGCTGCGGGAGCTCGACGCCCGCGCCCGCCAGGCGGAGCGGGGCGACGACATCGGGGTGCTGCTCGCGGAGCGGATCGCGTTCCTGGACCGGCCCGCGTTCGCCCGGTTCTTCGGCGGGGGCGGCGGCACCCCGGCGTTCTCCCCGCGGGCGATCGAGCACCCGCTGCGCGTCCGTGTCGACCTGCCCGAGCGCGGGCACGCCGAGGCATCCCGGATCGTGGCGCGGCTGCTGCTCGCGCAGTTCACGGACGCGGCGCTCGCGCGCGGCGACCGGTCACTGTTCGCGTGCCTGGTGCTGGACGACGCCACGTACACCGTCACCGCCGACTCGGTACGCGCCATCCAGCGGCTGCGCTCGGCCCATGCCGGTGTCGTGCTGGCGCTGCGCACCCTGGAGGACGTGCCGGAGGCGCTGCGCGGGCCGCTGCTGGGCGCGGTGGGGTGCCGGATGGCGTTCGCGGGCCTCGCCGCCTGGGACGGAGGGCGGTTCGCGGAGACCTGGGGCACCGAGTGGGTGCAGACCCGGGACGTGACCAACCGGCAGATCATCGCCGAGGAGCCGCTCACCAAGGCGCTGCACTTCCTGCGCCGCCTGGTCACCGGCAAGGCCGCGACGGCCGAGGCGATCACGGTGCGCGAGGTGGAGCGGCAGCGCTGGTCCGCCTCGGACCTCGCCCACGGGGTGCCGCCCGGGCATGCCGTACTGTCCCTGACGGGCGTCCGAGGGGAATACACCCCTCCGCTTCTGGTCGATCTGCGCACGTAAGACGGTTGTCATACGTGCTGGCAGAATTGAAGGGAGCCGTTCATACGGGACGGCGAAATTCTCTCCTCGTCCCCCCTCCTCCCTCCCCGAAAGTCCGACGGTTCCGCCATGCCGCTCACGCTCGCCTCGCTCGTCCAGCACTCGGCGCTGAAACTCACCGTCCGCGCCGGGGAGGACCGCCTCGACACGCCCGTCCGCTGGGCGCACGTCAGCGAGCTCGCCGACCCCGTCCCGTACATGGAGGGCGGCGAGCTGCTCCTGGTCACCGCGATGAAGCTGGACGCCGAGAACCGCGAGGCCATGGGCCGCTACGTGAAGCGGCTGGCCGACGCGGGGGTGGTGGGCCTCGGCTTCGCGGTCGGCGTCAACTATGACCAGATCCCCGACGCGCTGCTGGAAGCGGCGCGCGAGGCCGACCTGCCCCTGCTGGAGGTGCCGCGCCGCACGCCGTTCCTCGCCATCTCCAAGGCGGTGTCGGCGGCCCTCGCGGCCGACCAGTACCGGGCCGTGACGGCCGGCTTCGAGGCGCAGCGCGAGATGACACGGGCCGCGCTCGCGGAGGGCCCCGCGGCGGTCGTGGCGCGGCTCGCCTCGCACGTCGACGGCTGGGCCGCGCTGTACGACGCCTCCGGCCAGGTCCTCGCGGCGGCGCCCGACTGGGCCGCGCGCCGCGCGGCCCGCCTGACCTCCGACGTCGAGCGGCTGCGGGAGCGGGCGGCCCCGGCGAGCGCGGTCGTCGGCGGCACCGACGACCGGGTGGAGCTCCAGTCGCTCGGGTCGGGGCGGCGCGTACGCGGCGCCCTGGCCGTCGGCACGGGCGCGCCGCTCGGCACGGCGGAGCGGTACGCCGTCCACTCCGCCATCGCCCTGCTCACCCTCACCACGGAACGGTCCCGCTCCCTCCAGGCCGCCGAGCAGCGGCTCGGCGCGGCCGTGCTGCGGATGATGCTCGCGGGGCAGCCGGACCACGCCCGGGCGGTGGCGGGCGACCTGTACGGCGGGCTGCTCGACGCCCCCTTCCGGCTGCTGATCGCCGAGCCGGTCGGCGACCGCGACCCGGGCGCGGAGCCCGCGCTCACCACCCTCGCCGAGACCCTGGAGACGGCCGCCGCCCGCACCGGCGAGACGGTGCTGACGGTGCCGGAGGGCGAGGAGCGGCTCGTGGTGCTCGCGGCCGACGGGGGAGCGGTGGCCGCCGCGTGCGACGCGTACGCCGAGAAGGAGGCGGAGGAGGCCGGGCTCGTGATCGGCCTGTCCGCCCCGACGGGCCCGACGGCCGCCGCCTCCGCCTACAAGCAGTCCGAGCAGGCCCTCTCGGTGGCCCGCCGCCGTGGCCGGGCGCTCGTCGAGCACGAGGAGCTCGCCGCCGGCTCGGTGCTGCCGCTGCTGGCCGACGACGCCGTACGCGCCTTCGCCGACGGCCTGCTCCGCGCGCTGCACGACCACGACGCCACCGGCCGCGGCGACCTGGTCGCCTCGCTGCGCGCCTGGCTGTCCCGCCACGGCCAGTGGGACGCGGCGGCGGCGGACCTCGGCGTCCACCGCCACACGCTGCGCTACCGCATGCGCCGCGTCGAGGAGATCCTGGGCCGCTCCCTGGACGACCCGGACGCGCGCATGGAGCTGTGGCTCGCCCTCAAGGCGACGGGCGAGACGCCGTCGCCCCGCTGACGCCGTCCCGCTGCCGCCTCGCCCGGGCCGACCGACCTGTCAGCGAACCGCGGCGGGCTCCGCAACGTCCGCCCGAGCCTCGACCTCCTGCTCGCCCCGCGCCCGCGTGCGCAGCCCGAACGCGCCGACCACCACCGCCGCCAGCGCCGCGGCGAGCGGCACCCACAGCGCCGCCCGGTAGCCGTCGAGCAGGGCCCCCGGCGTACCCGCGTCCCCGGTCGCGGCGGCGTTGACCGCGGCCGCGGCGGACAGCCCGAGCGCCGCGCCGAACTGGAACGACGTGTACAGCAGCCCCCCGGCCAGGCCCTGCTCCTCCTCGTCGACCCCTTCCGTGGCGACGATGGTCAGGGGACCGTACGCCAGCGAGAACGCGAGCCCGAGGACGATCAGGCTCGGGAACATCGCGAGGTACGTCCAGTCCGCGCCGACCGGCAGGAACAGGGCGTACGACAGCGCGGCCAGCAGCAGCCCGCCGAAGATGACCCGGCCGTTGCCGAAGCGGTTCACCAGCCGCGGCGTGAGCGTGGGCGACAGGATCGCGTCGATGCCGATGACGATCATCGCGAAGCTCGTCTGGAGCGTGGACCAGCCGCGCAGCTCCTGGAGGTAGAGCACCACCAGGAACTGGAAGCCGAAGAAACCGGCGGCGAAGAGCAGCCCGGCGAGGTTCGCCCGCACCAGCGGCCCGGACCGCAGGATGCCCAGCCGCACCAGCGGCGCCGAGGAGCGGCGTTCCACGGCCACGAAGACCGCCAGGCAGGCGAGGCCACCGCCCAGGATCGCCGGCGTCCAACCGAGCCCGCTGTGCGCGGCCCGCTCCACGCCCAGCACCAGCAGCACGATCGCGGCGGTGATGCTGACCGCCCCCGCCAGGTCCACGCCCTGCCCGTCCCGGTCCGGGCGCGGCGACTTCGGTACGAAGAGGAGGGCGCCGAGCAGGATGACGGCGCTCAGGGCGACGGGCGCGAAGAACACCCACCGCCAGCCGGCCGCCGTGAGCAGGCCGCCGGCCACCAGCCCGATGGAGAAGCCGCCGGCCGCCGTACCGGAGTAGACGAGCAGCGCCTTGTTGCGGCGCGGCCCCTCCTCGAAGTGGGTGGTGATGATCGACAGGCCCGCCGGGGTCATGAACGCGGCGGCCACCCCGGTGACGAACCGCGCGGTGATCAGCGTCCAGCCCTCGGTGGCGAAGCCGCCGAGCCCGGAGAAGAGGAGGAAGACGGTCAGCCAGAAGACGAACATCCGGCGGCGGCCGAAGAGGTCCGCGGCCCGGCCGCCCAGCAGCATGAAGCCGCCGTAGCCGAGGACGTACGCGCTCATGACCCACTGCAACGCGCCGGTGGACAGGTCCAGATCGGCGCGGATGGCGGGCAGGGCCACATTGAGCATGGCCACGTCGATGCCTTCGAGGAAGATCGCGCCGCACAGGACGAAGAGCATGCCCCGTTCGCGTGGCCGCAGCCTCGGCGTACCCGTCTGCGTCATCTGCGTACTCATGGAGGTCCCTTGGAAGAGTGGGGAGTTGGTTGCCCCACCACCCTCGGTGGGCCGGTCCGGGGGAACAACGGCGAAGAACGCGACGTTCGTTCAGTCACGCTTACCGATCGAGGCTCACGCCGGGGGAGAGGTCCGTGGAACGCGACGAGTTGGAGTGTTTCCTGATCCTGGCCGAGGAGCTGCACTTCGGCCGTACGGCGGACCGGAGCGGCTGTCCCGGGCCCGGGTCAGCCAGCTCGTCCAGCGGCTGGAGCGCCGCGTCGGCGCGCCGCTGTTCGTCCGCACCAGCCGCCGCGTCGCCCTCACCGAGCTGGGCCGCCGCCTGCGCGACGACATCGCGCCCCACCACCACGCCATCGAGGAGGCCGTGGCCCGCGCCACCGCCGAGGCGCGCGGCGTCACGGGGGTGCTGTACGCCGGGTTCTCCACGCCGCTGGCGGGGGAGTTGGTGATGCGCACGGTCGAGGCCCTGCGCGCCCGCCACCCCCGGCTGGCCGTCGAGATCTGCGAGGTCCCGCTCGCCGACCCGTACGGCAAGCTGCGCGGCGGGGAGTTCGACGTCCAGCTGACCGAACTCCCCGTGCGCGAGGACGACCTGGCCGCGAGCCCCGCCCTGCTGTCGGACGCGCGGGTGCTGGCGGTCCCCTCCGGCCACCCGCTGGCGGCGCGCGCGTCGGTGGGGTACGAGGACCTGGCCGGCCTGCCGCTGCTCACCATCGACGGCGATCTCCCGCCCTACCGCCGGGAGCTCCACAGCCCGGCGCGCACGCCCGGCGGCCGCCCGATCGGCCGGGGCCCCGCCGTGACCAACCTCCAGGAAGCCCTGATGATGGTCGCCGGCGGCAGGGGCGGCCTGCTCGCCGCCGCACACCTGGCCACGTACCACGCGTGGCCCGGCGTCAGCTACGTGCCGCTCGCGGGGGCCGCTCCCCTCGGCTACGGCTTGGTCTGGCGTGCCGCGGACGCGACCGGCGCGGTGCGTGAGTTCGTCCGTACCGCCCGTGAGCTGGCGACCGCGCGGCAATCGGCAAGCCGCGAGAAGGTGACCAATTCCCGTTCCGCTGCCCGGAATCGGGCAGATTTCTTGATGTCGGGTGCCGGAAATCCATAATCTCCAGTGCATGACAAGCCCCGCCGTCGACCCGGCCGCCGCAGGCACCACCACACCCCCGCCCCCGCCCACGACCCCTTCCCCCGCCCGCCGCCGCATCAGCGGCGCCGTCTGGGCCGCGCTCGGGATCGTGTACGTCGTGTGGGGCTCGACCTACCTCGGCATCCGGGTCGTCGTCGAGACCATGCCCCCGTTCCTCTCCGCCGGCGCCCGGTTCGTCGTCGCCGGAGCGCTGCTCGCCGCGCTGCTCGCCTGGCGGCACGGCATCGGCGTGCTGAAGGTGACCCGCGCGCAGCTCGCCTCCACCGCCGTCGTCGGGCTGCTGCTGATCCTCGGCGGCAACGGCCTCGTCGTCCTCGCCGAGACCTCCGTGCCCTCCGGCCTCGCCGCGCTCCTCATCGCCGTCGTCCCCGCCTGGGTCGTCCTGCTGCGCACCGCGGCCGGCGAGCGGCCCGGCCTCGGCGCGTACGCGGGCGTGCTCCTCGGCCTCGCCGGGCTCGCGATCCTCACGCTCCCCGGCCTCAGCGGCGACGTGCGGATCGCCGGCGTGCTCACGGTGATCGTGGCCACCGTCATGTGGTCCGTCGGCTCCTTCTCGTCGTCGCGCCTGCCCATGCCGAAGAACCCCTTCACCACGAGCGCGTACGAGATGGTCGTCGGCGGCCTCGGCTGCCTCGCGCTCGGGCTCGTCCGCGGCGAGCACCGGGGCCTGGACGTGACCGCCTTCTCGGCGCGCTCCTGGACCGCGCTCGCCTACCTCGTCCTCTTCGGGTCGCTGCTGGCGTTCACCGCGTACGCCTGGCTCCTGCACACCGCCCCGCTGTCGCTCGTCGCGACGTACGCGTACGTCAACCCGGTCGTGGCCGTCGCGCTCGGCGCGCTGCTCCTCGACGAGGCGGTGACCTGGCCCATCGCCCTGGGCGGCGCCATCGTCGTGGCGGGCGTGTGCCTGATCGTCAGCACGGAGCGGCGCCCGGAAAGCAGCCCGGAAAGCCCCGAGAGTCGCCCCCAGAGCCGGTCGGAACATACGGAACGGCGAAACTGACGTCCCGCACCACTCCATCCCGGACAAACCACGGCCCACCCGCCCGGCCCTACCGTGTGAACAGAACAGCAGGACCCCTCCCATCCTCCGCACAGCTTCGAAAGGGCCGGGATCGCACATGACTGCCACCGCCTTCTGGCTCGCCGGCCGCCAGGCCACCGGCGAGACGACCTTCGACGTCACCTCCCCGTGGGACGGCCGCCTCGTCGGCCAGGTCAGCGTTCCCACCGAGGCCCAGGTCGAAGAGGCCGTGGCCGCCGCGCACGCGGTCGTCGACGAGTTCGCCGCGACCCCCGCCCACGTCCGCGCCGCCGCCCTGGACCACGTGTCCAAGCGCCTCGCCGAGCGCACCGAGGAGATCGCCCAGCTGATCTCCGCCGAGAACGGCAAGCCGATCAAGTGGGCCCGCGGCGAGGTCGGCCGCGCCGTGTCCGTGTTCCGCTTCGCCGCGGAGGAGGCCCGCCGCTTCAACGGCGGCGAGGCCCAGCGCCTCGACACCGACGGCGGTGGCGTCGGCCGCCTGGCGCTCACCCGCCGCTTCCCCAAGGGCGTCGTCCTCGGCATCGCGCCGTTCAACTTCCCGCTGAACCTGTGCGCCCACAAGGTCGCCCCGGCCATCGCCGTCGGCGCCCCCATCATCCTCAAGCCCGCCCCGGCCACCCCGCTCTCCGGCCTCATCCTGGGCGAGCTGCTCGCCGAGACGGACCTGCCGGCCGGCTCCTGGTCGGTCCTGCCCGTCCTGAACGAGGCGATGCCCGCCCTGGTCAAGGACGAGCGCCTGCCGGTGATCTCCTTCACCGGCTCCGACAAGGTCGGTTACGCCATCCAGGAGTCGGTGCCGCACAAGCACTGCACCCTGGAGCTGGGCGGCAACGCCGCGGCCGTCGTCCTCGCCGACTGGGCCTCCGAGGAGGACCTGGACTGGGCGGCCACCCGCATCGCCACCTTCTCGAACTACCAGGGCGGCCAGTCCTGCATCTCCGTGCAGCGCGTGATCGCCGACGCGTCGGTCTACGACCGGCTCGTCCCGAAGATCGTCGCCGCCGTCGAGGCGCAGGGCACCGGCGACCCGTCCGACGACACCACCGACGTCGGCCCGCTGGTCAGCGAGGACGCCGCCAAGCGCGTCGAGTCCTGGGTCGACGAGGCCGTCAAGGGCGGCGCCACGCTGCTCACCGGCGGCAAGCGCGAGGGCGCGACCTACGCCCCGACCGTCCTGGCCGACCTGCCCGCCGATGTCACCCTCGCCTGCGAGGAGGTCTTCGGCCCGGTCCTGACCCTGCACAAGGTCGACGGCGAGGCCGCCGCCTTCGCCGAGGTCAACAACTCCAAGTTCGGCCTCCAGACCGGCGTCTTCACGCACGACCTGCAGACCGCCTTCCGCGCCCACCGCGCGCTGGAGGTCGGCGGCGTGGTCGTCGGCGACGTCCCGTCCTACCGCGCCGACCAGATGCCGTACGGCGGCGTCAAGCAGTCGGGTGTCGGCCGCGAGGGTGTGCGGTACGCGATGGACGACTACACGTACGAGCGCGTCCTGGTCCTCACGGGCCTGGCGCTGTAACCCGTACGGCCCAGACCGGCGGCCGGAGCCCACTGTGCGGGGGCTCCGGCCGCCTCCTTTTCTCCCCCCACCTCCGCCGGGTCACCCGGCTGGCGGGCAGGGGGCGGCGACGCCCTCACTGCGCCTCCCACCGCGCCGCGGGGCGGGACTCGTACAGCACCGTGTGGAAGCGTCCGGCCGACTCGAGCCCCTCGGGGTCCGCGCCGAGAGCTCTGACGGCCGCGACGGCGTACGCCTGCTCATGTGCGTCCGTGAAGCGCCGCTGCGGCCAGGAGCGGGCCGGATCGGACACAGTGCGCAGGCCGTGTGCGTCGAGCGCCGCGGCGATGCCCGCGTACGACACGGTGCGCAGCACGAAGGCGCTGACCCACACCGGCCGGTGCGCCGCGTCCAGCAGGGCGTCGAAGGTGCGCCGGGTGACGTAACTGCCCCCTCCCGTGATGGTGATGAGCCCGACGCCCGAGAGGGCCCGGCGCAGGCCCGGACCGGCCGGGCCGCGTTCCAGGTCCTCGGCGAACGCCGCGTCCAGCAGCCCCACCGCTCGCGCGTACCGCAGCGCCCGGCCGGCGATGTCCAGGCCGACGACCGGGACGGCGTCCGAGCGGCGCCGCTCCGCGTAGAACCGCTTGTCCCAGGCCACCAGCTCTGCGGTGGACAGGCGCTGGGCCCGCGGGCAGGTGTAGTGCTCGTACAGCTCCGCGAGCGTGAGGTCGTGGTTGAGCAGAGCGGCGTTGACGCCGTACGAGCAGCACACGTCCAGCACGGTGGGCGAACCCTGGCCGCCGCCACCCGGTGCGGCGGCGCGCCAGTCCGCCACGGTGCGCCTGAAGACCCCTTGGGCGTGGTGGGGGATCTCGTACCGCAGCGGTGCCAGCCGTGCGAAGTACGCGCGCGGGTCCGGCCGGTCGTAGACGTCGTCGAACCGCGTCTTGCCGCCTTTCACGTCACCCGGACCGCCGAGGCCGGAGCCTTTCATCGAGATCTCCTCTCCCTCGCGTCACTCGCGCCGCCCGCCATCGTGTACGCCCATGGCGGCGGAGGGACGTGTGCACCGGGGGCGCACGGGCGCAGGCTCCGCGTCGTGCTCGCCTTTTCGTATGTGCCGGAATCGGGTAGATACGGTCGAGTAACCGGTCGGCCCGAGCACCGGCCGGCCGCCCCCGACTGAAGCGGCGAGGTGAGCCCACCATGTCCGGCCCCCACCACCAGCCCAAGGTCTCCGAACGCGAAGCCCGCGAGGTCGCCGAGGCAGCCCGCGAACAGGACTGGCGCAAGCCCAGCTTCGCCAAGGAGCTGTTCCTCGGCCGCTTCCGGCTCGACCTCATCCATCCGCACCCGCTCCCGCCGGACGAGGACGTGCAGCGCGGCGAGCAGTTCCTCGCCAAGCTGCGCGACTTCTGCGAGACGAAGATCGACGGCGCGCTGATCGAGCGCGAGGCCCGCATCCCCGACGCCGTGATCGACGGGCTCAAGGAGCTCGGCGCCCTCGGCATGAAGATCGACCCCAAGTACGGCGGCCTCGGCCTCACCCAGGTGTACTACAACAAGGCCCTGGCCCTGGTCGGCTCCGTGAGCCCCGCCGTCGGCGCCCTGCTCTCCGCCCATCAGTCGATCGGCGTACCGCAGCCGCTGAAGATCTTCGGCACCACCGAGCAGAAGGAGACCTTCCTCCCGAGGCTCGCCCGCACCGACATCTCCGCTTTCCTCCTCACCGAGCCCGACGTCGGCTCCGACCCCGCCCGCCTGGCCACCACCGCCGTCCCCGACGGCGACGAGTACGTCCTGGACGGCGTGAAGCTGTGGACCACCAACGGCGTCGTCGCCGACCTGCTCGTGGTCATGGCCCGCGTACCGAAGTCCGAGGGCCACAAGGGCGGCATCACCGCCTTCGTCGTCGAGGCCCAGTCGCCCGGCATCACCGTCGAGAACCGCAACGCCTTCATGGGCCTGCGCGGCCTGGAGAACGGCGTCACCCGCTTCCACCAGGTCCGCGTCCCGGCCGCCAACCGCATCGGCCCCGAGGGCGCCGGCCTCAAGATCGCGCTGACCACCCTCAACACCGGGCGCCTCTCGCTGCCCGCGATGTGCGTGGGCGCCGGCAAGTGGTGCCTGAAGATCGCCCGCGAGTGGTCGGGCGTCCGCGAGCAGTGGGGCAAGCCCGTCGCCCTCCACGAAGCGGTCGGCTCGAAGATCTCCTTCATCGCCGCCACCACCTTCGCCCTCGAAGCCGTCGTCGACCTCTCCAGCCAGATGGCCGACGAGGACCGCAACGACATCCGCATCGAGGCGGCCCTCGCCAAGCTGTACGGCTCCGAGATGGCCTGGCTCATGGCCGACGAGCTGGTCCAGATCCGCGGCGGCCGCGGCTTCGAGACCGCCGACTCCCTCGCCGCCCGCGGCGAGCGGGCCGTCCCGGCCGAGCAGCTCCTGCGCGACCTGCGCATCAACCGCATCTTCGAGGGCTCGACCGAGATCATGCACCTGCTCATCGCCCGCGAGGCCGTCGACGCCCACCTCGCGGTCGCCGGCGACATCATCGACCCGGACAAGACGCTCGGCGACAAGGCGAAGGCGGGCGTCCAGGCGGGCGCCTTCTACGCCCGCTGGCTGCCGAAGCTCGTCACCGGCCCCGGCCAGCTGCCGCGCTCGTACGCCGAGTTCCACCCCTCCGGACACCCGGACCTCGCCACGCACCTGCGCTACGTCGAACGCACCTCCCGCAAGCTGGCCCGCTCCACCTTCTACGCCATGTCCCGCTGGCAGGGCCGCATGGAGACCAAGCAGGGCTTCCTCGGCCGGATCGTCGACATCGGCGCCGAGCTCTTCGCCATGAGCGCCGCGTGCGTCCGGGCGGAGCTGCTGCGCTCCGCCGACGAGCACGGCCGCGAGGCCTACCAGCTCGCGGACGCCTTCTGCCGCCAGTCCCGCATCCGCGTCGAGGAGCTCTTCGGCCGGCTGTGGCACAACACCGACGACCTGGACCGCACGGTCGTCAAGGGCGTGCTGTCGGGCACGTACGCCTGGCTGGAGGAGGGCGTCCTCGACCCCAGCGGCGACGGCCCCTGGATCGCCGACGCGACCCCGGGCCCGTCGGCCAGGGAGAACGTCCACCGCCCCATCCGCTGACACCGTTTCCGCCCGTCTCGCCCGCCCCGGTACGTCCAGCACCCATAATCGAGCCGCGATCACCACGATCTCGACGAGGAACGGGAGCACGGATGTACGGGGCGGGACAGCGGTACGGACGGAGCGGGCGCGTCGCCGCCGCGCTCGGCGGCATGCTCCTGCTGGCCGCGTGCAGCGCGGAGCGGCCCGACGCCCCGAACGACGACCCCAAGGCCAAGGCCTCCGCGCGCGAAGGGACCGGCGCCCCTCACCGAGGCCCGGCTGACCGCCGCTGCCTTCGCCGCGGACGAGAAGGCCGGCTCGTACACCACGAGCCCCTACGGTGTCGGTGAAGCGCCCTTCAGCGACAGCTACACCGCCGATCCGGCCGTCTGCCAGCCGCTGGTCAGCCTCGCCAAGGGCGCCACGGCCCACGACCCGGTCGCCGAGGTCCACCGCGACCTGGACCTCGACAGCGAGCTCCGCTCCGTCAACGTCACCGTCCAGCTCCGCTCGTACGCGGGGAAGGACGCCACCGCCGTCATGGCCGCCCTCGCCACGGCGGGCACCGCCTGCGCGGGCGGCTTCACCGAGGACCGGGCCCTCACCAAGGCGCGCTACCTGAAGGTGGAGCCGGTGAAGGCGCCCGCCATCGGCGACGAGGCGAAGGCGTTCCGCTTCACCATCCAGGACGTCAAGAACAAGGACCTCAGGCTGTACGAGTACCTCACGGTCCTCCGCTCCGGTTCCACCACGCTCTCCTTCCGCGCCGACGTCCTCGACACCAAGGACTTCGGCGGCGTCCCGCAGGAGGTCGTCACCGCCCAGTGGGAGAAGTTCCGGGCGGCCACGGGCAGCGGCGCGTAGGCCCGGTCCCAGGGGCGCGGTCCTGGCACACGCCCGTTGCGGCAAGAATGGGGGCATGAGCGACAGCCCATCCCCCCTCGCAGACCCGCACATCGCCTTCGATCCGGCCGAAGGCCGCCGGGACATCGTCGTCCTCGGCTCCACCGGGTCCATCGGTACGCAGGCCATCGACCTGGTCCTGCGCAACCCCGACCGGTTCCGTGTCACGGCCCTGTCCGCCGCGGGCGGCCGGGCCGGGCTCCTCGCCGAGCAGGCGCACCGGCTGCGGGTCCGCACGGTGGCCGTGGCGCGCGAGGACGCGGTCCCGGCGCTGCGGGAGGCGCTCACCGAGCTGTACGGCTCCGAGCCGCTGCCGGAGATCCTCGCCGGGCCGGACGCCGCCACCGAGGTCGCGGCCTCCCCCTGCCACACCGTGCTCAACGGCATCACCGGCTCCATCGGCCTCGCGCCCACCCTCGCCGCCCTCGAAGCGGGCCGCACCCTCGCCCTCGCCAACAAGGAGTCGCTCATCGTCGGCGGCCCGCTGGTCAAGGCGCTCGCCAAGCCGGGCCAGATCATCCCGGTCGACTCCGAGCACGCCGCGCTCTTCCAGGCGCTCGCCGCCGGCACCCGCGCCGACGTCCGCAAGCTCGTCGTCACCGCCTCGGGCGGCCCCTTCCGCGGCCGTACCAAGGCGGAGCTGGCCCACGTGACCCGCGAGGACGCCCTCGCCCACCCCACCTGGGCCATGGGGCCGGTCATCACGGTCAACAGCGCCACGCTGGTGAACAAGGGCCTGGAGGTCATCGAGGCCCACCTGCTCTACGACATCCCCTTCGACCGCATCGAGGTCGTCGTGCACCCGCAGTCGTACGTCCACTCGATGGTGGAGTTCACGGACGGCTCGACCCTCGCCCAGGCGACCCCGCCGGACATGCGCGGGCCCATCGCCATCGGGCTCGGCTGGCCCGAGCGCGTCCCGGACGCGGCCCCCGCTTTCGACTGGTCCACGGCCTCCACCTGGGAGTTCTTCCCGCTGGACACCGAGGCCTTCCCCTCCGTCGGCCTCGCCCGGCACGTCGGCGAGCTCGGCGGCACGGCCCCGGCGGTCTTCAACGCCGCGAACGAGGAGTGCGTGGCGGCGTTCCTCGACGGCCAGCTGCCCTTCACGGGCATCATGGACACGGTCACGGCGGTCGTCGCGGAACACGGCACGCCCGGCACGGGAACCTCACTGACGGTGCCGGACGTCCTGGAGGCGGAGACCTGGGCCCGCGCCCGGGCCCGGGAACTGGCGGAGAAAACCATGGCGGAGGCTCGCGCATGACGATCCTGTTGACGATTATCGGCATCGCGGTCTTCGCCGTCGGCCTGCTCATCTCCATCGCCTGGCACGAGCTCGGCCACCTCTCCACGGCCAAGATGTTCGGCATCCGCGTCCCCCAGTACATGGTCGGCTTCGGCCCCACCATCTGGTCGCGGCAGAAGGGCGAGACCGAGTACGGCATCAAGGCCATCCCCGCCGGCGGCTACATCCGCATGATCGGGATGTTCCCCCCGGGCGACGACGGCCGGATCGAGGCGCGGTCCACCTCGCCGTTCCGCGGCATGATCGAGGACGCCCGCTCGGCGGCGTACGAGGAGCTCCGGCCGGGCGACGAGACGCGGCTGTTCTACACGCGCGCGCCGTGGAAGCGCGTCATCGTGATGTTCGCGGGCCCCTTCATGAACCTGGTGCTCGCCGTCGCCATCTTCGTGGGCGTCTGCATGACCTTCGGCATGCAGAAGCAGACCACCGAGGTCGCCGGGGTCCAGAAGTGCGTCATCCAGCAGAGCGAGGACCGGCAGAAGTGCGCCAAGGGCGACCCGGTCTCGCCCGGCCGGGCGGCCGGCCTCGAGGTGGGCGACCGGATCGTCGCCTTCAACGGCGACCCCGTCCACGACTGGCCCACGCTCTCCGACCGCATCCGCTCCACCATCGGCCCGGCCACCCTCACCGTCGTACGCGACGGCCAGGAGGTGGTCCTGCGCCCCAGGCTCATCGAGAACACGGTGATCGCCAAGGACGCCGACGGCGAGGTGATCGCCGAGAAGTACGTCCGCGCCGGCTACCTCGGCTTCGAGGCCCGGACCGTGATCGAGCCGCTCACCTTCGGCGAGTCCGTCGACCGCATGGGCGACATGATCGAGGACGGCGTGGACTCCGTCATCGCCCTGCCGTCGAAGATCCCCGACCTGTGGGACGCGGCCTTCGGCGACGGCGAGCGCAAGGCCGACTCCCCGGTGGGCGTGGTCGGTGCCGCCCGGATCAGCGGCGAGGTGATGAACCTCGACATCCCGGCGCCGAACATCGTGGCGACGCTCCTGCTGTTCCTGGCGATGTTCAACCTCTCGCTCTTCCTCTTCAACATGCTGCCGCTGCTGCCGCTGGACGGCGGGCACATCGCCGGCGCCCTGTGGGAGTCCCTGCGCCGCAACGTGGCGAAGGTCTTCCGGCGCCCGGACCCGGGGCCGTTCGACGTGGCGAAGCTGATGCCGGTGGCGTACGTCGTGGCGGGCATCTTCATCTGCTTCACGCTGCTCGTGCTGGTCGCGGACATCGTGAACCCGGTGAAGATCTCCTAGCGCCGGCCCGAGCCGAGCCGGAGCCGTAGGCGTACGACAGTGGGTACAGCCGTGCGAGTGGGACGGGCGGCCGGACACCCCGTGGTGTCCGGCCGCTCCACCCCGGGGCTGTAACCTCAAACCTGGAGCCCGCCGATCTCGGGACCTCGATCCACACCTTGGGGTTGCACACCAGATGACCGCGATTTCTCTCGGTATCCCGTCCGTTCCCACCAAGCTCGCCGACCGACGCACGTCCCGGCAGATCATGGTGGGCAGCGTCCCGGTCGGCGGCGACGCCCCGGTGTCGGTGCAGTCGATGACGACCACCCGGACGTCCGACATCGGCGCCACGCTGCAGCAGATCGCCGAGCTGACGGCCTCGGGCTGCCAGATCGTGCGCGTGGCGTGCCCGACGCAGGACGACGCGGACGCGCTGCCGGTGATCGCCAAGAAGTCGCAGATCCCGGTGATCGCGGACATCCACTTCCAGCCGAAGTACGTCTTCGCGGCGATCGACGCCGGGTGCGCGGCGGTCCGCGTCAACCCGGGCAACATCAAGCAGTTCGACGACAAGGTCAAGGAGATCGCGAAGGCCGCCGGCGACGCCGGTGTGCCGATCCGCATCGGCGTGAACGCGGGCTCGCTGGACCAGCGCCTGCTCCGGAAGTACGGCAAGGCCACGCCCGAGGCCCTGGTCGAGTCGGCGCTGTGGGAGGCCTCCCTCTTCGAGGAGCACGGCTTCCGCGACATCAAGATCTCGGTCAAGCACAACGACCCGGTCGTGATGATCGCCGCCTACCGCCAGCTCGCCGCGGCCTGCGACTACCCGCTGCACCTGGGTGTGACCGAGGCGGGCCCGGCGTTCCAGGGCACCATCAAGTCGGCCGTCGCCTTCGGCGCCCTGCTGAGCGAGGGCATCGGCGACACCATCCGCGTCTCGCTCTCCGCGCCGCCGGCCGAGGAGGTCAAGGTCGGCATCCAGATCCTGGAGTCGCTGAACCTGCGCCAGCGCCGTCTGGAGATCGTCTCCTGCCCGTCCTGCGGCCGCGCCCAGGTGGACGTCTACAAGCTGGCGGACGAGGTCACCGCGGGCCTGGAGGGCATGGAGGTCCCGCTGCGCGTCGCGGTCATGGGCTGCGTCGTGAACGGCCCCGGCGAGGCGCGCGAGGCCGACCTGGGCGTCGCCTCCGGCAACGGCAAGGGCCAGATCTTCGTCAAGGGCGAGGTCATCAAGACCGTCCCGGAGTCGAAGATCGTCGAGACCCTCATCGAAGAGGCCATGAAGATCGCCGAGCAGATGGAGAAGGACGGCATCCCGTCCGGCGAGCCCTCGGTCTCGGTCGCCGGCTGACCCCGCCGTACACCTACGACGACAAGCCCCGCCGCACCCCGGCGGGGCTTCTCGCCGTCCGGCCGTCCTGCCACTCCTCCCGCGCCGCCAGGTACAGTGCCAGGACCCTGTCGGAACACGGTGAGGCCCCCTCGTGCTGACGCAGACCACCACCCGGGTCCTCGAACCCGGCGACCTCGGCGCCGCGCTCGCCATCCTGGAGAGCGACCCCGTCCAGAACGCGTTCGTCGCCGCGCGCGTGAGGGCCGCCGGGCTCGACCCGTGGCGCCTCGGCGGCGAGATGTGGGGCTGGTACGCCGACGGACGGCTGACGTCGCTGTGCTACTCCGGCGCCAACCTCGTCCCCATCTGCGCCACCTCCGAGGCCGTCCGCGCCTTCGCCGACCGCGCCCGCCGGGCCGGGCGCCGCTGCTCCTCCATCGTCGGCCCCGCCGAACCGACCGCCCGGCTGTGGCGGTTGCTCGAACCGAGCTGGGGCCCGGCCCGCGACGTGCGCGCCCACCAGCCGCTCATGGTCACCGACCGGCCCTCGCCGGACGTCGCCCCCGACCCGCTCGTCCGCCGGGTCCGCAAGGACGAGATGGACGTGATCATGCCGGCGTGCGTGGCGATGTTCACCGAGGAGGTCGGCATCTCGCCGATCGCCGGCGACGGCGGGCTGCTCTACCAGGCGCGCGTCGCCGAGCTCGTCGGCGCGGGCCGCGCCTTCGCCCGCGTGGAGGACGGCAAGGTCGTCTTCAAGGCCGAGATCGGCGCCGCCACCCCGCAGGCCTGCCAGATCCAGGGCGTCTGGGTCGCCCCCGAGTACCGCGGCCGCGGCCTGTCCGAGACCGGCATGGCGGCCGTCCTGCGCTACGCCCTCGCCGACGTCGCACCGGTCGTCTCCCTGTACGTCAACGACTACAACACCCCCGCCAGGGCGGCCTACCGCCGCGTCGGCTTCCGCGAAGTCGGGGCCTTCATGAGCGTCTTGTTCTGAGGCTAGGGTTCGCCCATGGAAGACGTGGATGACGTGCGGGACGCGGAGGACGCCGACGACGTCGTGGTCGGACCGGTCGACCTCGCCGCGCGCGTGGACGCGGCCCTCGCCGTACAGGCCGTCGCCTTCGGGCTGAGCGAGGACGAGATCGGCGTACGCCGCCACATCGTGCTGCGCCACCTGCTCTGCCCCGGCGCCACCTCCTACGGCGCAACCACGCCCGGCGGGCGGCTCGTCGGCTTCGTGTACGGGATGCCCAACGACCGCGCCCACTGGTGGTCGACGGTCGTCCAGCCTTACCTCGTCCGCGAGGGCAACGAGAGCTGGCTCGACGACTCCTTCGTCATCACGGAGCTCCACGTCCACCCCGCGTACCAGGGCCGGGGCCTCGGCCGTCAGCTCATCACCACCATCACGGACGCCGCCGCGCAGCCACGCTCGATCCTCTCCGCCATCGACGTGGAGAGCCCGGCCCGGATGCTCTACCGCTCCCTCGGCTACCGCGACCTCGCGCGCAGGGTCCACTTCCCGAGCGCGGCGCGGCCGTACGCGGTGATGGGCGCGCCGCTCCCGCTGCGGCGGCGCGGCGACGACCCGCAGGGGAACTGATTTCCGCCGGGCGGTGACCCAGGGCTAACCTCCTAGGCATCACACTTTTCACCGCAGGAGAGTTCCCCATGGCCCAGGTCCAGCGCATGTCCCGGTTGATGGTCAAGACACTGCGCGACGACCCGGCGGACGCCGAGACGCTCAGCCACAAACTGCTCGTCCGCGCCGGTTACGTCCGCCGCAACGCCGCCGGCATCTGGTCCTGGCTGCCGCTCGGCATGAAGGTCCTGGAGAACGTCGCCCGCGTCGTCCGCGAGGAGATGGACGCGATCGGCGGCCAGGAGGTGCTCCTGCCGGCCCTGCTGCCCAAGGAGCCCTACGAGGCGACGGGCCGCTGGAACGAGTACGGCGCGGAGCTGTTCCGCCTGAAGGACCGCAAGGGCGGCGACTACCTGCTCGGCCCGACGCACGAGGAGATCTTCACGCTCCTCGTCAAGGACCAGTGCACGTCCTACAAGGACCTGCCGGTGATCCTGTACCAGATCCAGACGAAGTACCGCGACGAGGCGCGTCCGCGCTCCGGCATCCTGCGCGGCCGCGAGTTCCAGATGAAGGACTCGTACTCCTTCGACACCACCGACGAGGGCCTGGCCGAGTCGTACCGCCTGCACCGCGAGGCGTACATCAAGATCTTCACGCGCCTCGGCCTGGAGCACAAGATCGTCTCGGCGGTCTCGGGCGCCATGGGCGGCTCCGCCTCCGAGGAGTTCCTGGCCCCGGCCGCCGCCGGCGAGGACACCTTCGTCTACTGCCCCTCCTGCGACTACGCCGCCAACACGGAGGCCGTCACCCACCCGCTGACGCCCGTCGACGGCTCGGCGCACGGCCCGCTGGAGGAGCTGGACACCCCCGACACGCCGACCATCGAGACGCTCGCCGCGCACCTGGACGTACCGGCCGCCGCGACGCTGAAGAACCTGCTGGTCAAGGTCGACGGCGAGATCGTCGCCGTCGGCGTGCCCGGCAACCGCGACGTCGACCTCGGCAAGCTGGAGGACCACCTCGCCCCGGCCACCGTCGAGCTCGTCACCGCCGAGGACTTCACCGGCCGCCCCGACCTCGTCCGCGGCTACGTCGGTCCGCAGGGCCTGGACAAGGTCCGCTACATCGCCGACCCGCGCGTGGCCCCCGGCACCGCCTGGATCACCGGCGCCAACAAGCCGGGCACGCACGCGAAGAACGTCGTCGTGGGCCGCGACTTCGAGGTCGACCAGTACCTCGACGTCGTCGAGGTCGAGGACGGCGACCCGTGCCCCAACTGCGGCACCGGCCTGAAGATGGACCGCGCCATCGAGATCGGCCACATCTTCCAGCTCGGCCGCAAGTACGCCGACGCCCTCCAGCTCGACGTCCTCGGCCAGAACGGCAAGCCCGTCCGCGTCACCATGGGTTCGTACGGCATCGGCGTCTCCCGCGCCGTCGCCGCCCTCGCCGAGCAGCACGCCGACGAGCAGGGCCTGTGCTGGCCCCGCGAGGTCGCCCCGGCCGACGTCCACGTCGTCGCGGCGGGCAAGGCCCTCCAGACGGAGCTCGCGCTCGACGTCGCCGGGAAGCTCGGCGAGGCGGGCCTGCGGGTCCTGGTCGACGACCGGGCCGGGGTCTCCCCGGGCGTGAAGTTCACCGACGCCGAGCTCATCGGCGTACCGAAGATCCTCGTCGCGGGCCGCCGCTCCGGCGAGGGCGTCCTGGAGCTGAAGGACCGCCGCACGGGCGAGCGCGAGGAGCTCACGGTCGACGAGGCGATCGCCCGCCTCTCCGCGTAAGCGCCCGGCGCCCGGCCTCACATACAGCCCGCCGTACCGGTGTCGTCCTCCCGCACGTCGTGCACGTGCGGGGAGGCCGGCGCCGGTTCGCGTTTCTGCTCGTGGTCGTACGCCTCCGGCGGCAGCGGCTCGTGCGTGTGCGGTTCGTGGAGGTGGAGCCCCTGGGCCGGCTCTGGCTGCGCGGCCCGCTCCAGGAAGCGCAGCAGCTCGACGGGGAAGGGCAGCACCAGCGTGGAGTTCTTCTCGGCGGCCACCGCCACGATCGTCTGCAGCAGCCGCAGCTGGAGCGCGGAGGGCGTCTTCGACATCACGCCCGCCGCCTCCGCGAGCTTCTTCGACGCCTGCAGCTCGGCGTCCGCGTTGATCACGCGGGCGCGCCGCTCGCGGTCGGCCTCGGCCTGGCGGGCCATCGAGCGCTTCATCGTCTCCGGCAGCGAGACGTCCTTGATCTCGACGCGGTCGATCGTGACGCCCCACTCCACGGCCGGATTGTCGATCATCAGCTCCAGGCCCTGGTTGAGCTTCTCGCGGTTGGACAGCAGATCGTCGAGATCGCTCTTGCCGATGATCGACCGCAGCGATGTCTGCGCGATCTGCGAGACCGCGAAGCGGTAGTCCTCGACGCGGATGATCGCCGCCGCCGGGTCCACGACCTTGAAGTACACGACCGCGTCCACGCGGACCGTGACGTTGTCCCGGGTGATGCCCTCCTGGGCGGGCACCGGCAGGGTCACGATCTGCATGTTGACCTTGTTCAGGCGGTCGACGAACGGGACGATCATGGTGAATCCGGGCGCCCGGACGCCGCTGCGAAGCCGCCCGAACCGCAGCACGACGCCTCTCTCGTACTGCTTGATGACCCTCGCCGCGGCCGCCAGGTACACCGCGCCCGCCGACCCCGTCGCCGCGGCCGCCGCCACCAGTTCCTCGACCATGACAACCCCCTTACGGGTGCGTTATGCCCAATATCGCACCTTTGGGGCCGTTTGGGGGAGGTGGGGCCGCCCGTACGGTCCTACAGCCAGCCCGCGAACTCCATCAGCAGCTCGCCGTCCTGCCGCCGCCCCGCCGCCAGCGCCCGGGTACCCGACTCCACGGCCCGGAAGAGCGTCCAGCCGCGCAGCCGCTCACGGTCCACGTCCAGCGAGTCGGCCAGCCTGCTCACCCGGCGGCGCGCCACCGAGGCGCCCGAGGCCGTCGCCACCAGGTCCTCCACCCGGTCCCGCACCAGCCGCGCCAGGTCGTACGCCCGCTCGCCCACCACCGGGTCCGGCCCCACGGCCAGCCACGGCGCCCGCTCCCCGCCCAGCACCTTGCCCTGCCGGAACGCCCCGTGCAGCAGCAGCTCCTCGGGCGGGGCCGCCACCAGCTCCTCACGGGCGTCGAGCGCGGCCGTCACGAGCGCGGCGGCCTCCGCGTCCTTGCCCGCCCGCATGGCCTCCGCCTGCCGCGCCGTCCGCTCGGCCACCGACTCGAAGCCGTGCCCGGCGGGGGGCTCCACCCACAGCCGCCGGACCGTGCCCGCCGCCTCCAGCAGCGCCTTGGCCTCCGGCAGCGAACGCAGCGAGACCTCCGTGTGCAGCCGCTCCAGCAGCAGCCCGGGCCCCTCGGCGTCGAGGAGCCGTACCGCACCCCAGCCGTTCCAGTGCGCGAGCGCGGCCCGCTCCAGCTCCGGCGCGGCGAACGGCGGCGCGACCTTGAGCGCGGCCGGCTCCCCGGACGGCTGCCGCCGTACGAGGACGACGACGCCGCTGCGCCCGCCCGGGACGACGACCCGCTCGGCCTCCAGACCCCGCCGGTCCAGCGCGTCGGCCACAACCCGCGGGACCTGGTCCAGCCAGTCCCGCGCGGCCGCGTCCCCGTACATCTCGCCGAGCGCCCGCACCAGTCGCTGCGGCGGTTCGAAAGCCATGCGTGCGTTGTTCCCCTCCGAGGCCCGACTCACCGTCTGTTTGGTCGCGTTCCGCTTCGCTACCGCTGCGGGCAGATGCCGCCTTCGTTCCTCAGGCACCCTCTACCCTCCGCTACAGCTCAGCTCAGCTGCTCACCGGCGTTCGGCGAGACCGGGAAAGGCTACGCCGCTGCCGCGCCACCGCACCGCCCGCACCGCCGCCTCCCGCAGGGCGCCCGCCGCCTCGCGCCGCAGCGGGCCCTCGGCCGCCCGGACCAGGTCCGCGTAGACGCCCGCCATCCGGTCCTCCAGCTCGGCGGCGAGCCGTACGGCCGCGGCCGCGTCCGGCACCGCGAACGGCAGGGCGTACCCCGCGGCCGCGGCGGCGGGCTTCGCGCCCAGATCGCGCGCGGTACGCGCCAGTGAGTCCCGCCGCGCGCGGTGCGCGGCGTACGCGGCGGTCGCCTCGGCCCGGCGCTCCTCGCCGACCCGGGCGCCGACGACCCCGTACCCGTACACCGCCGCGTGCTCGGCGGCGAGTGCCGCCTGGACGGCGTCCAGGGCGCTCATGATCGGCTCTCCTCTCGTGGCGTCGGCGCTCTACGCGTCGGCGGTCAGAAGGTACGCGTGCGCGGCGGCCGCCGCTGCGACGGACGCCAGCAGCCGCGCGTACTCCGGCGGGGCGGCCGCCAGCGCGGCGGTGTGCGCGTCCGAGGTGCGGCGGGCGGCCGCGGCCAAGTGGGCCAGCGCGGCGGCCGGGTCCTTCGGCACCGGCTCCCGCGAGGGCGAGGGGCTCGTCCCCGCCGCGGGCGGGGCCGCGGCCTCGGTGCCCGGCGTCGGGGTCGGGGACGCGGCCCGGCGCGTGCCGTCCTCCGCGAGCGCCGCCGTGTGCGCGGCGACCTGGGCGCGCAGCGGGAACAGCCGCGTGCCGAGCGAGGGGTGCGCGGCGAGGACCGCGTCGTACCGCCCGAGCAGCGCGGCGCTGACGGCGGTGGAGCGGCCGCGCAGCCGCGCCGCCTCGCGCGCCGCGCGGTCGGCCGCCGACGCCGAACGCGCGGAGCCGCCGTCACCGGCCGAGCAGCCGGCCGCCCACAGCCCCGCCGTGGCGACCGCGCCCGTCGCGATGAGCGCACGCCTGCGTGTCGTACCCCTGCGCCCCACGCGTCTCTCCCATCGGCCACATCGGCCCGCCGGCGAAGATCATCGCAGGCGAGCGTACCCGCGGGTCCCGCGAGGTGGACGGCAACACCCCCCGCGACCGGATACCCTTTGCTCTGACACGCGACGATCCCACAACAGCACACGCGGCCGAGGAGTCACCCGGATGAGCACCACCCAGAGCGAAAGGCTGCGCGGGCTGCTGGAACCGCTCGTCAGCGCCCAGGGTCTGGATCTGGAAGAGATCGAGGTGTCACGGGCCGGCCGCCGCCGGATGCTCCGGATCGTCGTGGACTCGGACGAGGGCGTGGAGCTCGACGCCTGTGCCGAGGTGAGCCGCGCCATCTCCGACAAGCTCGACGAGACGGACGCGATGGGCGACGAGGAGTACGTCCTCGAAGTGAGCTCGCCGGGCGCCGACCGCCCGCTGACCGAGCACCGCCACTACGTACGCGCCACCGGCCGCCTGGCCCGGCTCCAGCTGCACGAGGGCGGCGACCTGGTGGCCCGCATCCTCTCCGTGGACGACGACGGCCTCGATCTCGAGGTGCCGGGCGTGAAGGGGCGCAAGCCCACCACCCGCCGCGTGGAGTTCCCGGACATCGCGAAGGCGCGCGTGGAGATCGAGTTCAACCGCAAGGACAAGAAGGAAGAGGAGGCGTAGCCGTGGACATCGACGTGAAGCTCCTGAGGGGCTTGGCACAGGAGAAGGAGATTCCCTTCGACCTGCTGGTCGAAGCCATCGAGTCGGCCCTCCTCATCGCCTACCACCGCACCGAGGGAGCCCGCCGCCACGCCCGTGTCGTGCTCGACCGGCAGACCGGTCACGTGACGGTGTGGGCGAAGGAGGACCCGGCCGACCTGGAGGAGGGGCAGGAGCCCAAGGAGTTCGACGACACCCCGTCGGACTTCGGCCGCATCGCGGCGAGCACCGCCCGCCAGGTCATCCAGCAGCGCCTGCGCGACGCCGAGAACGACGTGACGTTCGGCGAGTACGCCCGCCGCGAGGGCGACATCGTGGCCGGCATGGTGCAGCAGGGCAAGGACCCCAAGAACGTCCTGGTGAAGCTGGACGACAAGCTGGAAGCCATCCTTCCGGTGCAGGAGCAGGTGCCGGGCGAGGAGTACACGCACGGCCTGCGCCTGCGTACGTACGTCGTCCGCGTCGCCAAGGGCGTGCGCGGCCCGTCCGTCACCCTTTCGCGGACGCACCCCAATCTGGTGAAGAAGCTCTTCGCCCTGGAGGTCCCGGAGATCGCCGACGGTTCCGTCGAGATCGCCGCGATCGCCCGTGAGGCCGGTCACCGTACGAAGATCGCCGTGCGGTCCACCCGCTCGGGGCTCAATGCCAAGGGCGCCTGCATCGGCCCGATGGGCAGCCGGGTGCGCAACGTCATGGCCGAGCTGCTCGGCGAGAAGATCGACATCGTCGACTGGTCGGACGACCCGGCCGAGATGGTGGCGAACGCGCTCTCGCCCGCACGGGTCTCCAAGGTCGAGGTCGTGGACATGGCGGCTCGCTCCGCCCGGGTGACCGTGCCCGACTACCAGCTGTCCCTGGCGATCGGCAAGGAGGGGCAGAACGCCCGTCTGGCCGCCCGCCTCACCGGCTGGCGCATCGACATCCGCCCCGACACGGAGCAGCCCTCCGAGCAGGGCTGAGCGTTCCGGGGAATAGATCCCGCCGTGGTCACGTTGTGCCACAGCGAGTTCACGACAACAACCGTTCGATTTTTGCCCCAAAGGGGTGAGGTCGGTGCGGGGAGGTAGACTTAAGCGTGTCTGGCCGGACGCATGCCCGCGCATGCCCTGAGCGAACCTGCGTGGGATGCCGGGAGCGGGCGGCCAAGCGCGAACTGCTGCGCATCGTGGTGATCGACGGCGCCTGCGCCCCCGATCCACGCGGTACGCTGCCCGGCCGGGGTGCATACGTGCATCCCGCCTCGGTCTGTCTCGACCTGGCGGTCCGCCGAAGGGCGTTCCCCCGGGCCTTCAAGGTCCAGGGACCGCTCGAAACGGCGGATGTCCGCCAGTACGTCGAGCAGCCGGAACCGTAAGAAAGAAGTACGGCACGGAAAACCGTGCGGTCAGGTACCTCGCGAGTCTGGAAGTAGGTCGAGATTGCGATGAGCACTCGATGAGTACGCGATGAGTACGCCCATGAAGTAGCGACGGTCCGGCGGTAACCCGGACCTAAAAGGAGCGAAGTGGCTAAGGTCCGGGTATACGAACTCGCCAAGGAGTTCGGTGTAGAGAGCAAGGTCGTCATGGCCAAGCTCCAGGAACTCGGTGAATTCGTCCGTTCGGCGTCTTCGACCATCGAAGCGCCGGTTGTACGCAAGTTGACTGACGCGCTGCAGGGGCCCGGCGGCAACGCCGGCAAGTCCGCAGCCAAGCCCGGCGCGCCCCGCAAGGCCGCGCCTGCCAAGCCTTCCCCCGCCGCGCCGAGCCGCGCCGAAGGCACCCCCGCCGCCCCCGCGCCCTCCCCGGCGCAGGCTGGGGGCACCTCCCACGCCGCCAAGGCTGTGGGGGATCGTCCCGCTGCCCCGAAGCCCGGCGCCCCCGCGCCGAAGCCCGCGGCGGCCGAGAAGCCCTCGACGCCGGCCGCCGGCCCGCGTCCCACCCCGGGTCCGAAGCCGGCCCCCGCGGCGCCCAAGCCGGCGCCCGCGTCCCCGGCTCCGTCCAACCCGGAGTTCACCGCGCCTCCGGCGGCCCCGGCCGCCGGAGGCGCGCCGGCCGCCGGTCAGCGCCCCGGTGGCGCCACCCCCGGTCCCCGTCCGGCCGCACGGCCCGGCCAGGGCTCCGGTCAGGGCGGTGCCCGTCCCGGCGCCCCGCGCCCCGGTGGCGAGCGCCAGGCCCCGCGTCCGGGCGGTGCCCGTCCCGCGGGTCCGCGTCCGGGCAACAACCCCTTCACCTCCGGTGGCTCGACCGGCATGGCGCGCCCGCAGGCGCCCCGTCCCGGTGGTGCCCCGCGTCCGGGTGCCGGTGCGCCCGGCGCCGGTGGTCCGCGTCCGCAGGGCGCCGGTCAGGGCGGTCCCCGTCCGCAGGCCGGTCCCGGTGGTCCGCGTCCCACGCCCGGCTCCATGCCGCGGCCCCAGGCCCCGCGTCCGGGTGGCGGCCCTGCCGGTAACCGCCCGAACCCGGGCATGATGCCGCAGCGTCCGGCTGCCGGCCCGCGTCCGGGCCCCGGTGGCGCCGGTCGCGGCCCCGCCGGCGGCGGTGCCCGTCCGGGTGGCGGCGGCGGTCGTCCCGGCTTCGCCGGTCGTCCCGCCGGTCCCGGTGGTGGCGGCGGCGGCTTCGCCGGCCGTCCCGGTGGCGGTGGCGGCGGCGGTCGTCCCGGCGGTCCGGGTGGCGGCGGCTTCGGTGGCGGCGGTGGCCGTCCCGGCTTCGCCGGCCGTCCCGGCGGCCCCGGTGGCCGTGGTGGCACGCAGGGCGCCTTCGGCCGTCCCGGCGGCCCCGCGCGTCGCGGTCGCAAGTCGAAGCGGCAGAGGCGCCAGGAGTACGAGGCCATGCAGGCCCCGTCGGTCGGCGGCGTGATGCTGCCTCGCGGCAACGGCGAGACCGTTCGCCTGTCGCGCGGTGCGTCCCTCACCGACTTCGCGGAGAAGATCAACGCCAACCCGGCGTCGCTCGTCGCGGTCATGATGAACCTCGGCGAGATGGTCACCGCCACGCAGTCCGTCTCCGACGAGACGCTGCAGCTCCTCGGCGACGAGATGAACTACACGGTTCAGATCGTCTCCCCGGAGGAGGAGGACCGCGAGCTGCTCGAGTCCTTCGACCTCGAGTGGGGCGAGGACGAGGGTGGCGAGGAGTACCTCGCGCCGCGTCCGCCGGTCGTGACCGTCATGGGTCACGTCGACCACGGTAAGACGCGACTGCTGGACGCGATCCGCAAGACGAACGTCGTCGCGGGCGAGGCCGGCGGTATCACCCAGCACATCGGTGCGTACCAGGTCGCGACCCAGGTCAACGACGAAGAGCGCAAGATCACCTTCATCGACACCCCGGGTCACGAGGCGTTCACCGCCATGCGTGCCCGTGGTGCCAAGTCCACCGACATCGCGATCCTCGTGGTGGCGGCGAACGACGGTGTGATGCCCCAGACGATCGAGGCGCTGAACCACGCCAAGGCGGCCGACGTGCCGATCGTGGTCGCGGTCAACAAGATCGACGTCGAGGGCGCGGACCCGGTCAAGGTGCGCGGTCAGCTGACCGAGTACGGCCTGGTGGCCGAGGAGTACGGCGGCGACACCATGTTCGTCGACATCTCCGCCAAGCAGGGTCTGCACATCGACTCGCTGCTGGAGGCCGTGATCCTCACGGCCGACGCCTCGCTCGACCTGCGGGCCAACCCGGAGCAGGACGCGCAGGGCATCGCGATCGAGTCGCACCTCGACCGCGGCCGCGGCGCCGTCGCGACCGTCCTGGTGCAGCGCGGCACCCTGCGGGTCGGCGACACGATGGTGGTCGGCGACGCGTACGGCCGCGTCCGGGCGATGCTCGACGACAAGGGCAACAACGTCGAGGAAGCGGGTCCGTCGACCCCCGTCCTGGTCCTGGGTCTCACCAACGTCCCGGGCGCCGGCGACAACTTCCTCGTCGTCGACGAGGACCGCACGGCCCGCCAGATCGCCGAGAAGCGTGCTGCGCGTGAGCGCAACGCCGCCTTCGCCAAGCGCACCCGCCGGGTGTCCCTCGAGGACCTCGACAAGGTGCTCAAGGCCGGTCAGATCCAGGAGCTCAACCTCATCATCAAGGGTGACGCTTCCGGTTCGGTCGAGGCGCTCGAGTCGTCCCTGCTCCAGCTGGACGTCGGCGAAGAGGTCGACATCCGCGTCCTGCACCGCGGTGTCGGTGCGGTCACGGAGTCGGACATCGACCTGGCCATGGGCTCCGACGCCATCGTCATCGGCTTCAACGTCCGCGCGGCCGGCCGTGCCGCGCAGATGGCGGAGCGCGAGGGCGTCGACGTCCGGTACTACTCGGTGATCTACCAGGCCATCGAGGAGATCGAGGCGGCCCTCAAGGGCATGCTCAAGCCGGAGTACGAAGAGGTCGAGCTCGGTACGGCGGAGATCCGCGAGGTCTTCCGCTCGTCCAAGCTGGGCAACATCGCGGGTGTGCTCATCCGCTCCGGCGAGGTCAAGCGCAACACCAAGGCGCGCCTCATCCGCGACGGCAAGGTCATCGCGGAGAACCTCAACATCGAGGGTCTGCGTCGCTTCAAGGACGACGTCACCGAGATCCGCGAAGGCTTCGAGGGTGGTATCAACCTCGGAAACTTCAACGACATCAAGGTCGACGACGTCATCGCGACGTACGAGATGCGCGAGAAGCCGCGCGCCTGATCACAGGAGCGGTAAGCCGGGGCCGGTCGGCGGAGGAATATCCGTCGATCGGCCCCGGCCGTTCCGTGTACGGTTCTTGTGTCCCTGCCAAGTGGCAACTGATCGGCAGGGCCATCGAACCCGAACCGGCGGGACATCCGGACATACATGTATGTGGGGACTCTGTCCTTCGACCTGCTCCTCGGCGACGTACGGTCGTTGAAGGAGAAGCGCTCCGTCGTCCGCCCGATCGTCGCCGAGCTCCAGCGCAAGTACGCGGTGAGCGCGGCCGAGACCGGGGGCCAGAACCTCCACCGCAGGGCCGAGATCGGTCTCGCGATGGTCTCCGGAGACGTCGGGCATCTCACGGAGGTACTGGACCGGTGCGAGCGCATGGTCGCCGCCCGGCCCGAGGTGGAGCTGCTGTCCGTACGGCGGCGGCTGCACACCGACGAAGACTGATCGTGCAAAGGGCGCCAGACGTGCGGGACGACACCGCACAGCGCAAGAAAGAGGAGACGGACCAGTGGCCGACAACGCGCGGGCGAAGAAGCTGGCGGACCTGATCCGGGAGGTGGTGGCGCAGAAGCTCCAGCGCGGGGTCAAGGACCCGCGGCTCGGTTCGCATGTGACCATCACCGACACCCGGGTCACGGGGGACCTGCGGGAGGCGACCGTCTTCTACACCGTGTACGGCGACGAAGAGGAGCGCAAGGCCGCCGCCGCGGGCCTGGAGAGCGCCAAGGGCGTCCTGCGGTCCGCCGTCGGAGCGGCGGCGGGCACCAAGTTCACCCCGACGCTGACCTTCGTGGCGGACGCCCTGCCCGAGACCGCCAAGACCATCGAGGACCTGCTGGAGGTGGCCCGCGCCTCGGACGCCAAGGTGCGCGAGGCGGCCTCGGGCGCCGCGTACGCGGGCGAGGCGGACCCCTACCGCAAGCCGGGCGACGACGAGGACGAGGACGCCGCCACCGAATGAGCCAGCACACCACGACGCCGGACGGCCTTGTCATCGTCGACAAGCCGTCCGGCTTCACTTCGCACGACGTCGTCGCCAAGATGCGCGGGATCGCCAAGACCCGGCGCGTCGGACACGCGGGGACGCTCGACCCGATGGCCACCGGGGTCCTCGTCCTCGGCGTCCAGAAGGCCACCAAGCTCCTCGGTCACCTCGCGCTGACCGAGAAGGAGTACCTGGGCACCATCCGCCTCGGGCAGAACACCATCACCGACGACGCCGAGGGTGAGATCACCTCGTCCACCGACGCGTCCGCCGTCGTCCGCGAGGCCGTCGACGCCGAGGTGGCCAAGCTGACCGGCGACATCATGCAGGTGCCGTCCAAGGTCAGCGCCATCAAGATCGACGGCAAGCGGTCGTACGCCCGCGTGCGCGGTGGCGAGGAGTTCGACATCCCGGCCCGGCCGGTGACGGTCTCCTCCTTCCAGGTGTACGACATGCGCGAGGCGGTGGCGGAGGACGGGACGCCCGTCGTGGACCTCGTCGTCTCGGTCGTCTGCTCCTCCGGTACGTACATCCGCGCCCTCGCCCGCGACCTGGGCGCCGGCCTCGGCGTCGGCGGCCACCTCACGGCGCTGCGGCGCACCCGCGTGGGCCCGTACAAGCTGGACGCGGCGCGCACGCTCGACCAGCTCCAGGAGGAGCTGACCGTGATGCCGATCGCCGAGGCGGCGGCCGCGGCGTTCGCGCGCTGGGACGTGGACGAGCGGCGGGCGAAGCTGCTGCTCAACGGCGTACGGATCGACATGCCGGCGTTCGACAGGGCTCCGGTGGCGGTGTTCGGGCCGGGTGGCCGGTTCCTCGCGCTCGTGGAGGAGAAGGGCGGCAAGGCCAAGAGCCTCGCGGTCTTCGCCTGACACCCTCGCCCCGCGGAGTTCACCCGGTTGGCGAGGCGCTCGGAGCGAACACGGGGAGCGCTGGGGGGCGCTTTCCGTACGGGTCCTTCTCGCGGTGATCATCGCCGACCTACCGTCGAGCCATGGAACGCGGGGACGGTGCGACGCTCGTACACATCTGTGACGCGGGAGGCCGGGCGCGCGGTACCGGCTTCGTCGCGGACGACCTGGGAACGGTCGTGACCAGCCATGAGGCCGTCGACGGCCTGAGGCGGGTCGTGCTGCTCGGGCCCGGCGGCCGGACGTGCGTCGCCGAGGCCGACGCCATCACGCCGCTGCCGGGCGCCGCGCTCGCCCTCGTACGCGGCACCGGGCTCGGCGCGCGCCCCCTGCCGCTGGCGGACCGCCCCGGCGTCGAGCCGGGCACCTACGTACGGATCGCCGCGGGCGGCTGGCGCCAGGCACGGGTCCTCGGACCGGCCGACGTGACCTACACCGCCACCGACCGGTTCCATCCGCTCGGCGATGTGCTGGAGCTCGCCGTCGGCACCGAGGGCAGCGAGGCGCTGCGGCGGGGCGGCGAGGCCGCGGGCGGCCCCGTCGTCGACGCCGCGACCGGGGCCGTGCTGGGCGTCCTGGCCACCGCGCTGCACGCCGAGCGGCGGGCTGCCGGTTTCGCCGTACCCCTGGCGGCGATGGCCGCGCGCGACCCCGGAGGGCCGCTCGCCGCCCTGCTGCGGCGCAGCGCCGCGACCGTCCCGGCGTACGGGAGGGACCTCAACCTGGCGGGCGTGCTGGAGCTGGCCGCCGCCTCCGGGGACCCGGACTCCGGCGGGAGCGCCTGGCCGGAGCCGGTCGAGCGGGCCGAGGCGGCGCGGGGGTACGAGCTGTTCGCGGCGTCGCCGGACGAGCTGCTGCTGGGGCTGGTCGGCGAGCCCGGCAGCGGGCGCACCACCGAACTCGCGGCCCTGGCCACGCGCCGCGCGCGGGGCGCCGAGCCCGCCCCCAGCGTGTGGGTGCGCGGCGCCGACCTGCGGCCGGACGACACCTCGGTGGCCGACGGGCTCGCGCGGGCGCTGCGGCGCGCCGGCCGGACCGTCGCCGCGAGCGGGCGGCCGGGCCTGTGGGACGAGTCCGCCGCCGCCACGCCCGAGCGGGTGGCGGCTCTCGCCCGCGCGGCGGGCCGCCCCCTGCTCGTCCTCCTGGACACCCCCGAGGAGCCGCCACCGGCCTGGGGCGAGGGCACGGCGGCCTGGCTGCGCGCGCACGGCGCCCGGCTGGCGGTCGCCCGCCGCCCCGAGCAGTGGGAGCGGACGTGTGCGCCGTACCCGGCGGCCGCGGTGCGGTGCGTGCGCCTCGGCGACCTGACGGAGCGGGAGGCGCGGTGGGCGCGCGCCCGGTACGGGCTGCCCGCCGACGCCCTCGCGGACGCCGACGCCCGGCATCCGCTGGCGCTGCGGCTGCTCGCCGAGGTGCGGGAGGCGATGGGCGGGGGCGCGGTGGTGCGGGCCCGGCGGGGCGACATCTTCGCGGCGTACCTCGATCTGGTGTGCCTGCGCGTCGCGGTCCGGGTCGCGGACGCCTCCCGGCCGCCGGCGCGCGGCACCGCGGTGCGGCGGCTCGCGGCGCGGGTGGCGGGCCGGGTCCACGAGGCGGCGCGGCGCTGCCCGGGCCCGGAGCTGGACCGGGCGGCGTTCGAGGAGCTGTTCCCCTGGAAGGGCGGCTGGGCCTCCGCGGTCCTCGCCGAGGGCCTCCTCGTCCCGGCCGGCTCCGGCTACCGCTTCGGCCACGAGGAGCTCGGCGACTGGCTCCGGGCCGCGCACCTTGACCTCGACGCGGCCCTGCGGGCGCCCGCGGACGACGGCCGTACCGCAGAGCTGGCCGCGCGGGCGCTGCTGGCGCTTCCGGACGCGCGGGCGTACGCGGGCGTGCTGCGGGAGCTGGCGGACCGGATCGCCGATGCCCCCGACGTCGCGCCCGCCGCCTTCGGGCCCGACTTCTGGTCGCGGCTCGCGGTCGGCGAGGACGAGCGCCTCGACCTCTTGCGGCGGCTGGTGGCGAGCGGGAGCCCGCGGTTCCTCGACGCCGCCGCCGCGCGCCTGGTCACCGACCCCCGGGGCGTACAGCCGCTGCTGTGCCGCTGGTTCGCCGACGAGCGGCCGCTGCCCGCCGAGCCCGGCTCCCGGACGCGGCCGGTGCGGACCACCATCGCCGGGGCCGCGCAGGCGCTGCTGTACGCGCACCGGGGCCCGGCCCTCGACGACCTGTGCGAGGCGCTCGTCACCACCGCCCACCCGCGCGCCCACGAACTGCTCGCCGCCCTCGCCGAGGACGAGCCGTCCGCGCTGTGCCGCGCCGTCGACCGCTGGGCCCACGACGACGTACGCCCCGCCCGCCGCGCGGCCGCCGCCACGTACGGCCGGCTCGTCGCCGCGCACGCCATCGCCGCCCACGACCGCGAGCTGCTGCGGTACGCCGCCCTCGCGCTGCTCGCCCGCCCCGGCGACCACGCCCTCCACGAGACGGCCCTCGACCTGCTGGCCCGCGAGCCGCACGGGCCGGGCCTGCCGGGCGAGCCGGAGGCGCTGCTGCGGGCGGCCGCCCTGGGCGCCGAGCGGTGGCCGGAGGCCCGCGTCCGGGAGCTGGTGCGGCGCGCGGGCGCCCTCATGGTGCGTACCCCCGAGGGCGCGACCCGCTTCGACCGGCACCTCGTCGAGCTCGCCCGCGAGGTGCCCGGCTTCGCGGCGCTGGTCGCGGGATGGCTGGCCGGGGCCCCCGAGGAGTGGGTGTTCCTGGTGGGGCCGAGCGCGCGGCGCACGGTCGAGGCGCTCGTCACTCCGATGCCGATGCGGGCGGCAAGCCATCGGCATGGCAGTCTTAGACCTGCGTAATCCGTCAATGACGTACACAGGTTCGGGCGAGGAGCGGTCACAGTGCAGCGCTGGCGTGGCTTGGAGGACATCCCCCAGGACTGGGGGCGCAGCGTCGTCACCATCGGCTCCTACGACGGGGTCCACCGCGGGCACCAGCTGATCATCGGGCGCGCGGTCGAGCGGGCGCGCGAGCTCGGCGTCCCGTCCGTCGTCGTCACCTTCGACCCGCACCCCTCCGAGGTCGTCCGCCCCGGCAGCCACCCGCCGCTGCTCGCGCCGCACCACCGGCGGGCCGAACTGATGGAGGGGCTCGGCGTCGACGCCGTACTCGTCCTGCCGTTCACGGCCGAGTTCTCGCAGCTGTCGCCGGCCGACTTCATCGTGAAGGTCCTCGTCGACAAGCTGCACGCCCGCGCGGTCATCGAGGGCCCGAACTTCCGCTTCGGCCACCGGGCCGCCGGCGACGTCGCCTACCTCGCCGAGCTGGGCTCCACGTACGACTACGAGGTCGAGGTCGTCGACCTGTTCGTCAGCGGCGAGGCGGGCGGCGGCGAGCCGTTCTCGTCCACGCTGGCGCGCCGCCTGATCGCCGCGGGCGACATCGAGGGCGCCGCCGAGATCCTCGGCCGCCCGCACCGCGTCGAGGGCGTCGTGGTGCGCGGCGCCCAGCGCGGCCGGGAGCTCGGCTACCCCACCGCCAACGTCGAGACCCTCCCGCACACCGCGATCCCCGCCGACGGCGTCTACGCCGGATGGCTCGTCGTGGGGGAGGAGCGCATGCCCGCGGCGATCTCCGTCGGCACGAACCCCCAGTTCGACGGCACCGAGCGCACGGTCGAGGCGTACGCGATCGACCGCGTCGGCCTGGACCTGTACGGGCTCCACGTGGCCGTCGACTTCCTGTCGTACGTGCGCGGCCAGGAGAAGTTCGCCTCCATCGACGAACTGCTGGAGGCCATCGCGGCGGACGTGGAGCGCTGCCGCGAACTGACGTCGGCTCACGACAAGGACGCCGCCCGCCGGTAGGCCCCTCCCCGGGCGGGCGACGAACCGTCGACGAACCGTCGACGAACCGTCGATGAACCGCGATGAACCGGCGATGCGGGCAATCCGCTGCGCGCCCGGCTCCGAAGAAGGGGCGTGACTGCTTCTGAAGGGGTTTGGCCGCGCCGGCTGTTCGCCGGGCTGAGCGGACTGCTCGCCGGGTACACGGCCCTCGCGGTGGCCGAGCTGGTCGCCGCCGCCGTCCGCCCCGAGGCGGGCCCGGTGACGGCGGTCGGCGGAGCGGCGATCGACCGCACGCCCGCGCCCGTCAAGGACTGGGCGATCCGCACCTTCGGCGAGAGCGACAAGCTGGTCCTCCAGCTGGGCATCCTCGCCGTTCTCACGGCCCTCGCCGCCGCCTTGGGGCTGCTGGCGCCGCGCCACCGCCGGGTGGGCGCGGCGGCCGTCCTGGCCTTGGGCGTGGTCGGCGCCCTGGCGGCGACCGGCCGCCCCGACTCCGGCTCACTCCTGGACGCGGCACCGTCCCTGGCGGGGGCGTTGGTGGGGGCCGCCCTGCTCTTCGTGCTGGCGGGCCGGCTCAGCGCACCCGTGGCGGGGGAGGAACCGGAGGGGGCCGGTGGCTGGGACCGGCGCGGCTTCCTGATCGCGGCCGGTGCCGCCGCCGCGGCGTCCACCGGCGCGGGGGCCCTCGGCCGGGTGCTGGGCGGGTCGCGGGCGCGCGACGCGGTGTCCTCCCGGGCCGCCGCGGTCCTGCCGCGGCCGGACTCGCCCGCGCCCGCGCTGCCGCGCGGCGCGCAGCTGCGCGTCTTCGGCATCAGCCCGTTCACCACGCCGAACAAGGACTTCTACCGCGTCGACACCGCGTTGGTGGTGCCGAAGGTGGACGCCACCCGCTGGCGCCTTCGCCTTCACGGCCGGGGTGTGAGCAGACCGCTCACGGTCACGTACGACGACCTCCTCGGCCGGGAGCTGATCGAGCGGTACATCACGCTGACCTGCGTCTCGAACGAGGTGGGCGGGCCGTACGTCGGCACCGCGCGCTGGATCGGCGTGCCCTTGGCCGAGCTGCTCGCGGAGGCGGGGGTGAGACCGCCGTCCCGGGGAGGACCGGCCGACCAGCTGGTGGCACGGTCCGTCGACGGCATGACGCTCGGCACGCCGGTCGAGGACGTCATGGACGGCCGTGACGCCCTGCTCGCCGTCGGCATGAACGGCGAACCGCTCCCCTTCGAGCACGGGTTCCCGGTCCGCATGGTGGTGCCGGGGCTGTACGGCTACGTCTCGGCGTGCAAGTGGATCGAGGACATCGAGCTCACGACGTTCGACGCGTACGACCCGTACTGGGTGAAGCGGGACTGGGCCCGTCAGGCGCCCGTCAAGACGCAGGCGCGCATCGACACCCCCAAGCCCTTCGCCCGCCCGAAGGCCGGACTCGTCGTCGTCGCGGGGGTCGCCTGGGCCCAGCGCCGGGGCATCGACCGCGTCGAGGTGCGCGTGGACGACGGCCCCTGGCGGCCGGCCGACCTCGCCCGCCAGGCCACGGTGGACACGTGGCGGCAGTGGTCCCTGCCCTGGCTGGCGACTCCCGGAAGCCACACCCTGACCGTCCGTGCCACCGACGGTACCGGCCGGACACAGACCGAGAAGCGGACCCGCACGATCCCCGACGGGGCGAGCGGCCGGCACGCGGTGGTGGTCACCGTGGACTGATCCCCGCACCGCCCAGCTCCCGGCACCTGATCGCGTCTCAGGACCACCCGATACCAGCCCCCCGATACCAGAAGGACTCACCATGAACGCTCTGCGCTTCCGCCGTGCCGCCGCCGCCGTCGCCGTGGCCGCCACCCTCCCGCTGGCGCTGGCCGCCTGCTCCGACGACCCCGCCGGCTCCGGCGACGCCACCGACGACAGGTCCGCCACCGCGCCCGGCAGCACGCCGGGCGACACGCCCGACGACGCGACGGCGATGGAGAAGCCCTTCGGCCCGGCGTGCGCGTCGGTGCCGAAGGAGGGCGCGGGCAGCTTCGACGGGATGGCGCAGGACCCGGTGGCGACGGCCGCGTCGAACAACCCGGCACTGTCGACGCTGGTGGCCGCGGTGCAGAAGGCGGGCCTGGTCGACACCCTGAACAACGCCCAGAACATCACGGTCTTCGCGCCGACGAACGACGCCTTCGCCAAGATCCCGAAGGCGGACCTGGACAAGGTGCTCAACGACAAGGCGACGCTGACGAAGATTCTCACGTACCACGTGGTGGGCCAGAAGCTGACGCCGCAGCAGTTGGAGAGCGGTTCGTTCGAGACGTTGCAGAAGGGGATGGTGACCACGTCCGGCTCGGGTGAGTCGTACAAGGTCAACGACACGGCGAACGTGGTCTGCGGCAACGTGCCCACCGCCAACGCCACCGTCTACATCATCGACACCGTCCTGATGCCGAAGGCGTGACGGCGACGACGAGGGCGGGTGGTCCGGCTTCCGCCGGGCCACCCGCCCTCGTCGTGCCCCTGGTCGTGGTCCTGCCGGCTCAGGCCGGGAGCGGCATCAGCACCAGCGGCGTACTGGTCGGCTGCGGGGAGCCGCCGGCCGGTTCCACGGTGACTCCCATGCCGGTCGCGCGGCGGACACCGCCCTCCATGACCACGGCTCCGTCCTCACCGACGAGCCCCGCCGGCCGCATCCGGCCGCCGTCGTCGAACCACAGCTGGTACGTCTTGCCGGCGGGCAGCTCCGGCAGGCCGGCGGCGAGGAAGACGGCACGGTCCTCGTCGCGGGAGACGACCACCGTGGCCCTCGCCCCGCCCTTGGCGGTGCCGCTCACGGTACGGGCGTCGGCGGCGGCCAGCACCCTGGCGAGCTCCTCACCCTCCCGCTGGGCCTGCTCGGCCCGCCGCTCCGCCTGCCTGGCCTCCTGGAACTGCCAGGTCGCCACGCCGCCCAGCCCGACCGCCGCCGCCACGCACGCGGCCAGCAGCAGGTGCGGCAGCCTCCCGCGGCGTACGGTCACCAGGCCGCCCGCGCCGGGCGGCGCGTGCGGGGGCAGCTGGCGCACTCCGCGGATCCGCTCCATGACCTGGCTCTTCATCCCGTCGGGCGGGGGTGCGGCCATGGCGGAGCCGAGCCGGGCGGCGGTGGCCGTCAGCTCCCGTACCTCCTGGGCGCAGGCCGGGCAGTCCCGCAGATGGCGCTCGAACGCCTCACGTTCGTCGTCCGGCAGCGCGTTGAGCGCATAGGCGCCGGTGGGCGCATGCAGGTGTTCCTCGCTCACGCGTTCACTCCCATGCAGTCCCGTAGCCGGATCAGTCCGTCGCGCAGCCGGGTCTTGACCGTTCCCAGCGGTGCGGACAGCGAGGCGGCGACCTCCCGGTAGGTGTAGCCCTGGTAGTAGGCGAGCGTCACGGCCTGGCGCTGCAGTTCCGTCAGGGACCGCAGACAGCGCCGTACCTGCTCGCTCTCCAGCCGGACCGTCACCTCCTCGCTCACCTGGTCGTAGGCGGGTGTGCTCTCGCGGCGCGCGGTGCGCAGCTCCCGGTCGGTGGCGGCCTGCTCGGACCGGACGCGGTCAACGGCGCGGCGGTGGGCCATCGTCATCACCCACGTCATCACGCTTCCCTGGTCGCGGCGGTAGCGGGTGGCGGTGCGCCACACCTCCACCATGACCTCCTGGGCCACCTCCTCCGACTGGGCCGGATCGCGCAGCACCTTGAGCACGAGCCCGTACACGGGACCCGCGACCGCGCCGTACAGCGTGGCGAACGCCTCCTGGTCGCCGTCGGCGACGCGGGCGACGGTCTCGGACAGATCGGGGCCGCGTACACCCCCCGCGCGGGCGCGGCCCGTGGAACGAGGAGCGATGTGATGGTCGCCCATGCGCAGCCTTTCTGGATGTCGGGCGGGCGTCAGGTGGATGTCGAATGTCCGTGGCCCCACCCTCCGGTAGTCCTCTTCTCCGCCTGTGTTCGTAGCCGCACGGCGTGCGGATGGGCCCGCGGATCCACCCATCCGGTGGGGCTCCGGCGCCGAATGGGGAGTGTGAGAGTCGTCGTGTCGGTCATCGCCCCATCCCGGGATGACACCTGCCTGGTCGCCGCCCGCGACGGAACCGCCGAGGTGCGGGCCGAGGTCGGCCGGCAGCTGACGCGCTGGCGGCTGCACCGGCTCATCGACGACGCGCTGCTCATCGCCACGGAACTGCTGTCCAACGCCGTCCGCCATGGAACGCCGCCGCTGAGCGTGCGCATGTGGCTGGTGACCGGAGAACGCGGACGGCGCAGGCTGCGGCTGGAGGTGGAGGACGCCGGCCCAGGCATCGACATGGAGCGCGTACGCGCCCACTGGCGCCACCCGTCCTTCACGTTCCTCGCCGGAGGGCGCGGCCTGTTCATCGTCGACACGCTGGCCTGCCGCTGGGGGGATACGCCGTCGCGGCTCGGGCACACGGTGTGGGCCGAGCTGGACGCCACCCCGCCCGGCCCGGACCGGGGGCGCGCATCCTAAGGGGGTGTCTCGCCGGTCATGCCGGGCTCGCGGCGCGCCCAGTGGCACGCCGCTCCCCGCCCCCGCCCCGGCAGGACCGGCAGGTCCCGGGTCCGGCAGGCGTCCGCGAGGCCGGGGACGGCCGTCCGGGGTGAGGCCAGGACCGGGCAGCGGGGGTGGAAGCGGCAGCCGGGCGGAACGAGGGCGGGGTCCGGGGGCTCGCCGGTCAGGAGCACCGGCTCGCCGGGGGACTCCGGCAGGACGGACAGCAGCGCCCGGGTGTAGGGGTGCCGGGGGGAGGACAGCACCTCCTCGACCGGGCCCGTCTCCACGACGCGGCCCAGGTACATGACCGCCACCCGGTCCGCGATGTTCCACGCCAGGCCCAGGTCGTGCGTGACGACGAGCGCGGCCAGGCCCAGCTCGTCGCGCAGGCGCAGCAGCAGCGCCAGGATCTCGCCGCGTACGGAGGCGTCGAGCGAGGCGACCGGCTCGTCGGCGACGAGGAGCTCGGGCTCCAGGACCAGCGCCCCGGCGATGACCACGCGCTGCCGCTGGCCGCCGGACAGCTCGTGCGGATGGCGCAAGAAGAACCGCTCCGGCGGCCGCAGCCCCGCCCGGGCGAGCGCCGAAGCGACGGCGGCGCGCTCGTCACCGTCGTACCCGTGGATCCGCAGGCCCTCGGCGACCGCGTCGTACACCGTGTGCCGGGGGTTGAGCGAGCCGCTCGGGTCCTGGAGGACGAGCTGGACGCGGCGCCGGTACGCCTTGAGGGCGGCGCCCTTGTACGCCAGCGGCGCTCCGGCGTACGCCACGGAGCCGGACGTCGGCTGCACCAGGCCCAGCAGCGAGCGCGCCAGCGTCGTCTTGCCGCAGCCGGACTCGCCGACGAGCGCGACGATCTCGCCGGCGCCGATGTCCAGGTCGACCCCGTCCACCGCGAGGACCGGTGGGGAGCCGCGCCGCCGGCCCGGGAAGGCGACGCGCAGGCCGCTGACGGACAGCAGGGCGGTCTCATGGGGCTTCATGCGGGGCTTCATACGGGGCTCCCGGCGGGGAAGAGACAGGCCGAGCGGTGGCCGGGCGCCGCCTCGGCCAGCGGCGGCTCGTGGGACGCGCACGCCTCCACGGCGACCGGGCAGCGCGGGTGGAAGGCGCACCCCGGCGGCAGCGCGGCCGGGTCCGGTGGATCGCCCGGCAGGCCGCGCGGGGCGAACCGGGAAGCCGGGTCGCCGACGCGGGGGAAGGCGGCGGACAGCGCCCGGGCGTACGGATGCCGGGCCGCCGCGTACACCGCGCGCGCCGGGCCCTCCTCCACGACGCGGCCCGCGTACATCACCGCGAGCCGGTCGCAGGTGTCGGCCAGCACCGACAGGTCGTGGCTGATCATCATGAGCGCGATGCCCTGCTCGGCGACGAGCCGCTCGATCAGCCGCAGGATCTGCGCCTGGATCATCACGTCGAGCGCCGTGGTCGGCTCGTCCGCCACGATCAGCCGGGGCTCGCAGGCCAGCGCCATGGCGATCATCACGCGCTGCCGCTGTCCGCCGGACAGCTCGTGCGGGTAGGCCCGCGCCCGTGTGGGCGGGAGCCCCACCTGTTCCAGCAGCGCGGCCACGCGTTCGCGGGCCGTCGCCGCCGTTGCCAGGCGGTGGACGAGGAGGGGCTCGGCGATCTGGTCGCCGACGCGGTGCACGGCGTTCAGCGCGTGCATCGCGCCCTGGAACACGATCGACGCCCCCGCCCACCGGACCGCCCGCAACCGGCCCCACCCCATGGTCAGGACGTCCTCGCCGTCGAGCAGGACCCGCCCGCCGAGCCGCGCCGACGCGGGCAGCAGCCGCAGCAGCGCCAGCGCGAGCGTGGACTTGCCGCAGCCCGACTCGCCCGCGACGCCCAGCTTCTCGCCTGCCGCGAGGGCGAGGTCGACGCCCCGCAGGGCGGGCGTGTCCGTCCCGTAGGTGACGGTCAGGTCCCTGACGTCGAGCAGGCTCACCGCCCCACCGCCGGCCCCGCGTCGAGCAGCCGGGGGTTGAGCACCGACTCGATCGCCCGCCCGCACAGCGTGAAGGCGAGCGCGACGGCCGCGATGGCGACGCCCGGCGGCGCCAGGTACCACCAGTGCCCGGAGGAGACCGCGCCCGCCTCCCGCGCGTCCTGGAGCATGCCGCCCCAGGAGACGACGGCCGGGTCGCCGAGTCCGAGGAAGGCGAGCGTCGCCTCCGTCAGGATCGCGGTGGAGATGCCCAGCGTCGTCTGGGCCAGCACCAGCGGCATGACGCCCGGCAACACATGGCGGCGCATCAGGTGCGCGTGCCCGCCGCCGAGCGCCCTGGCGCGTTCGATGTACGGGCGCGACTCGACCGCGATGGTCTGCGCGCGCACCAGCCGGGCCGTGGTGGGCCAGCTGGTGACGCCGATGGCCAGGATCACCGTCCACACGCTGCGGGACAGGACGGTGGCCAGCACGATCGCGAGCACGAGCGACGGCATGACCAGGAACCAGTCCGTGACCCGCATCAGCACCGTCGCGAACCAGCCGCCGTAATGCCCCGCGACGACCCCGACGAGCGTGCCGATGGCGACGGACAGCGCCGCCGCCAGCAGCCCCACGGCGAGCGACACCCGCGCCCCCTGCACCAGCAGCCCGAGCAGCGACCGCCCGAACTGGTCGGTGCCGAGCGGGAAGCGCGCGCTCGGCGCCTCCAGCGGCATTCCGGGCGCGCGGGTCACGCTCCGCACGTCATCGCCGACGAGCAGCGGCGCGGCCAGCGCGACGAGCCCGATCGCGGCGAGGGCACCGAGCCCGTACAGCCCGGCCCGGTGCGTACGGTAACGGCGCCAGAAGCGGGCGAGGGAGTCGCGGCGGCGCGCCCACGTCAGGGAGGAGGCCGCGGAGGTCGAGGAGCTCATCGGGCCACCCGGGGGTCCAGCAGCGGGTACAGCAGGTCGGCGAGGAGGTTCATCACGATCATCGCCCCGGCGAAGACGACGAACAGGCCCTGCACGAGCGGCAGGTCGGGCACCGACAGCGCCTGGTAGAACAGCCCGCCGAGCCCCGGCCAGGAGAAGACCGTCTCGACGAGGATCGAACCGGCCGCCACATGGCCGAGGTTGATGAAGACCATGGTGACGGTGGGCAGGAGGGCGTTCGGCACGGCGTGCCGGCGGCGTACGACGGCGTCGCGGAGCCCCTTCGCCCGCGCGGTCACCAGATAGTCGCCGCCCCTCTCGTCGAGGAGCGAGGACCGCATCACCAGCAGCGTCTGCGCGTACCCGACGGCGACGAGCGTCAGCACCGGCAGCACCATGTGGTGCGCGACGTCGAGGACGTACGCGATGCCCGTCTCACCGCCGCCGGACTCCATGCCCCCGGTGGGGAAGACCCCCGGGACGGGGCCGACGCCGACGGCGAAGACGATGATGAGCAGCAGCCCGAGCCAGAACGACGGCACGGACCACAGCGTCAGTGCGACTCCCGTGTGCAGCCGGTCCGCGAGGCCGCCGTGGCGCCAGGCCGCGCGGGTGCCGAGCCACAGCCCGAGCGCCGAATAGACGGCGACCGCGACCCCGGTGAGGAGCAGGGTGGCGGGGAGCCGGCCCGCGATCAGCTCGCCGACGGGCGCGCGGAACTGGTACGACATGCCGAGATCGCCCGTCAGCGCCTTCGCGCAGTACTCCGTGAACTGCTGCCACACCGGCAGGTCGAGCCCGAACTGCCCGCGCAGCGTGGCCATTTGCTCGGCGGAGGTCGGCCGCCCGTGGGTCATGGCCCGGACCGGGTCGCCGGGGAGGATCCGGAAGAGGAAGAAGCTGGTGACGAGCACGGCGAACAGCGACACCACCGCGCCGCCCAGCTTGCCCGCCAGATGGCGCGGATACGACGAGACGGCCGTCCGGGAGCGCCGTACGGCCACCCCGGCGCTCGCGCTCGCGGCCGTGCTCGCGGTCGTCACGGCTATTCCCGCTCGTCGGCGGTGGCGCGGCGGCGCACGGCGGCCCAGGCACCGACGGCGAGGAGCACGAGCGCGGCGGTACCGGCCACCAGCCAGACACCCGCGGACCCGCCGGAGTCCCCGCCGGCCCGGCGCGCCGCCGACGCCGGTGCGGCGGACCACCAGCTCCAGTAGCCGTCCTGGCCCCAGATGTTCCCGGCCGCCTCCGGCATCGTCGTGATCGACCTGATGTGGTCCGTGCGGTACGCCTCGACCGCGTTCGGGTATGCCATGACGTTCATGTACCCGGTGTCGTACAGCCGTGCCTGCGCCTGCTTGACCAGCTCCGCCCGCTTGGCCGGGTCGTACTCGCCCGTCTGGCGGGCGTACAGCTCGTCGTAGGCGCGGTCGCAGACGAAGTTGTCGGTGGCGCCGGTGCCCGCGGGAGTCGCCGGGAGCGCCGCGCAGGTGTGGATGAAGAGCACGAAGTCGGGGTCGGGGTTGACCGACCAGCCGTCGAAAGCCAGGTCGTAGTCGCCCTTGAGCCAGGGGTCGGAGACGTTGTCGAGGCAGGTCACCTTCAGCCCGATGCCCAGCTGGGCCCACCACTCCTGGAGGTAGGCGGCGACCGCCTTGTCGTTGGGGTCCGTGGCGTGGCACAGGATCCGGAAGTCGAGCGGCCTGCCGTCCTTGCCGACGCGCTTGCCCGCGCCGTTCTTGCGGTAGCCGGCGGCGTCGAGGATCCGGGCCGCCTGCGCCGGGTCGTACGCGCGTTTCCGCGCGCCCTCGGGCTTCCAGAAGTACGGGGCGAAGCGGGGCGGGATGTACCCCTCGCCCTCGACGGCGTGGCCCTGGAAGACCTTGTCGACGAGGGTCCCGCGGTCGACGGCGAGGAAGAGCGCCTTGCGCACGGCCGGGTCGAGCAGCGCCGGGTGGCCGGTGCCGAACCTCTTGCCGTTCTTCGCCCGCGCGCCCGGGTTGGTGGCCAGGGCGTAGAAGCGGCGGCCGGGCGCGTCGTTCACCTCGATGTGCGGGGCGGAGCGCAGGGACGCGGCCTGGGCGGGGGTGAGGTTCGGTACGAAGGAGACCTCGCCCTTGCGCAGCGCGGCGACGGCGGCGTCCCCGTCCTTGTAGTACCGCAGCACCAGCTCGTCGAACTTCGGCGCCCCGCGCCAGAAGTCCTTGTTCCGCTTCAGCTTCACGTACTGGTCGACCTTGTAGTCCGTGATGAGGAAGGGGCCGTTGCCGACGATGGGGAAGCTCTTGTCGTTGGTGAAGGTGGAGAAGTCCTTCACGTTCTCCCAGACGTGCTTCGGCACGATCGGGACGTCGAGCGCGACCATCGTGGCCTGCGGCTTCTTGAGCTCGATGACGAGGGTGCGGGGGTCGGGCGCGGAGACCCGCTCGAAGTTGGCCGTGAAGCTGCCGTGGGCGGTGGCGGCGTCCGGGTCCGTCATCATCCGGCCGAAGGTCCAGGCGGCGTCCTCGGCGGTCACCGGCCGGCCGTCGGACCACGTCGCGTCGGAGCGGATGGTGTACGTCCACGTCAGCTTGGACGGGGACGGTGTCCAGGCGGTGGCCAGACCCGGGACGGGACGGGCGTCCCTGACGTCGTAGTTGGTCAGGTTCTCGTACGTGAGCCGGTGCAGGGTGGTGGAGACCAGCCGCTGGGCGACGAAGGGGCTCAGGGAGTCCACGCTCTGCGACACGGCGATCGTGAGGACGCTCTTCGCCCCTTCGCCGGCGTCGCCGTCGGCGTCCCCGTGTGCGGGAGGCGCGTGGAGGGCGGTGGCGGCGACGCACGAGGCGAGTGAGGCGAGAAGCAGGCGGAGGGAGCGGTGCGGAGCCATGGTGACCATGAGCTGACCTCGCGTCGGATGCGGGCGGCGGCGCCGGCTGGTGAAGCGAGGTGTACCAGCGCCGTAGGGCCGCGTCAACGAAGTGTCAGCACGCGTTGGGGGCGCGGAATACCCGAGCGGAATGCCCGAGGGCCCGCACCGTCACGGCGGTGCGGGCCCTCAGTGGTCCAGTCCTCTGCCGCCCTACTGTTGAGGGGCCGGCGGCGCCTGCGGAGGCTGCTGCCCGGGCTGCTGCTGCCCCGGCTGCTGCGGCACCTGGTGCTGCGGTGGCTGGGCGGGGTACGGCTGGCCGGGCACCGGCTGCTGCGGTGCGTACGGCTGACCGGGAGCGGGCTGCTGGGGCTGCTGGGGCGCGTACGGCTGGCCGGGCGCGGGTTGCTGATGCTGCCACTGCTGCGGCGGCTGGGCGGGGTACGGCTGCCCCGGCGCCGGCTGCTGCGGTGCGTAGGGCTGGCCGGGGGCCGGCTGCTGGGGCGCGTACGGCTGGCCGGGGCCCTGCGGCGGGTAGGGCTGGCCCTGCTGCGGGTACGGCTGGGGCTGGCCACCGGGCCCCTGCTGGCCCGGCACCGGCGGCGCCATCTGCGGCGGCATGCCGCCCTGCCCGTCCCCGGTCCACAGGCCCTGCGCCTGCTGCGCCCGTGAGAAGTCCTCGGCGACCATCGCGGAGAGGTTGAAGTACGCCTCCCGCGTCTTCGGCCGCATCATGTCGAGGTCCACCTCGGCGCCCGCCGCCAGGTGCTCGTCGAACGGCACCACGATCACCCCGCGGCAGCGCGTCTCGAAGTGCTGGACGATGTCCTCGACCTTGATCATCTTGCCGGTCTCGCGGACACCCGAGATCACGGTGATGGACCGCTGCACCAGCTCCGCGTACCCGTGCGCCGACAGCCAGTCGAGCGTCGTGGACGCGCTGGAGGCGCCGTCGACGGAGGGGGTGGAGATGATGATCAGCTGGTCGGCGAGGTCGAGCACCCCGCGCATGGCGCTGTAGAGCAGGCCGGTGCCGGAGTCGGTGAGGATGATGGGGTACTGCTTGCCCAGGACGTCGATCGCCCGCCGGTAGTCCTCGTCGTTGAAGCTCGTCGAGACGGCCGGGTCCACGTCGTTGGCGATGATCTCCAGACCGGAGGGCGCCTGCGAGGTGAAGCGGCGGATGTCCATGTACGAGTTGAGGTACGGGATCGCCTGGACCAGGTCGCGGATGGTGGCCCCGGTCTCGCGGCGCACGCGGCGGCCGAGCGTACCGGCGTCCGGGTTGGCGTCGATCGCGAGGATCTTGTCCTGCCGCTCGGTGGCCAGCGTGGCGCCCAGCGCGGTCGTCGTGGTCGTCTTGCCGACGCCGCCCTTGAGGGAGATGACCGCGATCCGGTAGCAGGACAGCACGGGCGTACGGATCAGGTCGAGCTTGCGCTGCCGCTCCTGCTCCTCCTTCTTGCCGCCGAGCTTGAAGCGGGCGGCGGCGGAGGGGTTGCGGCTGGACTTGGCCTTCTGCTTGTTGTTGCGCAGGAGGCGGTCGGACGACAGCTCGACGGCCGCGGTGTAGCCGAGCGGCGCGCCCGGCACCGAGCGCTCCCGCTGGTCGTGCGTGACGGGCGTGGGCCACGCTCCGCCGGTACGCGGGTCGTACGGGCCGGGCGCGGCCTGCGGCTGCTGGGGCTGCTGGGGTGCCTGGGCCTGCTGCGCGGGGTGTGGGAAGCCGTACCCGCCCTGCGGAGCCTGCGGGGGCATGGGCTGGGCCGGTTGCGCGGGGTGTGGGAAGCCGTACCCGCCCTGCGGAGCCTGCGGGGGCATCGGCTGGGGCTGGGGCTGGGCCTGCGGCTGGTTGGGCGCGGGTGCCTGCGGCGGCATGGGCTGGGCCTGCTGTGCCGGGTGCGGGAAGCCGTAACCGCCCTGCGGTGCGGGGGCGTTGGGCACAGGCGGCTGCGGCTGCGGCTGCGGCTGGGCAGGCTGCTGCGGCTGCACGGGCTGGGCCGGGTGCGGGAAGCCGTACCCGCCCTGCGGCGCCGGGGCGTTGGGCTGCGCGGCCGCCGGGTAGGCGGACTGGTCGGCGGTCGGCGCCGGGGCGGGCCACTGCGGGGCCGCCGTCGGCGCGGCGGGCTGGAACGCCGGCGGCAGCGGCGGCAGCGCCGCGCCCTGCGGCGCACCCGGCGCGGAAGCCCACGGCTGAGCCGGCGCGTCGGCGGGAGCAGCGTCCTGCGGCGGGGTGTTCTGCGGCGGGGTGTCCTGCGGTACGGCGTCGGCCACTTCGGCTTCCGCTTCCGCTTCCGCCGGGGCGGCGGCTCCCTCGGGCGCCTGGTCACGCGGCTCGTCGCCGCCCTCGTCGGCGGGGCGGTCGCCGGCCTGGGGAGCGGCCTCGGCCTTGGCCTCGGGATCCTCGGTGCCCGCGTCCTCGGCGACCGAAGACTCAGGGGCCTCGGCGGTCGCGGCGGTCTCAGCGGCCTTGGCGGGCTCCGCTGCCGACTCCTCGGCGGGTGCCTCCGCACTGCCAGACGGAGCTCCATCCGACGGAGCTCCATCCGACGGAGCTCCATCCGACGGAGCCGCACCCGAAGCGGCCGCCTCGCGCTCGGCGATCTCGGCCATCTCGCGCTTCAGCGCGGCGGGCGAGAAGCGCATGGTCGCGCCGCTCTCCACGTCGCCGCCCCCGAAGGGCTGCTCGGGCTCGGGTCGGCCGGCCCCTGCCGAAGCCTCCGCCACGGGAGCCTCCGCAGCATCAGGAGCAGGAGCAGGAGCAGGAGCAGGAGCAGGAGCAGGCGCGGGAGCAGGAGCAGGCGCGGGAGTCGCGGGCGGCGTCGCCCAGTTCGGCTCGAAACCGCTGCCCGGCGGCAGCCCCGGCACCGCGACCGGCATCGCCCCGCTCGGCGGCGGAGGCGGAGTGAACCCGCCACCCGCCGCACCACCGGTACCACCACCCGACGACGACGTGTCCGCGGCGTTCTGCGTGTACCAGGCCGGCGGGGTGTAGTCGATGGTGAACTCACCCGTCATCTCGGCGGGATCCGCGTCGGACTCGTCGACGGGAAGGTTCCAGCTCCCGTGGATGTCGTCCCGATCGCCGTTCACTTTGCCTCCTGGTGTGGTCGAGCACCCTTGTGCCGTGGTGGGTGGGGCCACCGTTGACTTCCGATCGGCCCGGCTCTGCGACCCACCCTAATCGTCAACAATGCCGGACCGGCAGGCTCACCCGGCGCTCACCCTTCGTCCCGTACCTCACGCCCTGCCCTGTCGTCACATGAGTTGGGCAGAGCGTGAGGTTCCCCGCCGGGAAAATCGGTACAACTGCCAATGAACCAGGAGCGCTCAACAGTCGCACGGCGAGGCCCTCACCACACCTCACCGAAGTCTTCGCGAAGCCCTCACGGGCCCTCGCGACCTCACCGCGTCACTTGATGTCGAACTCGCCGTCCCGCGCCCCGAGGACGAAAGCCCGCCACTCCGCCTCGGTGTACCGCAGTACCGTGTCCGGGTCCAGGGAGGAGCGCATCGCGACCGCGCCCCCCGGCAGGTATGCGATCTCGACCCGCTCCTCGTCGGGGCTGGTGCCAGGGGGACCGTGCCACTCGACGCCGGAGATGTCGAGGGCGTACAGCTCTTCCTTCTCCTGTGCGCTGCCCATCGGGGTTCCTTTCTGTCGCGGCGGCGGTCGGTACGGCCCGACTCCCTGTGGCGGCGGAACGTGAGGCATGTGTCGCTCCGCGTCACCGCCAGCATCCTAGGCCAGTTGGGGGACCCCGGACGGGGCGCTCAGTCCATCCGTCGCGGCATGCCCAGCAGGCCCGACTCCGCGTCCGTCGCGGTCGTCATCACCCAGTTCCGCTCGCGCCCGGAGCACCAGAGCGTGACGCCGTCCGCCAGCGTGGGCAGGGCCTCCGTCTCGACCTGGGTCAGCCCCAGGATCCGCCCGATCTGCTGCGCCTCCTGCGGCGAGACCCGCTGGACGCCGACGAGCGTGGACGCCCGCATCAACCGGGGCGCCACCGGGCTCAGATACGGCAGCAGCGTCAGGACCGACTGCCACGGCGACGACACCACGCGCCCGCGCGGCGGCCGCATGCCGCAGTCCCGTACCACCACGACCGGACTGCTCACCGTCGCGCCCATCGGCGGCACTCGGCCCACCTCGTGCAGGGTGATGCACTCCAGGCCGGCGCCCGCGGTCTGGGCGAGCGAGGTCCACTCCTGCGCGCGTCCGGTCTCCACCGCGACCCGCGCACCGGTGCCCGCCGCGCGCAGCGCCAGCACCTGCGCCGTCCACAGGCCGCCGATCAGCAGCACGTCGTACGGAGTCGAGCGGTGGAAGCCGATCATCTGCGGCCGGCCCTCGCCGTCGTCGCCGATGACCACGCCGTCGTCGCCGACCGGCAGGGACAGCGCGCCGAGATGGTCGGCCGCCATGGTGTGCCCGGCGAAACGCGGGCCGAACAGCCCCCGAAGCCCCCGCCGGGAAGCGGCCTCGGACACGGGCACGGATGCGGATCCGGTACGAGCCATCAGCGGGCACCTCCCAGCGGCAGCGTCGCCAGGACGCCCGGCAACTGCTCACGGTCCAGGCGCAGCAGGCTCACCTTCGCCGACCGTCCGGCCTGCTCCAATTCCCTGCGTACGCCGATCAGTTCAGTGTCGGAGCCGCCGGTGATCCGGACGTGCCCAAGTACATCCAGCGCCCCCTGGCGCGCACCGCGCCGCAGCGTGAAGCTCACGGTCGTCGCGTACGCGGGCACGGCGGTCAGCAGGGACACCAGCTTCGGCAGGGGCGTCGCCCCCCGACCCAGCTCGGGCCAGCGGCCCACCGCGTACGTCGTGTGCCAGCGGTCGTCGCACCGCCACACCCGCGACGTCTCCGCCGTGCGCCGCTGCGGCGCCGCGTCGGGCCGGCCCGCGCGGGCGGTCAGCCGCGCGCTCGCGCACGCCGCGATCGAAACCGTGGAGTTGAGCTCCTCCTGGTCCAGGACCACGGCCTGGAAACCGGCTCCGGTCATGCGGCTCGCCACATGGTCCGCCGCGCGCACGAGGCAGCGCTGGGCGCCCTCGATGCCGCCACCGCGCGCCGCGACCGCCTCCGCGCACAGCTCCGGGTCCAGCTTCACCGCCACCCACGTCATGCGCAGCGCGGGCGCGCCGGTCCGCTCCTGCAGCGGAGCGTAGGAGCGGCGGGCCACCGACTGCTGCGGCAGGTGCGGCGCGGGCGCCGGGCGCACCTGCTGCACCAACTGCACCGACTCCAGCACGATGTCGTCGACGTGCAGCGCGCTTCCCAGCACGGACAGCGGCAGCGCACGGGCGCCGAAGGCCGGGCGCAGCGCACTCCCGCTGGCCTCGATCCGTACGACCGCGGTCAGGAAGGTGCCGTCCCCGAGCATGCCGACGGTGCGGCGGTTGCGGTCGACGAAGGGGTACGGGCGGAAGCCCGGCACGCTCTCCGCGACGACGGCCAGCGACGGGTCGACGTCCGCCGGCGCCGGCGCGGCGCGACGGTTGCGCGCGCGCAGGGCCATGGCCGCCGACAGCCAGTCCCGCAGCGCCTGACCCCGGCGGCGGATGACGGCGAACAGCACCAGCAGGCACGCCACCAGGCAGGCGGGGATCAGCCACAGACCACCGAGGGCGACTCCCACCGCCGCCAGCGCCAGCGCCAGTTCCACCAGCATCAACTGGCGCAGCTGGAAGGGCCCCACACGGCTCGTGCGGGACAGGGGGCGCAAAGTCGTGGACGCCGGGACGGCGTTGCCGCGCGCGGCCGGGGCCACCGGCGCCGCCGGGGCGTTGCTTCGTTGCCGTCGGGAAGTTTCGGGGGCGGCCCGACCGGAGTTACGCCCATTTCGCGCGCGCGTCGCCGTACCCATCGCCGCGTTGCCCCCTCGTGTCCGTAATTACTGAATTCCCATGGGCGTTGACCGGGCGATCACCCTACCTGAGCGGTGGAACGCTGGTGCCAGCAGGCATAGTAGGGGGCGGCACCGACGACAGGTCCCGCTCGACGCATGTGGGAGCCTGGTCGCTCAGCGGGGAGAGGGACAACGGACACATGGCATCACGACGGGACGAACTCAACGCTTACACCTTTGCGAAGCGAAGGCTGGTGGCGCAGTTCGTACAGCCGAATGCGACCGGGTCGGAGGAGGGTGCGCCGCGGCCGCTGCGCGCGGTCCTGCCGGGCGTCATCGTCGGTGTGGTGATCCTCGCGATCTTCGGGGCCTGGGGCATGTTCAAGCCCGTGGCCCCCCAGGGCTGGGCGACCCCCGGCGAGAACGTGATCATCGCCAGCAAGTCGACCACGCGGTACGTGGTGCTGGAGACCAACAAGAAGAAGCAGCTCCACCCGGTGCTCAACATGTCGTCGGCCAAGCTGCTGCTCAACCCCGACAAGGGCAAGGTCATCAACGTCGACGAGTCGGTGCTCGACAGCGGCAAGATCCCGCACGGCGCCACCCTCGGCATCCCCTACGCCCCCGACCGGCTCCCCGACCCCAAGGAAGCGGGCGCGGCCAAGCGCTGGGCGGTCTGCGAGCGGCCCGGCGAGGGCGGCCGCGCCATCCAGAAGGCGGCGTTCGTCCTCGCCCAGCGCGAGGAGAAGAAGACCGAGGGCAAGGAGCGCCTCACCGGCGGCGAGCTGCTGTACGTCGAGGGCCCCGACAAGACCCGTTACGTGGTAGACGCCCAGGGCACCGCGTACCCCGTCAAGCGGGACGACGAGCTGCTCCTGCGCCAGCTCGTCGGGCAGGGCCGCGTCGCCCAGCGCGTGTCCGCGGCCTGGCTGGAGACCCTGCACAAGGGCGACACCATCGAGTTCCCCACCATCCCCGGCCAGGTCGGCACGGACGCCGACGTACCCGGCAGCCTCGACCCCGAGGTCAACAAGGTCGGCACGGTCCTGACCGCCACCGACGGCACCCGGGAGCAGCAGTACGTCGTCCTCCGCGACCGCGTCGCCCCCATCTCCGACTTCACGGCCAAGCTGCTGCTCAACAGCCGCCAGCTGGTCGAGCTCGACCAGGCCGGCCGCGCCACCTCGGTGAGCGCCGCCGCCTTCCAGCCGGGCGAGGCGTTCGGCGCGGACAAGAAGTGGCCGCGGTTCGCGCCGAAGCCCGTCAACGACGCCGGTACGGAAGAGGGCAGCCGCAACACCGTCTGCAACGTCCTGCGCGAGGTCGACACCGACAACGGCGCCACCACCCTCAGCACCTGGGCGGGCACCGACTTCCCCGCCCCGCTGCCCACCGGCGCCAGCAGCGCCTACGTGACCCCCGGATCCGGCCAGCTCTTCCGCCAGTTCAAGGGCTCGGAGACCGGCACCGGCTTCCTCTTCCTGGTCACCGACACCGGCCTGCGCTACGCGATGCAGTCCAACGGCGACACCGCCACCGACGACTCCGGCATCGGCTCCTCCGGCGACGAGAAGGAGAAGCAGGCGCGGGCACAGGAGGCCGCCCAGGCCCAGAACCGCCTCGGCTACAAGGACGTCGACCCGGTCCCCGTACCGGCGGAGTGGTCGACCTTCCTGCCGACCGGTCCCCGGCTGTCGACCGGCGCCGCGCGCCAGCCGCAGGGCTCCTGAGGACCGGGGCGGACATGACCTACACCTACCGACGCCTGCTGGCGGCCGCCCCCGTGCTGGTCGCCACCGCACTGGCCGCCGTCATCCTGCCCGCGCCGCCCGCGGCCGCCGACGACCTCCAGCAGTGCACCTTCCCCGGCAAGATGTACGAGGGCCGGCCCTGGGCGCTGCAGCGCGTGCTGCTGGACGAACTGTGGAAGCAGTCCACGGGCAAGGGCGTGCGCGTCGCGGTCATCGACACCGGCGTGGACGTCAAGAACCCGCAGCTGACGAAGGCCGTGGACACCGGCAGCGGCATCAACCTGCTGCCCAAGAAGGACGATCAGGGCAAGGAACTGGAGCGCGGCAAGGAGGACGGCACCAGCGACACGGTCGGCCACGGCACCAAGGTCGCCGGCATCATCGCCGCCCGGCCCGCCAAGGGCACCGGTTTCGTCGGCCTCGCGCCCGACGCCACGATCATCCCGATCCAGCAGAACGACGCCGAGGGCCACGGCACGGCCAAGACCCTCGCGACCGCCATCCGGCACGCGATCGCCGAGAAGGCGGATGTGATCAACATCTCGCAGGACACGGCGAACGCGGTGGAGCCCGCACCCCAACTCAAGCAGGCCGTCGACGCCGCCCTGGGCGAGGGCATCGTCGTCGTCGCCTCGGCGGGCAACGACGGACTGGGCGGCAACGTCAAGCGCACCTACCCCGCCTCGTACGAGGGCGTCCTGGCCGTGGCCGCCTCCGACCGCAACAACGAGCGCGCGCAGTTCTCCCAGTCGGGCGACTTCGTGGGCGTCGCCGCCCCGGGCGTCGACATGGTCTCCACGGTCCCGGGCGGCGGCCACTGCGCCGACAACGGCACCAGTTTCTCCGCGCCGTACGTCGCCGGCCTGGCCGCGCTCATCAAGGCAAAGCACAAGGACTGGACGCGCCAGCAGATCGTCGCCCAGATCCAGCAGACCGCCGAGCGCTCCGTGGCCGGCCACGACCGCCTCGTCGGCTGGGGCGTCGTCGACCCGGTCCGCGCCCTGACGGAGGACGACAAGCCCATCGACAAGCCGGTCGCCCACGAGGGCGTCACCCGCGCCGAGGCCCCGACCCCGGCCGAGGTCCACCTCGGCGAAACCCCGGAGGAACGCAACGCCCGCCTCGCGACGTACGTGGTCGTGGGCGGCGGCGTCCTCGTCGCGGCCATCTCGGGAAGCGCGGTGGCCGTTCGTGACGCACGTCGCAGGGCGAGGCGCGTGGCGTTGCAACTGCAGGGCCGGGAAATGGCGTGATCCGTAAGGCGCTTGGGACTGTCATACCCAGTGACTAAAGTGATGTGACGCAATCAAACAGCGGAAGCAAACGGGGAGGAACGAGCATCGTGCTCGAGGGAATGGTTGACGGGGGCGGCTATGGCAGGTGACCTCGAGCGCGGGGTTGGCGAGCTGAAGAAGTTCCAGCGGGATGTGAACGCCCTGCTGGCGAACCTCGAGGGCGGCGCCGGCGGCAGCTCCAAGATCGCCGAGGAGCGGGTCACCCGCGGCTCCCTCGGCCAGGGCATGGCGTTCGCCGAGGCGGACGGCTTCTACACCCAGTACAACCGCGTACACCAGGCGATCGTCCAGCTCTCCAAGCACCTGAGCGACCAGATCGAGCTCTACAGCATCGCGGTCCACGCGGCGGACGTCGGTTACGACAACGTCGAGGAAGAGCAGCGGCAGCGGTACCACGCGATCCAGACGCGACTGGCCGAGGAGCGGGAGAAGGCCGAGGCTCAGGGGCAGAAGCCCGAGACCGGCAAGCACCAGGACGGCAAGCGCGTCGGTAAGGATCTGGGGTGATGACTGATGAGTGACGAGAAGCAGCCCACGGAGCAGAAGCCGCCGGCGGACCCGAAACCGCTGCCGGAGCAGCTGAAGCCCCAGCAGCGGTACGAGCAGGAGCAGAAGCAGCAGGACGCGGCCGACACGACCATCACGGGCCAGCGTGTCGCCACGGACATGGCGCAGAAGGTGCACGAGACCTTCAGCGGCGTGTTCGGGGGCAGCGGCACGAGCCTGTTCGGCAAGACCAGCTTCGAGAACGCGCCTCTGAACGCGATGCTCGATCTGCTCGACAGCGCCAACCCGGCGGACCTCACGAACGCCGGCCAGAAGCTGGAGGACGCCACCAAGGCGCTCAACGAGGCGGCGAGGAACCTCGACAACTTCGTCAGCAAGACCGACTGGAAGGGCGAAGGCGCCGAGGAGTTCCGCCGCTACGGCAAGGAACTCGTCACGTACACCTACAGCTTGGGGTCGTTCTCCAACGTGGCGGGCGCCCAGCTGAAGGAGGCCGCGGTCGGCCTCAGCTCCGTCCGCAACTCCAAGCCGCCGCGCGACAGCCGCCTCATCCAGAAGAAGCCCGAGGACTTCGCCCTGCCGGAGCGCACGGAGGACAACCCGGACTACCAGAAGGCCCTCAAGGTCGAGAAGGACCGCCAGGAGGCCATCAACCAGATGAACCGTCTGGCGTCCTTCTACGCGGTCTCGGAAAGCACCTTGAAGTCGCAGGAGCCGCCGAAGCTGCCGAAGCCGCTGGGGAGCTCGGCGGTGCCGAGGCCGACCGGCGGTGTCTACGACGACGGAGGCGGTGCGAGTAGCGGCGCTCGGCAGCAGTCGGATGTGTCCGGGGCCTCTCCGGCCGTTTCCGGGGTGGCCCGCAGGGAAGTCGGCAGTGTCGGCGACGGCACACCGCGAACGGAAGTCACGGGCAAACCTGTCGACGTCGTGGGCTCGAACCCGCGCACGGAAATCGACAGCGTCCAGACGCTTCCGCCACCGACGACGCCCAATACGCCCACTCCCACCGTCCCGGCGACCGGCAACCCCGGCCCTCCCAACGGCGGCCCGCCCTTCCCGGGCTTCGGCCCGCCGGCCCGGCCCACGGCACCGAGGGCCACGGGGATGCCCGGTGTCCCTCGGACCAGTGGGGGCCCGGTCCCCAACACGACCAGCCGTACTGGCGGTCCTGGCAACCCGACCGGACGCGCCACGGGAACGCCTCCTGGACGCGCCACGGGAATGCCCGGTCGGTCCATGGGGACGCCCGTCACGGGTCACGGATCGCCCTCACAGGCCACCGGGCGTACCGGCCAGCCGATGGGTCGTTCCGGACCCATGGGGACGCCGACAGGCCAAGCCGGTCGCACCGGTGTCCCTGGGCAGACGCCGGTGACCGGTCGGCCGACCACGTCGGCGCCGGGCATGGCCGGACGCCAAGGCAGCCCGGGCGCGACGCCTCGTGCGGGCCAGAACGGCATCGTCGGAGGCACACCGCAGCGTGCTCCTGGTGGGTCCACCGGATCTCGCATTCCCAAGGGCACGGTCATCGGCGGGGAATCGGCGGCCACAGGCCGTCCCTCGGCCGCGAGGCCTAGCCAGTCCGGCGTCATCGGCGCCAATCAGGCGAATGGTGCCGCTCGCGCCACGGGACGCGGAACGCCCAGTGTGAACGGTGTGGTGGGTACGCCGCGTGGCGGCGCGACGGCCGCCCGGCCCGGCAGTGCGGCCATGGGCGCTCGCAGTGGCCAGCGTCAGACCCGTGACGAGGAAGAGGAGCGGAACAACTCCACCCGTCCGGATTACCTGACGGAAGACGAAAAGACGTGGGCAGCCAAGCGAGGGAATGCTGTGCCACCGGTGATCGACTAGGCACTCGGAAGGTTCGGAAGTCAGGATGACGCCTGTGATGAGTCAGGTCCGTAGGCACACCGTGCGGCGCGGCCTGCTCTGTGCCGTGGCCGCGGCTGGAGCTTGGACAGTGGGCCTCAGTGGCACGGCCACAGCAGCGACTGTCGTAGAGCCGCAGCCGTTGCAGTGGTACTTGGATGCCATGCACGCCGAGGAGATCTGGAAAACGGCTACCGGCGAAGGCATCAAGGTCGCGGTCATCGACAGCGGCGTCAATCCTTCCACGCCGTCGCTTCAAGGCCAGGTCTTGAAGGGACGGGACTTCACCGGCGTCGCGGGTGAGGAGACCGACGATCACAACGGGCATGGGACAACCATCGCCGAGCTCATCGCCGGCACGGGTAAGGGTGGCGGCCTGAAGGGCTTGGCGCCCGGGGCGAAGATCATCCCCTACCGAGTGTCCGACACCGAGTTGCAGAACAAGGAGAAGGTGAACGCCTCCGACATGCAACAGGCGATCCGGGCTGCCGCTGACAGCGACGCGCAGATCATCAACGTGTCGATGGCGAGCGACTTCTACAGCTCGGAAGAGCGAGACGCTGTGGAATACGCACAGAGCAAAGGCAAGCTATTCTTCGCCGGTGCCGGGAACGGCGCCAAGAAGGGAAACAAGAAGCAGTATCCGGCCAGCTATCCCGAAGCTATTGCTGTTGCCGCTACCGGGCAGGACGGCGTGGTAGCCGAGTTCTCGCAGCACGGCGACTGGATCGACATTGCTGCTCCGGGCGCCGACCTTCCCCGCTGGTGCGATGAGAAGCTGCAAAATTACTGCGACAGCAATGGCGGTACGAGTGCCGCCACCGCCATCGCCTCCGCAACCGCCGCCCTCATCTGGTCCAAGCACCCCGACTGGACCGGAAACCAGGTGCTGCGCGTCATGTTCGAGTCCGCCGGGCGTGGCGAGGACTGGAAGCCCGGCACGGTGAGCACGTATCTCGGGCACGGCGTCGTGCGGCCCAACGCACACCTCAACCGGGGGCTCGGAAAGCCGGGTGACCCCAACATCAGCCCGTTGACCAACAAGCGCGTCGGCGGCAAGCCCGGCTCGTCCGCTTCGTCGGCTCCTTCTGCACCAGGTTCGTCACAGGCCCCGAAGGACAAGGCCGCTGATGACGCAGCCATGGCAAGCTCTTCGAGCAAGAACGCAGACGGCAACGGCCAGTTGGGCCTCATCATCGGCGGAGTCGCAGTCGTGGCCGTCCTCGCGGGCGCGGGCGTCTTCGTGGCCCGTAGGCGGCGTACCGCCTGACGCGGCGGCCGCGTCAGGCGGTACGCCGGGGTAACCCACAAGACCATCGCTGCGGACGGCTGAAACGAAAGTCCGCAGTGCAATGGAAAACCCAAGAAAGGGAGAGCGACACATGGCAGTCCAGAAGGTCGGCGATGCAAGTCTCAAGGACTTCCAGGACGAAATCACCCGGAACTTCGACGACGTCAAGGGGCAGCTGAAGAACCTCCAGGGCGTTATCGACAGCCTCGAAGGCAACTGGAAGGGCATCGGCGCCGGCGCCTTCGACGTCAAGCAGACCGAGATCAACCAGGGCATGGTTCGTATCGCGAAGCTGCTGCTGAACTTCCAGGAAGCGATTCAGGTCACCCGCACGACCGCCGGCAACACCGAGGACGAGGTGGAGCAGGCGCTGCGCGGCGTCGACGTGACCGGCGGTTTCTCGGGCGACGCGGGTGCGGAGCGCCGCGCGACGTCGAACATCGCCAGCTACTAAGCGCACAGGTCGTCATCCCGCGACCGCGACCGCGATCAGCACAGAGAACACACGCCTCAATCGGTATTTGGAGGAACCGTGGCACAGTCCAACGACGGCGTGATGGTCGTCACTTACGCCTCGCTCGAGCAGGCGGCATCGACCATCGAGGCCCAGGCTGCCCGCCTGGACGCGTCTCTCGAGGCCATCCAGAACAAGATCAAGAGCATCTCCAACACCTTCGAGGGTGAGGCGAAGACCGCCGCGGACGGCGCCCACGCCAAGTGGGACCAGGAGACGCGCGCGATCCACAACGCCCTCAAGGGCATCGCCAAGGCCGTCCGCGAGGCCGGCCCGGCGTACCAGGCCGGCGACCGTAAGGCCGCCAGCCACTTCTAAGTCTCACGGCCCGGCGAGGGCCTGAGCAGCACGCAGAACGAGTAGCAGGGTGGGCATGCGCGGGAGATGCCCACCCTCACTCTTTTGTGTGCTTCGTGCTTCCGCTCGCCTCGGGAGCGATGGGGCGCCGGCCGCTTGGCAGAACTGGGCGCTGCCCGCACCGAGCTCACACGGATGACCATCCCGTCCGGCGGCCGATTCCTCCGACCGCCCTGGCCTTCCCTCTGGAGCCCGCTGTGCCTCTGCGGTCAGGTATCACCCGCCCGATATCCCTGCTCCTGTCGACCGCGCTCACGGCCGGACTCACCGGCTGCGCACTGCTGGACCTCGCCGAGGACTGCGACGGGACCCACGACCAGGTGCAGGAGATGGCGGCGCTCGACATCCTCGACTCCCGGCCCGCAGGAGCCACCGTCGCCCGGGGCTTCGAGGAGGTGGACGCCGGCTGCTGGGCGGACAGCGGCGACGTCTCGGTGTACGCCAGCCGGACATACGCCTTCCCCGGCACGCAGGCCGACGTGGCCGCGTACTACCGGACGGCGGCGGTACGGGACGGATGGACTCCGCACCCCGAAGCCTCGCCCGACGACCTGTGCTTCGTCAGGGAGAACATGGTCCTGCAGATCGTCTTCCTCGCCGCCGAGCGCCTCGCGGAGGACGGTTACGGAAGCCGGCCTGACGTCACCACCGGGGCCGGCTACTCGCTCGACGTCATCTCGTTCGTGAACAGCGGCGTCGAGGCGGGCTGTTAGCGGGCTTGCCGTCAAGTGATCCTGGAGTGCATATCACCGTCGGGTGATACGTCGCATGGGTCACCTAACGGGCTGAGCCCCGGAGGTACGGCCCTTGGGCCACAACACACCTCACACCCACATCCGTAGGCGGGCGTCGGCCGGTGCCCCAAGAATGCAGCCCGGCCCCCGGCGTTATATCTCGGCTGCCTAGCGCGGCAGCTGCAGATCCGTGCAGCCGTGTTGCTGAGCGGCCCGTTTTGCGAACGCGATGAGGGCGGCCTTCGCGAATCCCGGGTTGTTCGTCGTGGCCGTTTGCGGCCGGATGACGAAGGACGCACGGTCCCTGTCATCGGGACAGCGGGCGCTCGCCCAGTAGGTCTCCTTGGAGCCGCCAGCGTCCGCGTCGGTCATGTAGGAGCCCTGCGCACGTCGATTCGCCGCGTACGGGCCGAAGGTGGCCTCCAGGTAGTAGAGATCTTCACGTGTCGTGTAGTAGTCGTCGTTGACGAGCACGCAGATGTCGAGCGGTGAGGCACCACTCGTTCGTGTTTCCTTCACACCCGAGATGCGCTCTTCCCGGGTGAAAGGCAAGCCCGCGCAGGCTCCTTGCGCCGCGCTTGGGGCCGTGACGCCCCCGGCGTTGGGATGGACGGCAGCGGCCCGCCAGGTGTGGCGTCGCAGTCCCAACGTTCGGCAGCCTTCGCCGCCGTGGCGGTGACGAACTCGGCGACCTGTCCGGGCCCGTGTGACTCGTCCTTGATCGCTGTCACCACCAGCGTGGTGTCTCTGTTGCGGCAGGGGAGGACGACGGCAGTGTTCGTCAGATCGGTGAAGCCGCGCCAGCCACCACCCAGGGGTATGGGCAGCGCCTCAGCACGCTCTCGGGGGAGGTAGTCGTCCCAATGGGCGGTAACGACCGAGGCCCGAGCCGGTAGACGGCTGACCGTGACGTACAGGTCCGCGACCTTGCACCAGTCGTAGCCCCGGTCGGTCCGACCACGGCGGATGTCGTGGGGCAGTCCGCGCTCGTGATCCATCCCCGTGAAGGCAAGGGTCTCCTCATACGGCAGGACGCCGCCGCAGTACGTCTCGAGCTTGCTCTCATACCCCCACCGCTTGCCGGCGTCGCTGAGCCGGTACCAGCCGTATCCCGCGAGGGTGGCTAGCGCGAGGGGTACCGCGATCCAGAGTGCCCACCGTCGTATCACCTTGATCGGACCACCCTAGTATCGCCGTGCCGCACCCAGCTGTTAGGCACCGGGCCCGACCATGGGTGCCTGGGCGGGAAGATTCGAAGGCAGGTTGCACCCCTTCCTCTTGTGTGCGTACTGCGCCGCGCCGAGGGCGAGGTCGGTCAACCCCTAGAGATCCTTTCGCCGCTGCGGGGGAGAACAGGATCCAGCAGGCTCGGCTCGATCGGCGTACCGCACAGGGCGGCGGGTGTGGTGAAGCTCCCGCTACGGGCGACGAACACCCGGAGACGGCCCCGATCGCCAGCAACGCAGCCACTGCCGTGAGGCACGCAACCCATGCCTGTACGTGCTGAGGCGGCAACATCCCCCTCTGGCCTTGTGGGAGCGCTCGCCCCCGCTCCCGCCCATAGCCGAGCGCCGTCTCACCAGATGTCACCCCGGCAGGCAGCCGAATCGGCCATCGCGTCCGTGTAGTCGGTGATCAGCGCCAGGATCTGGGATTCGGTGGCTGGCTCACCCTCGATGCGAATCGAGGTGAACAGCTCACCGTCGGTATCCTTGTCGATCTTGCTCGGGTCCACACACTTGACCCGGCCGATCGCTCCGGTGCTGGAGTACATATACCGCTTGTCGGCGGTCTCCTTATCGCCCGGTTCGACGCCGATCGTATTGGTTGCGACGTAATTCAAGGTGGAGCCCTGCTCGTACCACTCGACAGCAGCGGCGAGCGCGGCTTTTCCATCCACGTTTACGTAGCAGCGCCTCGCCCCAGAGCCTCGGGTGGCTCTGAAGGAAACGTTCTCGCCTGCCGGAAGGAGCGGCCTCAACACGTCGGGAGAGACTTTTGTGCCGCACAGCGATGTGGGAATTTCGTACTCCTGCGTCGGTGTAGAGCAGGCACCGAGGGCCAGAGACAACGCCAGCACACTCATGGTGGCGGCGACGGCCCGCCCGTGCGTCCCAAATGGCCCATGCAGTCGATGTGACCTTGGTTTGTCTCCGAAGAGCATCATCGTCTCTCTTGGCGAAGTGGTGTCCGCGGTGGCAGGGCGTACCTGCCGCTGCGGACTCGGCAATAGATCACTAAACGACTCAGGTGGGAATCTCCGTTTCGAGGTCGTCTGCCATTCGGCGAACCGATGTGGACGCGTCATTGAAACCATCCGCGGTGCCGAGACGGGTCCACTCCTCGACCCTGGCCATGTCGGGCGACTTATGCGCCGCCGTAGCTAGGCGTGCGGCCTCAGCGCTGAGGAGGATGTTCCTCTCCTTGCTGTCCTCCCACAGCTGCCCCACAGTGGACCCACGGTTCTTCAGGTTCTCTGGTTCGGAATCCTTGAAGACCTGTTCAAGGAGGACGCCGCTCACCGTACCCGCGGCGCCGCCGACTGCGGCGCCCACGACCGGGGATGCAATGAAGGAGGTGCCGATGCCGACACCCGTGCCGATGATGCCGGAGAGGGCGCTCTTCCTTTGGTTGACCGCCAGCTCGAAGTCGGCGTCGGCTTCCTTCGCCTCACCCAGCACGGCTTCCTGCCGCCCGATGGCAAGTGTGCCGCCAACCTCGGCCGAGCGCCGGGAAATTTCCCTGATGGTGTTCTCCGCGCCGTGGTCGTAACGCTGATTCGCCGGCAGCTCCGGGTTCAGGTGGTAATCCATAAGGTTGGCCATGTATGCCTTCTGGCCCACCTCGATGGTCGCGTAGCCTTCAGGGTTTTGCCCAACGGTCACCAGGAATCGTGTCACAGATGCGTGGTCCAGGTCCGCTACCGCCCCCGTGATGGGGAACAATTTGCTGACGCTCTTGTTCTTCTCATCGGCGTCCGCGGTTGCCCTGTTGATGTCCGGCAGGTACTCAGAGGCGATCTGGCCCAAGCTGTCGGACATGAAGCCGTGATCCGTGAGGCGTTTGGGAACTTCGGAGACCGAAGCGAAGATGTCCTCCACCAGCCGGGCCTGCGCGGCGTTGTGCGCCGGAGTGTCGGCAGTAGGCATCTCCCCGGCCCGGTGGCCGGTTGCCGCAGCCTCCAATGCCAAGGCCAGGTTGTTGCGGCCTTCGATGCTGTCCTCGCCCTTGCTGTCCACCTCCGGCGGCCAGTGGCGCTCCTCGAAGAGGTACTGGAAGTTGCTGAGTTCCTTCCTGCCCTTGTACTCGTTCTCGTCGTCGGAGTCGTACGTGAATTCGTGGTCGTCGTCCTTCGACAGGAATTGCTGGTTGAAGAAGTCGGCACCGGCACCCGGGCTGTTGGACAGGGCCTTCAGGAAGCCCACCAGAGGGTCGGAACCAGAATCCGTGCCGGTCCGGTTAAGTTCGGGGGCAGCCGGGAGGTGTTGCCAGGCCGGTTGGCGGCCGTTGTCGCTGCGAGTCTTCTCGACCTGCATCAACTTGGCGCCGTAGTCCTGGAGGAACCCGTCATCGAAGTCGCCCCAGCGCATCAGGTTGCTCATCACCTGGAAGCCGAAGACGCCGCTGTGCTTGTTGAGGGGCTGTCCGCCGAGGTCGGCCATGTCGTACTTCCACTTCGACATCTCGGGAGTGTCGGCGTGCGAAGCGGTGGCCAGCGTAAGGCTGAGGTTCTTCTGGAGGTCGTCGTATTGCTCGCGCCGGTCGTGGTAGACGTCATAATTTCGCGACATGTCGGTGATGCCCGCCCAGAACTCAAGGGTCCCCTTCGGCCCCAGCTGCTCGGCGAAGCGCTCGGCGAACAACGGGTCCCCGGAGCGCTTCTGCAGGCCCGCGTTGAGCCGGTCGAAGTCGCTGGGGGTCAGGTCCTCGGGCTTCTTCTTGGCCAGCTTGGCGAGCTCCTCCGCCTCCTTGAGGGCGGCGGCCGCGGCGTCGCGGTCCTTGTACTTCGCCTCCGAGAAGCCGTAGTCGGTGAGGTCGACCAGCGCCTGCAGGGTTGTGGCGGCGGAGTTGTCGATCTCGCTCGCCTTGTTGACGATCCCCTGAAGCTCGTCGCGCAGCCCGTCGATGTCCTTCTGCGTCACGTCCTTGGCTTCGGGGTTCGCGTCGACCTTGAAGCTCTTACCGCTGACCGTGACCGTGAGCTGCTTCGTACGTCCCCGCTCGATGGCCTCCTTGAGCAGTCGCTGCTGCGTCTTCAGCTCGTCGCGCGTGTCCCGGAGGATGTTGAGGATGGACGTGGCCTGCGTGTGCGCGTCGGAGAACTCGCCGGCGGTCTTGGCGATGAACTGCCGGGAGACCGCGGCGTTGTAACCGGCCCAGTTCGCCTTGTTGGCCTTGCCGACGAGCCCGTCCTTCGCATCCGCCGCCAGCTGTTGCAGTTTGGTCAGCATGCTCGTCCAGTCGCTGACCGTATCGTCGAGCGGCTTGAAATTGGCGGAGTGCAGATCTTCGAAATCCACCGGCTGATCCCCCTAGTCCTTCTTATCCTTCTCGTCCTTCTTCTCACCGTGCACTGAGTTCTTCTCGCCCGGTGGTGCGTAGGACTCGTCGAAGCCGGCATCGAGCGTGGCGATGCTGCTGACGTGACGCTCGATGTGGATTTCGTCGCCCTGGTGCGCCTTCGTTGTGAAGTCCATGTGGTTCGAGATCAGCGCGCAGGCGTCCATGAGGGTGCTCAGCTGCCGGTCCCAGCGGGCGGCCACGTGCTTCAAGGCCCCACCCAGCGCGAAGCCCTCCTTGGTCAAGGCGGTTCCGGCTGCGTCGGTCTCGGCGACCCGAGCCTCTTTCCACATGCGGTTGTAGAGCTTGAAGGCCTCGTCACCGATCGCGGCAAGGTCCTTCTGGGAGACCAGCAGATCGCCCGTGGGGCCGCCCGCGTTGGGCCTGTCCTCGGGTGGCAGTCCGTTCAACCGCATTCCGGTCGACTGCTTCTGGGCAGCCGATTCCTTCAGCTGCTCCCACTCGTTCCACGCCATCGTCCGGGCTCCTTCCCCCGCGCCTGCCGCGCGCCTCATGTGGCATGAACCTATTGAGGGTGCCAGCCCTCGCGGTCACGAGCGAGGACTTTCCTCGACGTCGGTTGCGACGCTGTACATGAGGTCGCCCACGGTGCGTGCCATTTCCGGATGTCCCGGCCATGGTGTCGCCGTCACCGTCTGGCACATGCCGCCGGCGACCTCACATTCCTCCGTCCTCGGCCGTCTCCCAGATACGCGGCCGCGCCTCACCCGCCTGAAGGCCTCGGCGTGGCCCAGCGGCCCCTAGTAAGCCGCCGCGAGCCGCATCAACTCCACCACCTGCCACAAGAGGATCCCGCGGCCACCACCAGCCCGATCCGCCGCCACCCGAAGGACGCAGCCGACGGCTCGTGGGCCTCCGGGTCGTCGAAGTGGGGGGCCCGGAAGCGCCACCAGAGCCTGCGCGGTACGTCCGTGACGGCCATGGCGAGGAACAGCACCGCGAACGCTCCGGCGAAGACGCTCGCCCAGATCAGCCCGCTCACCCCAGCAGCTCCGGCATCAGCCCCGTCTGCACCAGCGGGTTCCCCCGCTGCCGCGACACGAAGGTGCCCCGGCCCGCCGGCATCGGCCGCATGCGGACGCCGCCCAGGATGTCGCCCTCCTGCGGGTCTCCCGACAGCAGGACGCCCTGGGCGCCCAGCTCCATCATGCGCTGCATGAACGGCTCGTAGGAGGCGCGGCTCGCGCCCGCCGCGCTGCGGGCGATGATGAAGCGCACGCCCACGTCACGCGCGAACGGCAGGTGTTCCGTCAGCTTGGACAGCGGGTTGCCGCTCGACGTCGACACCAGGTCGTAGTCGTCGACCACGACGTACACCGACGGGCCCCGCCACCAGCTGCGGTCCCGCAGCTGCTGCGCCGTCACGTCGGCCGACGGCGTACGGCGCTGCATCAGGTCGGCCAGGGCGTCCACGTGGTGGTCCATGTTGTTGGACATGGGCACGTACTCCGCCAGGTGCGAGGCGGGAGTGACGTCCAGCAGCGCGCGCCGGTTGTCGACCACGAAGAACTTGCAGGAGTCACCGTCGTACCGCTCGCTCAGCTGCTTGATCAGCAGCCGCAGCAGGTTCGACTTGCCCGACTCGCTCTCGCCGAACACCAGGAAGAACGGGTCGCGGTCGAAGTTGACGAAGACCGGCTCCAGGTTGTTCTCGTCGATGGCGAAGGCGACGCCCCTCTTCGGCTCCACGAAGCCCGCCGGCAGCTGCTGCACCGGAAGCTCGCGCGGCAGCAGCCGCACCGCGGGCGCGCCCGGCGCCGTCCAGTGCCGTGCGACCTCCTGCGCCATCGCGGCGGCGGCCTCGGACAGCTCCGTGTCGGAGTTGATGCCGTCGATACGCGGCACCGCCGCCATGAAGTGCAGCTTCTCCGGGGTCAGACCGCGCCCCGGCACACCCGTGGGCACGTTCACGGCCGCCTTGCGGTCCAGCTCCGAGTCCATGGTGTCGCCGAGCCGCAGCTCCAGGCGGTTCATCAGGTGGTCCTTGAGGTTCGCCCGGACCTCCATCGACCGCGAGGCGGTGAGGATGACGTGGATGCCGTAGCCCAGACCGCGCGCCGCGATGTCGAGCACCGCGTGCTCCAGGCCCTCGTACTCGGTGCGGAAGTTGCCCCAGCCGTCGATGACGAGGAAGACGTCACCCCACGGCTGCTCCGTCACGGAGATGTCGCCGCGCGCCCGCAGCCTGCGGTACGTGCCGATCGAGTCGACGCCCGCGCTGCGGAAGTACTCCTCGCGCCGCGCCAGGATTCCGTACACCTCGGCGACCGTGCGCCGCACCTTCTCCGGGTCCAGACGCGAGGCGACCCCGCCCACGTGCGGCAGCCCGGCGATCGACGCCATGCCGCCACCACCGAAGTCCAGGCCGTAGAACTGCACCTCGTGCGGCGTGTGCGTCAGCGCGAACGCCGAGATGATCGTCCGCAGCAGCGTCGACTTGCCGGACTGCGGGCCACCGATGATCTGCATGTGGCCCGCCGCACCCGAGAAGTCCCGGTACAGCGTGTCGCGGCGCTGCTCGAACGGCTTGTCGACCACGCCGAGCGGCACGATGAGCCGACCCGCTCCCTCGTACCCGGGCTGGGTCAGCCCGCGTCCCTGCACACCCGTCAGGCCGGGCAGCAGCTCGTCCAGCGGCGGCGGGTTGTCCAGCGGCGGCAGCCACACCTGGTGCGCCTCCGCGCCCCGCCCCTCCAGCCGCCGCACGATCACGTCGAGTACGGAGTCGGCCAGCGCGTCGTCCTCGGGCGTGCGCTGCTCGGGCACCTGCGCCTGCGCGGTCGGCTGGATGTAGTGCACCGGCACCGGCGCGGCCGTGAACAGCGCCGGCCGGCGGTCCACCGGAAGCGGCCCGCCGGGCACGGCGGCGTGCGCGTTCTCGCGGTACACGCCGGAGACGTACGCCGCCTTGAACCGCACCATCTCGTCCGTACCGAACTTCAGGAAGCCGGAGCCGGGCACGTTCGGCAGCTCGTAGGCGTCGGGCACACCGAGAGCCGCGCGGGACTCGGCCGCCGAGAAGGTCCGCAGACCGATCCGGTACGACAGATAGGTCTCCAGGCCGCGCAGCCGGCCCTCCTCCAGGCGCTGCGAGGCGAGCAGCAGGTGCACGCCGAGGGACCGGCCGATACGGCCGATCTGCACGAACATCTCGATGAAGTCCGGCTTGGCGGAGAGCAGCTCGCTGAACTCGTCGATGACGAGCACGAGGGAGGGGATGGGCTGGAGCGGGGCTCCGGCGGCACGGGCCTTCTCGTAGTCGTGGATGTTGGCGTAGTTGCCCGCGTCGCGCAGCATCTCCTGGCGGCGGTTGAGCTCACCGCGGATGGAGTCGCCCATGCGGTCCACCAGCGTCAGGTCGTCCGCCAGGTTGGTGATGACGGCCGCCACGTGCGGCATCTGCGACATACCGGCGAAGGTGGCGCCGCCCTTGAAGTCCGCGAGGACGAAGTTCAGCGTCTCCGAGGAGTGCGTGACCGCCAGACCGAGCACGAGCGTACGCAGCAGCTCCGACTTTCCGGAACCGGTGGCGCCCACGCACAGACCGTGCGGGCCCATGCCCTCCTGGGCCGCCTCCTTCAGGTCCAGCATGACCGGCGTGCCGTCCTCGCCCACACCGATCGGCACCCGCAGCCGCTCCGACTGCGAGCGCGGCCGCCAGGTGCGGCTGACGTCGACGGACGCCGCGTCGCCGAGGTTCAGCAGATCGGTGAAGTCCAGGTTGGCCAGCAGCGGTTCGTCGTCGTCCGACCCGGAGCCGACCCGCAGCGGCGCGAGCTGGCGCGCCAGCGTCTCGGCGGCCTCCAGGCTCAGCCGGTCCGGAGCGCCCTCGTACACCATGCCGTGCGCCGATTCCAGGCGCAGCGAGTCGGGCTGCACCACGACCGACAGGCCGCCGCGAGCCCCGTGGACCTCGCCGGGTACGACCTCGATGATCGTCACGCCCTGCAGGCCCTCCGCCGTGGCGAGCGCCGACATGGAGGGGATGGACTGGCCGTCGAGGACGACCACGACGTGCGGCTGGTCCAGCAGCGGGTTGCCGCCGAAGCGCGGACGGCCCTCCAGCCGCCCGCCGAGCAGCTCGTCGAGCTCCCGCGCGTCGGTGGTGATCAGCCGCCGCGAGCCCGCACCGTCACCGGGCCCGGAGGCCTGGACGTGCGGGAACCACTTGGCGAACTCCCACTGACCGGCGCTCTCGCGGCCCACGGCGAGGGCGATGACCAGGTCCTCGGGGGAGTGCAGCGACGCCAGCGAGCCGATCATCGCGCGCGCGGCCGAGCGCGCGGACTCCGCCTCGCCGCTCACCGTCAGGTGGTAGAAGGCGCGCAGCGACACGGCGATGGGCAGGCCCTCCAGCGTGCTGTGGGCGTTGATGAACTGCTGCATCGCACCGGCCGTGAGCGGCTCCAGCTCGTCCACGGGTGCCGTTTCGGGGGCGATGAGCGGGGTGGCGAGCTGCTGGCTGCCCAGCCCGATGCGCACCTGCGCGAAGTCGTCGTCGGCGACGCGCCGCTCCCAGACGCGGCTGCCCTCGGCGACCAGCGCCCACAGCTGCTCGGGGGAGGGGTGCAGATAGAACTGGGCGTCGCGCTGGAGGCGCGCGGTCCGCAGCACCGTACGCCGGGTCTGCGTCAGGTACTTGAGGTAGTCACGGCGCAGGTCGGCGAGCTGCCCCTGGGTGCCGCGCCGGTAGCGCACCATCATCGCGATGGCCATGGCCACCGTCGACGCGATCATCACCATGCCCATGATCCGCATGACCGGATTCGGGGTCATGAAGAAGAAGACGACCGAACCACCCATGCCGAGCGTCGGCAGCAACTGCATCAGCACGCCCTCCTGCTGCCCCCTGGGCAGCTCGGGAGGGGGTTGCAGTTGCACCTGCTCGCCGGGTACTTCGGACGGCAGGGCCCGTGGTGGGCGCTTGACGATGATTTGACTCACAGCTCACCAATTCCCTTGGCGGACGGAAACGTTCCTATCGGCGCCCCCGTGGCGACGGGTTCCATCCGCGGGGAGGGATCCTACTTGTGAGGGGGGTTACGGGTGGGCGGTAGGGTGGCGAGAAATGGTGGCGCACCCGTGAACCTCCGCAAACAAATGGGTCATTCGGAGCGCCACGGCAGGACTTCGACGACTTGGACGACGCTCGGCGCCCGAGGTCGTCTCCGACGCCTCGACGACGATCGACGCACGACATCCACGAGGGGAAGCAGCAGGTGAGTATGACGGCCTCAGCCGCGGCCACCGGAACGGGTCACCCGGCTCCCGCGACACCGTCCGGCGGCGGAACGGGATTCTGCCGCGTCACGGTCGTCGCGCCCGACGGCCGCGTCGACGTGGCACTGCCCGAGGACATCCCGGTCGCCGACCTCTACCCCGAGGTCCTCAGGCTGTCCGGCCAGAGCCCCGCACCCGGCGCGCCCGTCGGCTACCACCTGGTGCGCCGCGACGGCACGGTGCTCGACAGCGCGCGCTCGCTGGCCGCGCAGCGCATCCTCGACGGGGAGCTGCTGTCGCTGCGGCCCTTCGCCGAGTCGCTGCCCCCGGCCGTCTTCGACGACGTCGCCGACGCGGTCGCCTCCGCCGTCGCCCGTGACCGCACCCTGTGGTCCGACGCCCTGATGCGCGGCGCCGGCCTCTTCGGCGGCTCGGTGCTGCTGGTCCTCGTCGCGTTCGTGCTGTGGACGGCCGACCCGCGGCACGACATGCACGGCCTGCCGGGCATCCTCGCCGGCATCACCGGCGTCCTGCTGCTCGCGCTCGCCGGCGTACGCGCCCGGGTCTACGACGACCGGGCCTCGGCCATCGCGCTGGGCGTCGGAGCCATGGCGAACGCCGCGGTCGGCGGAGCGGGCCTGCTGCCGCTCACGGGCGGGCAGGGCGTCGGCAAGCTGCAGTTCCTGCTGGCCTGCGCCGCCGTCCTGGTCGTCGCCGTCATCCTGACGATCGTGGCGCCCGGCGGCGACGGCCCCTTCGTCGCGTTCGTCTTCGCCTCGGCCGTCGGCCTGCTGGTGACCTTCGTCGCCATCACCACCAAGATCACGCCCGCCGAGACGGCCGCCGTGTGCGCCCCGCTCGCCGTGGGCGCGCTCGCCTTCCTGCCGGGCCTGTCCACCCGCTTCGCCCGCCTCCCCATCGGCTTCGAGCCGCCCCGCACCTCCGTCGGCGGTTACGGGGCCGAGCCCGAGAACCAGGGCCCCATCGACTCCGAGCGCATCGCCGCCCAGGCCCGGCGCGGCCACGAGCTGCTGGTCGGGCTCGTCGGCGGCTGCGCGCTGCTGGCCGTCGGCGCCTCGGCGGTCCTCGGCTTCTCCGACAACGTGTGGGGGCAGCTGCTGGCCCTCGCCACGGGCGTCGCGATGCTGATGCGCGCCCACCTCTTCCGGTACACCGCCCAGGTCGGCTGCGCGCTCGCCGCCGGCCTCGGCTCCCTGGTGCTGCTGGGCCTGGGGCTGTGCCTCAACCCGCCGGCGACCATGATCCGCGACGCTCTGCGGGGCGACGGCACCGCGCTGGACATCCGTACGATCTGGCTCACCGCGGCGGTCGCCGCCGTGGCCGCGCTGATCGTCTCGATCGGGCTGATCGTGCCGCGCAAGGGCGTCACCCCCTTCTGGGGCCGGTTCCTCGAGATCGCGGAGTCCTTCGTGCTCCTCACCCTCGTACCGCTGTGCCTGGCGGTCTTCGACGTCTACCACTCCATCCGTGCGCTGACGTCCTGACCGGGCCTGGTACGCTGTGTAACGGCCGTTTGTGTACGCGCACCCGGAGAGCTCGCTCTCTCTGGAGTGCAGCGCCCATCGTGCCTTCGCCTCCGAGTCACGGAAGCTCCCCTGAGACCAAGACCAGGGGCACTCGCGGGCGCATCGAACACCAATGAGGAGTACCGAGTGTCTCTCGACGCCGCTACGAAGAAGCAGATCATGGCCGAGTTCGGCACCAAGGAGGGCGACACCGGCTCCCCCGAGGTCCAGGTCGCGATGCTGTCCCGCCGTATCTCGGACCTGACCGAGCACCTCAAGACCCACAAGCACGACCACCACTCCCGCCGGGGTCTGCTGATCCTGGTCGGCCAGCGCCGCCGCCTGCTGCAGTACCTGGCCAAGAAGGACATCCAGCGCTTCCGTGCGCTGGTCGACCGCCTCGGCATCCGCCGCGGTGCGGCCGGCGGCGCCAAGTAAGTCGCCGTGAAGGGAGCGGTTCCCACGCTGAGGGGGCCGCTCCCTTTGCTGTTGCTGTAAGCGCCGCACCGCCCCCAAGGGCTGTACGCGCTGTGATCGGAATGCCAACCTGAGCCAAAGCTCAGTAATCTGGTCGCACAACGCAATAACGAAAACGCCATAAGAGCCGCAAAGGCTGGCTGGGAGAGGCGCCCCTCGCCGTCGCCGGTCCTCGGTAGTGGCCCCCGGGAGGGACATCCCGGGTGCTTCGATCGAAGACCGGCCCGCACACAAGGCGCGCTTCTCCGCCCCGTTCCCCGCCACACGGGCAGGGGACGCAAAGACGACAAGCAAACGGAGAAATCGCTAGTGGAGAACGAGACCCACTACGCCGAGGCCGTCATCGACAACGGCACCTTCGGCACCCGCACCATCCGCTTCGAGACGGGCCGCCTGGCCAAGCAGGCCGCCGGCTCCGCCGTGGCGTACCTGGACGACGACACCATGGTGCTGTCGGCCACCACGGCCTCCAAGAAGCCCAAGGACCAGCTCGACTTCTTCCCTCTGACGGTCGACGTCGAGGAGCGGATGTACGCGGCCGGCAAGATCCCCGGCTCCTTCTTCCGCCGTGAGGGCCGCCCCTCCGAGGACGCCATCCTCACCTGCCGCCTGATCGACCGGCCGCTGCGCCCCTCCTTCAAGAAGGGCCTGCGCAACGAGATCCAGATCGTCGAGACGATCATGGCGCTCAACCCCGACCACCTGTACGACGTGGTCGCGATCAACGCCGCCTCCTGCTCCACGCAGCTGGCGGGCCTGCCCTTCTCCGGCCCGATCGGCGGCACCCGTGTCGCCCTGATCAAGGGCCAGTGGGTCGCGTTCCCGACGCACACCGAGCTCGAGGACGCCGTCTTCGACATGGTCGTCGCGGGCCGCGTCCTGGAGGACGGCGACGTCGCGATCATGATGGTCGAGGCCGAGGCCACCGAGAAGACGATCGAGCTCGTCAAGGGCGGCGCCGAGGCCCCGACCGAGGAGGTCGTGGCCGCCGGTCTCGAGGCCGCGAAGCCGTTCATCAAGGTCCTCTGCAAGGCCCAGGCCGACCTGGCCGCCAAGGCCGCCAAGCCGGTCGGCGAGTTCCCGGTCTTCCTCGAGTACCAGGACGACGTCCTGGAGGCGCTCACCGCCGCCGTCAAGCCGGAGCTGTCGCAGGCGCTGACCATCGCCGGCAAGCAGGAGCGCGAGGCTGAGCTGGACCGCGTCAAGGAGGTCGCCGCCGAGAAGCTGCTCCCGCAGTTCGAGGGCCGCGAGAAGGAGATCTCCGCGGCGTACCGCGCGCTGACCAAGAAGCTGGTCCGCGAGCGCGTCATCAAGGACAAGGTCCGCATCGACGGCCGTGGCCTGACCGACATCCGTACGCTCGCGGCCGAGGTCGAGGCCATCCCGCGCGTGCACGGTTCCGCGCTGTTCGAGCGTGGCGAGACCCAGATCCTGGGCGTCACCACCCTCAACATGCTCCGCATGGAGCAGCAGCTGGACACCCTCTCCCCGGTGACCCGCAAGCGCTACATGCACAACTACAACTTCCCGCCGTACTCCGTCGGCGAGACCGGCCGCGTCGGCTCCCCGAAGCGCCGCGAGATCGGCCACGGCGCGCTCGCCGAGCGCGCGATCGTGCCGGTCCTGCCGTCGCGCGAGGAGTTCCCGTACGCGATCCGCCAGGTGTCCGAGGCCCTCGGCTCCAACGGCTCGACGTCCATGGGCTCGGTCTGCGCCTCCACCATGTCGCTGCTGAACGCCGGTGTGCCGCTGAAGGCCCCCGTCGCCGGCATCGCCATGGGCCTGATCTCCCAGGAGATCGACGGCGAGACGCACTACGTCGCCCTCACCGACATCCTCGGTGCGGAGGACGCCTTCGGCGACATGGACTTCAAGGTCGCCGGTACGAAGGAGTTCGTCACCGCCCTCCAGCTCGACACCAAGCTGGACGGCATCCCGGCCTCCGTCCTGGCCGCGGCCCTCAAGCAGGCCCGCGACGCCCGCCTCCACATCCTCGACGTGATGATGGAAGCGATCGACCGCCCGGACGAGATGTCCCCCAACGCCCCGCGGATCATCACCGTCAAGATCCCCGTGGACAAGATCGGCGAGGTCATCGGCCCCAAGGGCAAGATGATCAACCAGATCCAGGAGGACACCGGCGCCGAGATCACGATCGAGGACGACGGCACCATCTACATCGGTGCCGCCGACGGCCCGGCCGCCGAGGCCGCCCGCGCCACGATCAACGGCATCGCCAACCCGACCATGCCGGAGGTCGGCGAGCGCTACCTGGGTACGGTCGTCAAGACCACCACCTTCGGTGCGTTCGTGTCCCTCATGCCGGGCAAGGACGGCCTGCTGCACATCTCGCAGATCCGCAAGCTCGCCGGTGGCAAGCGCGTGGAGAACGTCGAGGACGTGCTCGCGGTCGGCGCCAAGGTCCAGGTCGAGATCGCCGAGATCGACCAGCGCGGCAAGCTCTCCCTGGTCCCCGTGATGGCGGACGAGGACGCTTCCGCCGACGACGCGAAGGACGACACCGACCAGTGACGTCCCGTAGTCCGAAGACGACGGCCCGCACCTCCTCGGAGGCGCGGGCCGTCGCCCGTACCCAAACGCTTCTCCCGGGCAAGGACGGCATCGGCACGGTCCGCCGCACCACCCTCCCGGGCGGCCTGCGCATCGTCACGGAGACCTTGCCCTCCGTACGCTCCGCCACCTTCGGCATCTGGGCGCACGTCGGCTCCCGCGACGAGACGCCCGCCCTCAACGGCGCCACGCACTACCTGGAGCACCTCCTCTTCAAGGGCACCCGCAAGCGGTCCGCCCTCGACATCTCCTCCGCCCTCGACGCGGTCGGCGGCGAGATGAACGCCTTCACGGCGAAGGAGTACACCTGCTACTACGCGCGCGTCCTCGACACCGACCTGCCGCTCGCCATCGACGTGGTGTGCGACATGCTCACCGGCTCGCTGATCCTCCAGGACGACGTCGACGCCGAGCGGGGCGTGATCCTCGAAGAGATCGCGATGACCGAGGACGACCCGGGTGACGTCGTCCACGACCTGTTCGCCAAGACGATGTTCGGCGAGACTCCGCTGGGCCGCCCGGTCCTCGGCACCGTCGACACCATCGAGGCGCTCTCCGCGGACCGCATCCGCCGCTTCTACAAGAAGCACTACGACCCGACCCACCTGGTCGTCGCCGCCGCCGGCAACGTCGACCACGCCACGGTCGTACGCCAGGTCCGCCGCGCCTTCGAGAAGGCCGGCGCCCTCACCCGCACCGACGCCGTCCCCGTCGCCCCCCGCGGCGGCCGGCGTGCCATCCGCACCGCGGGCCGCGTCGACGTGGTGGGCCGCCGCACCGAGCAGGCCCACGTCGTCCTCGGCGTGCCGGGCATCGCCCGCACCGACGACCGCCGCTGGGCCCTGGGCGTGCTGAACACCGCCCTCGGCGGCGGCATGTCCTCGCGCCTCTTCCAGGAGGTCCGCGAGAAGCGCGGCCTGGCCTACAGCGTCTACTCGTACACCTCGGCCTTCGCCGACTGCGGCCTGTTCGGCGTGTACGCGGGCTGCCGCCCCAGCCAGGTCCACGACGTCCTGCGGATCTGCCGGGACGAGCTCGACCGGGTCGCGCGCGAGGGCCTTGACGACGACGAGATCGAGCGGGCCATCGGCCAGCTGAAGGGCTCCACCGTCCTCGGCCTGGAGGACACCGGCGCCCTGATGAACCGCATCGGCAAGAGCGAGCTGTGCTGGGGCGACCAGATGTCGGTCGACGACATGCTCGCCCAGATGGCCGCCGTCACCCCCGACGACGTACGGGACGTGGCCGCCGAGCTCCTCGGACAGCGCCCGTCGCTGTCCGTGATCGGCCCCCTGAAGGACAAGCAGGCCGACCGCCTCCACGACGTGGTCGCGTAACCGCACATCCGCCATGGAACCGAAGGAAGAAGTACGAGCATGAGCAGCAAGCTGCGCGTCGCGGTCATCGGCGCCAAGGGCCGCATCGGCTCCGAGGCCGTACGCGCCGTCGAGGCCGCCGAGGACATGGAGCTGGTCGCGGCCCTCGGCCGGGGCGACAAGCTGGAGACCCTCGCCGAGACCGGCACCCAGGTCGCGGTGGAGCTCACCACCCCCGACTCGGTCATGGACAACCTCGACTTCTGCGTACGCCACGGCATCCACGCCGTCGTCGGCACCACCGGCTGGACCGAGGAGCGCCTCGCCCGGCTGTCCGGCTGGCTGGAGGAGTCCCCCGACACGGGCGTCCTCATCGCCCCGAACTTCTCCATCGGCGCGGTCCTCACGATGAAGTTCGCGCAGATCGCGGCGCCGTACTTCGAGTCCGTCGAGGTCGTCGAGCTCCACCACCCCAACAAGGTGGACGCCCCCAGCGGTACCGCCACCCGCACCGCGCAGCTGATCGCCGCCGCCCGCGCCGAGGCCGGCTGCGCCCCGCAGCCCGACGCGACGGCGACGGCCCTGGACGGCGCGCGCGGCGCGGACGTCGACGGCGTCCCCGTCCACGCGGTACGCCTGCGGGGCCTGCTGGCCCACCAGGAGGTGCTGCTCGGCGGCGAGGGCGAGACGCTGACGATCCGGCACGACTCGCTGCACCACAGCAGCTTCATGCCCGGCATCCTGCTCGGCGCCCGCCGCGTGGTCACCACCCCCGGCCTCACCTTCGGCCTGGAAAACTTCCTGGACCTGGGCTGATGCGCGCCAAGCTCACGTACTTCCTCACGGCAGCCGTCCTGGTCGTCTACTTCGTCCTGGTCGGCAGCCGTGGCGTGATGCTGATCCAGCAGGGCACCGCGCTCACCGTCACCTTCGGCTGCGCGGTGCTCATCCTGCCGGTCATCGGCGTCTGGTTCCTCTGGAAGAACACCCGGTTCGTCACCAAGGCCAACCGCCTCGCCGCCGAACTCGAAGCCGAGGGCGGCCTCCCGGCCGACGACCTGAAGCGCACCCCGAGCGGCCGCGTCGACCGCGAGGCCGCCGACGCCGTCTTCGCGCAGCGCCGCGCCGAGACCGAGGACTCCCCGGACGACTGGCGCTGCTGGTTCCGCCTCGCGGTCGCCTACCACGACGCCCGCGACACCCCGCGCGCCCGCAAGGCGATGCAGCACGCGATCGCCCTCCACGAGGGCAGGCGCCCGGTCAGGAACTGACGGCGAACTCCGCGCTCCACGCCCCCAGGCGCTCTGCGGCCCGGTCGAACGCCTCGACCCGCGCCAGGAAGTCCGCGTTGTGGTCGGTGAGCAGCGGCAGCTGCCCACCACCCTGGCGTACGAGCACCAGAGCCTGCCCCTGCACGGTGCGCGGCAGCCCGAGCCACCGCACGGGCTGCTGCACCGTCCGTACGACGGAGACCCGCGCCCACGGCACGGTCTCCGTCCGGAAGAACCCCACACGCCGTACGCCCTCGCGGCTCACCCACGCACCCATGCGCAGCAGCCGCAGCGCCGCGCCGATCACCAGCGCGGCCACCCCGAGGCAGACCGCCGCCCCGGGCAGCGCCCCCGCGAAGGCGATGATCATCGTCGCCAGCAGGACGAACGAGGCGAGCAGCAGCGCCAGCGCCGCGGCCCCCACGCGCCAGGGCCCCGGCCGGTACGGACGGCGCCACTGGTCGTGGTCCTCGTAGGGAAGCGCGACGTCCTCGCTGGTGTCGAAAGCACGGTCGGCCGTCAGGAAGGGCAGGGGCACGACGGATCCTCACTCATACGCACGCTCGATGGGGCTGTGCCCGGTGAGGCTACCCAGCACCTTCCGGACCGGCCACCGCAGGGTGGCCGTAGGGGTTCAACGGCCCTGGGAGGCCTCGGACTGCTGCGTGTGACCGGCCGCGGGGCCGCTCTCCAGCGCAGGCATCCCGAAGAGGAGCGACCCCACCAGCCCGGCCGCGACGGTCAGCCCGATCAGCGTACGACCGGCGACCTCGGACAGGCTGGGACGCTCGCGGGGCGGAGGAGTGACGTTACTGCGGAAGCGCTCGGCCTCCGCGACGAAGGCGAACGGGACTGCCTCACGCCGGCCGAACATGTGTGAGAACCCTCCTTGAAACTCGTGACGGACACTGCTACTGGGACAGACGCATGAAGCAGCGGTTTGGTGCCCCTTTCGGTGCCCGAATTCCAGGGATTCATGTGCTGTCAGTGCCGCGACGTAGAGTGGGCGCCGCCCGAGCGACGCGATTGGAAGGACCCCCGCCGGTGAGCGACACCCCCGCCGAAGACCTCAAGCCCACGTTCCGCAGCGATGTGACCGTCGAGCTGGTCAAGCACAGCGCCGCCGACTCCGACGTCCTGTGGGCGGCCCGCGTCTCCACGGCCGGCGAGCAGTCCCTCGACGAGCTGCAGAAGGACCCGGAGCGCTCCAAGGGGCTCATCAACTACCTGATGCGGGACCGCCACGGCAGCCCCTTCGAGCACAACTCGATGACCTTCTTCATCAGCGCCCCGATCTTCGTCTTCCGCGAGTTCATGCGCCACCGCGTCGGCTGGTCGTACAACGAGGAGTCCGGCCGGTACAGGGAGCTCCAGCCGGTCTTCTACGTCCCCGACACCTCGCGCAAGCTGGTCCAGCAGGGCCGCCCGGGCAAGTACGTCTTCGTCGAGGGCACCGAGGAGCAGCAGGCGCTCGTGGAGCGCACGATGGAGGCCTCCTACGTCCAGGCGTACGAGGCGTACCAGGACATGCTCGCGGCGGGCGTCGCCCGCGAGGTCGCCCGCTCGGTCCTGCCGGTCGGCCTCTTCTCCTCCATGTACGCCACCTGCAACGCCCGCTCGCTGATGCACTTCCTCGGCCTGCGCACCCAGCACGAGCTGGCCAAGGTGCCGTCCTTCCCGCAGCGGGAGATCGAGATGGTCGGCGAGCGGATGGAGGAGCACTGGGCGCGCCTGATGCCGCTCACGTACGCCGCCTTCAACGCCAACGGCCGCGTCGCCCCGTAATCACGGCCCGGACCCGCAGCCGGGAGCCCGTACCGAGGCCGCCCGAAGTGTCCGTATTGCGGCGTTCCGAGAAGTTCATCTAGGCTGATCAAACGGACCCGGCACTGCTTGAACCCCCGAGCAGGCAGTGCCGGGCTCCACCTCCCCAGCGTCCCCCGAGGGGACCCCACGCGCTGAGCAACGAGTAGCGTGTTACCCATGGCTCCGATCTCGACTCCGCAGACCCCCTTCGGGCGGGTCCTCACCGCTATGGTCACGCCCTTCACGGCGGACGGCGCTCTCGACCTCGAAGGCGCACAGCGGCTCGCCACCCACCTGGTGGACGCAGGCAACGACGGCCTGGTCATCAGCGGCACCACCGGTGAGTCCCCGACCACCAGCGACGCGGAGAAAGAGCAGCTCGTACGGGCCGTCCTGGAAGCCGTCGGAGACCGCGCCCACGTCGTCGCCGGCATCGGCACCAACGACACCCACCACTCCATCGAGCTCGCCCGTGCCGCCGAGCGCGCCGGCGCACACGGCCTGCTCGCCGTCACCCCGTACTACAACAAGCCCCCGCAAGAGGGCCTCTTCCGCCACTTCACCGCCATCGCGGACGCCACCGGCCTGCCGGTGATGCTCTACGACATCCCCGGCCGCAGCGGCGTCCCGATCGACACCGAGACGATCGTCCGCCTCGCCGGCCACCCGCGCATCGTCGCCAACAAGGACGCCAAGGGCGACCTCGGCCGCGCCAGCTGGGCCATCGCCCGCTCCGGCCTCGCCTGGTACTCCGGCGACGACATGCTCAACCTCCCGCTGCTCTCCGTCGGCGCCTGCGGCTTCGTCTCCGTCGTCAGCCACGTCGTCACCCCCGAGCTGCGCACCCTGCTCGACGCGTACCTCACCGGTGACGTCCAGAAGGCGACGGAGGTCCACCAGCGGCTGCTCCCGGTCTTCACCGGCATGTTCCGCACGCAGGGCGTGATCACCACCAAGGCCGCCCTCACCCTCCAGGGCCTCCCCGCCGGGCCGCTGCGCCTCCCGCTCGTGGAGCTCACCCCGGAGGAAACCGCCCAGCTCAAGATCGATCTCGCTGCCGGCGGGGTACAGCTGTAGCACCAGACTTCATAACCGAATAGCCCAACAACAGCCCAACAACTGAACACAAGATCCAAAACAGACAACAGCAAGTGCACGAATGTCACGCGCGCCACGTGCCCAAGCGGTACGTGGCGCGTGTGGTGAGGAGAGTCTTTTGAGTCATCCGCATCCTGAACTGGGCGCGCCCCCGAAGCTGCCCAAGGGCGGCCTGCGCGTCACCCCGCTCGGCGGTCTCGGTGAGATCGGCCGGAACATGACCGTGTTCGAGTACGACGGCCGGCTGCTGATCGTCGACTGCGGTGTCCTGTTCCCCGAGGAGGAGCAGCCCGGCATCGACCTGATCCTCCCGGACTTCACCACCATCCGGGACCGCCTCGACGACATCGAGGGCATCGTCCTCACGCACGGCCACGAGGACCACATCGGCGGCGTCCCCTTCCTGCTCCGGCTGAAGCCGGACATCCCGCTGATCGGCTCCAAGCTGACCCTCGCCCTGATCGAGGCCAAGCTCCAGGAGCACCGCATCCGCCCGTACACCCTCGAAGTCGTCGAGGGTGACCGCGAGCGGCTGGGCCCCTTCGACTGCGAGTTCATCGCGGTCAACCACTCCATCCCGGACGCCCTCGCCGTCGCCATCCGCACCCCCGCGGGCATGGTCGTGCACACCGGCGACTTCAAGATGGACCAGCTCCCGCTGGACAACCGCCTCACGGACCTGCACGCCTTCGCGCGGCTCAGCGAGGAGGGCATCGACCTCCTGCTGTCGGACTCCACGAACGCCGAGGTCCCGGGCTTCACGGCGCACGAGCGCGACATCTCCAACGTCATGCGCTCGGTCTTCGCGGGCGCCCAGAAGCGGATCATCGTGGCGAGCTTCGCCAGCCACGTCCACCGCATCCAGCAGATCCTCGACGCGGCCCACGAGTACGGCCGCCGGGTCGCCTTCGTCGGACGCTCGATGGTCCGCAACATGGGCATCGCCCGTGACCTGGGCTACCTCCGCGTCCCGCCGGGCCTGGTCGTCGACGTCAGGACGCTCGACGATCTCCCCGACCACGAGGTCGTGCTGGTCTGTACGGGTTCCCAGGGCGAGCCGATGGCGGCCCTCTCCCGCATGGCCAACCGGGACCACCAGATCCGGATCGTCCCGGGCGACACGGTGATCCTGGCGTCCTCCCTGATCCCGGGCAACGAGAACGCCGTCTACCGCGTGATCAACGGCCTCACCCGCTGGGGCGCCAACGTCATCCACAAGGGCAACGCCAAGGTCCACGTCTCGGGCCACGCCTCGGCCGGCGAGCTGTTGTACTTCTACAACATCTGCAAGCCGCGCAACCTGATGCCGGTCCACGGCGAATGGCGCCACCTGCGCGCCAACGCCGAGCTCGGCGCGCTGACGGGCGTCCCCAAGGACCACATCGTCATCGCGGAGGACGGCGTCGTGGTCGACCTGGTCGAAGGCCGCGCCCGGATCGTCGGCAAGGTCCAGGCGGGTTACGTGTACGTCGACGGCCTCTCGGTCGGCGACGTCACCGAGACCTCCCTGAAGGACCGCCGCATCCTCGGCGAGGAGGGCATCATCTCGGTCTTCGTCGTCGTGGACTCCACGACCGGCAAGATCACCGGTGGCCCGCACATCCACGCCCGCGGCTCCGGCATCGAGGACAACGCGTTCGACGCGGTGATGCCGAAGATCGCGGAGGCCCTGGCGCGCTCGGCCGCCGACGGCGTCGCCGAGCCCCACCAGCTCCAGCAGCTGATCCGCCGCACCGTCGGCAAGTGGGTCTCGGACACCTACCGCCGCCGCCCGATGATCCTCCCTGTGGTCGTCGAGGTCTGACGGCCCGTCGGGCCCGACCTGGAGCGGGGCACCTCGATTTGCATCGGGGCGCCCCGCTCCAGTACGTTTACGGCTCCGCCTGACCGGGAACCCGGCACATCCGTGTGCCGAGTGGGTCCCCGGAGGACCGGAAATACCGACTCAGAAACTCTGATAAAGTCGGTCCGGTCGAAAGGCAGCCGAAAGGCAAAGGCCCTCCAACGGCCACCGGAAACTGAATCCGAACCGGAAACGGAACGGAAAAAGAATCTGGTAAGGTTGGAAACACCGAAGGGAAGCGCCCGGAGGAAAGCCCCAGAGAGTCTCTGCGGGTGAGTACAAAGGAAGCGTCCGTTCCTTGAGAACTCAACAGTGTGCCAAAAATCAACGCCAGATTAGTTGATACCCCGTCCATCTTCGGATGG
>NZ_JBEXNO010000007.1:0-191758 GCF_040611175.1 Streptomyces sp. NPDC003036 | reverse complement strand
CCCCGGGAACGGGGGGGGGCCCTCGCGGTTTTCCGGCCCGGCCACCCGGGGGACCCCCCCCGGGCCGGTTCCCCACCGCGAGGTGGGGAACCGGCCGTCGTGTCACGCGGCGTGCGTCAGGACCCGGCGGGGTCCACCACCGGCAGGTGCTCGAACTTGGCGCGGTCCATCTCGTTGGTCACGCGCAGCTCCGGATACGCCTGCGCGATGCGCCACGCCGTGGGAGCGGCGTTGGTGTCGCAGGCGAACACCACGTCCGTCGGGTCCAGCCGCAGCTGGGGCAGGACCTCCCGCTCGGCGATCTTCGCGTAGATGCGCGGGCGCACCACCCGGTAGCCGCGGTGGAACACCTTCTTGTGGAAGCCGCTCGCCAGCTTGCTGTGGGCGCGCCAGGTCGCCTTCACCGCGAGCTCGGGCGCCACCTTGTCCCGCTGCTTGCCGGCCAGCCGGTCCACGCGCCGCAGGACCGCACGGGGGGCGCGGTAGACGACGAACCGCTCACCGCGCGGGATGAGCAGCCGCTGCTCGGCCTTCTCGATGTTGTGCACCCGCACCCGCTCGTCCAGCTGCGTACGGGCCCAGGCGCCCTCCCTGGCCGTGACCAGGTGGACCTCGATGCCTCGCTCGGCCAGGTAGTTCGCGAAGTCGGCGACGCGGCGGGGCCGGGCGGGGGTGTAGGCGAGGAGGAGGGCCCGTCCGGGAGCCGGCGCGCCGTCTGCGGCCTGAGCGGCCGGTGCGGCCGGGGTCGCCGCCACGGCCTCTGCGGCCTCGGTGTCGACCGCGTCGTCGGGCTCCGGGTCCGGCTCGATGGCCGGCGCCCGGTCCTCGTACACCTCGATGAGCCGGCGGCCGACCACCTCGCGGCTGTACCGGGAGACCAGCACCTCGCGGGCCCGGTCCAGGTCCAGCTGGTCGAAGCGCTCGCGCAGCTCCCAGTAGGCGTCGACGATGACCTGGGGGTCGTCGCTGACGTCCATGAGCCCGCCGGCCAGCTCCTCTATGCCGGCGAGGGTCTCCTCGGGGCCGCGGCTGCGGGTGACGAGCACGGGCAGGCCCGCGGCGTTGGCCTCGACGACGGTCATGCCGAAGGTCTCGGCGCGGCTGGCGTGCACCAGGAGGTCGTACCGGTGCATGAGGCCGTTGACCTCTTCGGGCTGCACGGGCGGCAGGATCGTGAAGCGGTCGCCGAGGCCCAGCTCCTCCGCCCGCTCCAGCAGTTGCTCGCGCAGGGAACCGGCGCCGACCATGGTGAGGGTCGCCTCGGGCTCCTTCTCGGCGACGAGCGCGAAGGCCTCCAGCAGCGGGACGACGCCCTTCGCGGGGAGCAGCCGGCCGACGTAGAGCCACTTGAGCAGCTTCTCGGAGGGCTTGGCCTCCGCGGTGAACCGCTCGAAGTCGATCACGTTCGGCACGATGCGGATCTTGCCGTCGTGGTGCGGGAACTCCTGCACGATCTGGTCGCGCAGGTGCTTGCTGACGCACAGGAACTCGTCGGCGCGGTGCAGCACCTCGTCGTACAGCTTCCGTCCGGCGGGCTGCCGGAAGACCTTCTCCAGGAAGGAGGAGTGCTCGGTCACCACGATGCGCGCGTCGGGCCGGGCCAGGTGCATGGCCAGGACACCGCCGTAGATGCCGGTGTGCGCGTGGACCACGGGCGCCTCGATCCGCCCGGTGGGCAGCGCCTTGCGCAGGGCCTCCTCCTGGCGGGCGACCCAGACCGCGTAGTTGCGGCGGACGCTGATGGGCACCGGCACGCGCGTGACGACGCCCTCGGGCGTGTCCAGCACCGGGATCAGCTCGCGCCGGTCGAGGAAGCGCTCGGCGGTGGCCTTGATCGCGTCCTGGAGGAGCGGGTCGGCGCTGCCGGGCCAGTCCTCCGTGTGCAGGATCGAGATCCGGTCGTAGCGGTGGGCGACGGCCTCGGCGGCGGCCTGCACGAACGACCCGGCGAACGGGTTGTTGGGGGAGGGGTACCAGGGCGTGAGCACCGCGAGGTCGGCGGGCTCGGTGACCCGCTCCGTGTTCTCGTACGGCTCCAGCCGGAACTCCAGGCCGGGGCGCCGGCGCAGGGCCGTCCACGCGACCGGCAGCGCCTGCGCGTCGCCCGCGACGAGGAGGTCGGCGTTCTTCAGCGGGCCGTCCTTGGCGAGGACCAGCTTGCGGGCGGCCCGCCAGGCGGAGCCCTTCTTGTTGAGCCCGGCCCGCAGGACCCGTACGCCGGGGATCTCGGGCAGGTCGTCCCACGCCGCGTGGCCGGAGACCACCAGGACGACCTCGCGTCCGGCGGCGGCCAGCTTCTCGACGTGGACGCGGGTGCCGCGGACCCGGGACTCCCCGAGCGCGAGATAGAGGACGTGGGTGCTCATCGGTGCTCCTCCACCAGCTTGCGCATCCGCTGTTCCCAGGGGCCGAGCGTCGCCGCACGGGTGTACTTGTGGGCGTGCTCGACGGCGAGCTCGTGCTGCGTTCGGTCGACGGCGCGGGCGGCCTCGGCGGCCGCGATGAAGGACTTCGCGACCTGCTCCGCGTTGAGCTCACCGCCGGCGAACCAGAGCGGGTAGCCGTCGAGGACCTCGGTGGCGGCGATGTCGGGCTGGTGCACGGAGACGATCGGCTTGCCGGAGGCCATGTACTCGAAGACCTTGCCGGAGGTGACGTACCGCGCGCCCGGCACGCAGAAGACCAGCGCGTCGGTCTGCGCGTACACGGCCTTGGCCTCGGTCTTGCCGAAGGCGCCGTGGTAGCGCACGCCGATGTTCTCCTCCAGCGGCAGCCGCTTCGTCAGCGTCGCCACGTCGGCGGGGAAGAAGCCCAGGTGGCCGTGGATGTTCAGCTCGGCGTCCCGGAGCAGCGGGTGGCTGCGCGCGATGCGCCAGCCGTCGAAGAGCTCGTCGAGCGGGAGGTACGAGGTGACGGTGCCGAGGTAGCCGAAGCGCAGCGGCCGGTCCGGGGCGGGCGGGACGTACTCGGACTCGCCGAGCAGCTCCGGCTCCCAGCCGTTGGGGACCACGGTCATGCGGTCGGCGGCGTACGGGTAGCGCTCGATGTGCCACTGCCGCATGCCGTCGTTGACGAAGACGGCCTCGGAGGCGTCACGCAGGACCTTCGCCTCCCACTCGAAGGCCTTGCTGTCCTCCTTGAACTTCAGCTGCTCGGTGAACTGGTTGAAGGTCCACGCGTCGCGGTAGTCCACCGCGTACGGGATCTTCAGGAGCTTGCTGAGCATGTGCGCCGCCACGAAGGAGGCGAAGGGGTTCCCGGTGGCGATGATGAGGTCGAACTTCTCCTTGAAGTGCGCCTTCACCGCGTGGGTGAGGACGCCCGGGATCCAGGAGAGGTAGTGCTCGGGAAGGACCTTGGTCTGGAAGAGCTTGTAGAAGCTCGCGGCGAGGGTCGGGAAGTTGCGGCGCAGGCGGCCGAACTGCCGGACGTCCTTCTCCCACGCGTAGTACGCCATGGGGGGCCGGACGACCCGGACGCGCGGGTCGACGGTGTCCTCGAGGGAGGGGTCGCAGGCGTTCTGCAGGTACGTCTCGAAGAACTCGCGCGGGGCCGTGCAGACGGTTACGTCCCAGCCGGCTTCGGCGAAGTGGTTCGCAGTGGCGCGGCCTCTGAAGACACCACTTGCACGGCTGGGCGGAAAGAAATACGCGAGATACAGAACGCGTGGCCGGCGTCCGCTTGATCCGAGCGGCATGACAGTGGTGGAACCCTTCCCTCAAGGCAAAATGCGTCCATGCTATCGGACGCTTGGATGTGCGTGTCCGGTTCTGTGGCGGAGGTGCCGACGCCTGTGTGGCTGGTCACTCCGGGCGGTCGGCCCGTGGATCAGCCGTCAGGCGGAGAGGTCCGCGCGCTCCGAAAGGACCCCGTCCTTCTCCTCGTACAGGGCGCCGGTCTTCGGGCAGGCCCACACCCCGGGCTCCCCGTCCCGCTCGACCAGCCGGACGCCCTCCCGGCCGACCCAGCCGATGCGGCGGGCCGGGACACCGACGACCAGGGCGAAGTCGGGCACGTCCTTGGTGACCACGGCGCCGGCCGCGACCATCGCCCATCGACCGATGCGGACCGGGGCGACGCACACCGACCGCGCGCCGAGCGAGGCGCCCTCGGCGACCTTCACACCGACGGCCTCCCAGTCGCTGCCCCGCTTCTGCCGGCCCTCGGGGTCCACCGACCGAGGGTTGTGGTCGTTGGTGAGCACGACCGCCGGCCCGACGAAGACGCCGTCGGCGAGCTCGGCGGGCTCGTACACCAAGGCGTAGTTCTGGATCTTCACGTTGTCGCCGATGCGGACGCCGGTGCCGATGTACGCGCCGCGCCCGACCACGCAGGCCTCGCCGAGCCGCGCGTTCTCCCGGATCTGGGCGAGCTCCCAGACGCTGCTGCCGGCCCCGATCTCAGCGGTCTCGTCGACCTGCGCGGTGGGCTGGACCCTGTAGTTCACTCTGACGCCTTTCCCAGTGCCTCTTCGCGGAGTGAGCATACGTGGGTGAGAAAACGCAACCGGTCGGCCGGTCGGCGGTCCGGCCCGGTATTGCCACCCGTGGAGCACGGCCGCACGGGCCACCGGCCCGGTTTGACCCCTCAACCCGCGCCCCGTAACCTTGACCGTCGGCGTGTTTCCATGCGCGCCAGCTCCTGAGCACCTTCCTCCGCGGGGCCCCCGGGCCCGGGTCGGAGAGGCCGCTCATCCACCCGGAACAGTCACGGACCTCGCCGGTCCGTGCGAGCGGCTGGCATCAGGGGTTCCCGTTCACGAGCAAGGAGAGAACCGTGTACGCCATCGTGCGCAGCGGTGGTCGCCAGCACAAGGTTGCTGTCGGCGACATCGTTGAGGTTGACAAGATTTCCACTGCCAAGGTTGGCGACACGGTCGAGCTCTCGACCCTGCTCGTTGTCGACGGCGACTCCGTGACCAGCGACCCGTGGGTGCTGGCCGGCATCAAGGTCACGGCCGAGGTCGTGGACCACCACAAGGGCGCCAAGATCGACATCCTGCGCTACAAGAACAAGACCGGCTACCGCCGTCGTCAGGGCCACCGCCAGCAGTACACGGCGATCAAGGTCACGACGATCCCGTCGGCCGCGAAGTAAGGGACTGAGGAGACATGGCACACAAGAAGGGCGCATCGTCCACCCGGAACGGTCGCGACTCCAACGCTCAGCGGCTCGGCGTGAAGCGCTTCGGCGGTCAGGTCGTCAACGCCGGTGAGATCCTGGTCCGCCAGCGTGGCACCCACTTCCACCCGGGCACGGGTGTCGGCCGTGGTGGCGACGACACGCTGTTCGCGCTGCAGGCCGGTGCGGTTCAGTTCGGCACGCACCGCGGCCGCAAGGTCGTGAACATCGTTCCGGCTGCCTAAGCCACTTACGAGAGGCGGACCTCACTTCCCGTATCGGGAAGCGGGTCCGCCTTTCGCTTGTTGCACCGAAGACAATTCCTACGTAACTGGAGGCATAGGACATGACCACCTTCGTGGACCGCGTCGAGCTGCATGTCGCCGCGGGTAACGGAGGCCACGGCTGTGCCTCCGTTCACCGGGAGAAGTTCAAGCCGCTCGGCGGCCCCGACGGCGGCAACGGCGGCCGTGGCGGCGATGTGATCCTGGTCGTCGACCAGTCGATCACCACCCTGCTGGACTACCACCACTCCCCGCACCGCAAGGCCACCAACGGCAAGCCCGGCGAGGGCGGCAACCGCTCCGGCAAGGACGGTCAGGACCTGATCCTGCCGGTGCCGGACGGCACGGTCGTGCTGGACAGGAACGGCGAGGTCCTGGCCGACCTGGTCGGCCACGGCACCTCGTACGTCGCCGCCGAGGGCGGCCGCGGCGGCCTCGGCAACGCCGCGCTGGCCTCCGCGCGCCGCAAGGCGCCCGGCTTCGCGCTGCTCGGCGAGCCGGGACGCTCCGGCGACATCGTGCTGGAGCTGAAGACGGTCGCGGACGTGGCCCTGGTGGGCTACCCCAGCGCCGGCAAGTCCTCGCTGATCTCCGTGCTGTCCGCCGCCAAGCCCAAGATCGCGGACTATCCGTTCACGACCCTCGTGCCGAACCTGGGCGTGGTCACCGCCGGCTCCACCGTCTACACGATCGCCGACGTGCCGGGTCTGATCCCGGGCGCCAGCCAGGGCCGGGGCCTGGGCCTCGAGTTCCTGCGCCACGTCGAGCGCTGCTCGGTCCTGGTGCACGTCCTGGACACGGCGACCCTGGAGTCCGACCGCGACCCGGTCTCCGACCTCGACGTCATCGAGGAGGAGCTGAAGCAGTACGGCGGTCTCGACGACCGCCCGCGCATCGTCGTCCTCAACAAGATCGACATTCCGGACGGCCAGGACCTCGCCGACATGATCCGCCCGGACCTGGAGGAGCGCGGCTACCGCGTCTTCGAGGTCTCGGCCGTGGCCCGCACGGGCCTGAAGGAGCTCTCCTTCGCGCTCGCCGAGATCGTCTCCAAGGCACGCGCGGCCAAGCCGAAGGAGGAGGCGACCCGGATCGTCATCCGCCCGAAGGCGGTCGACGACGCGGGCTTCACCGTCACGCGCGAGGAGGACGGCCTCTTCCGGGTGCGCGGCGAGAAGCCGGAGCGCTGGGTGCGCCAGACGGACTTCAACAACGACGAGGCCGTCGGCTACCTCGCCGACCGCCTCAGCCGCCTCGGTGTCGAGGAGGAGCTGATGAAGGCCGGCGCCCGCGCCGGCGACGGCGTGGCCATCGGCCCCGAGGACGACGCGGTTGTTTTCGACTGGGAGCCCACGATGATGGCGGGCGCCGAGATGCTCGGCCGCCGCGGCGAGGACCACCGCTTCGAGGCACCGCGCCCCGCGGCCCAGCGCCGCAAGGACCGCGACGCCGAGCGTGACGAGGCGCTCCGCGAGTTCGAGGGCTTCGAGCCCTTCTAGTCCTTCCAGATCGGGAACACCCGAGCCCCGGCCCCCGGAACCCGCCGCATCGGCCTCCGGGAGCCGGGGCTTCGCGGTGCCCGGCGCCGCGCGGGAGGGATTGAGTCCGTTCACGACACAACCAATGCCGTCGAACAGCCGTCTAGCTACGAGGGGCCGAGCAGAACCGCCCCCGGCACATCGAACGGAGCGTTGATGAAGATCTCCTTCCTCATCCACACCATCTACGGCATCGGCGGCACCATCCGCACCACGCTCAACCTCGCGGAAGAGCTCGCCGACCGCCACGAGGTGGAGATCGTGTCGGTCTTCCGGCACCGCGACATCCCGCTCTTCGACATCGACCCCCGCGTCACCGTCGTCCCGCTCGTCGACACCCGCCCCTCCTCGCCCACCAACGAGAAGGAGCACCCCCTCCTGCTCCAGCCCGCCGAGTACTTCCCCAGGAACGAAGCGCGCTACAAGGAGTACGGCAAGCTCACCGACGAGCGGGTCCGCGCGCACTACGCCACCGCGGGCTCCGACGCGGACGTCGTCATCGGCACCCGCCCCGGACTCTCCGCGTACGTCGCGCAGTTCGCGCCCACCGGCGCCGTGCTCATCGGCCAGGAGCACATGACGCACCACCACCACAAGACGGCCCTGCGCAAGGAGATGTACGCGCACCTCGACGCGCTCGACGCGTACGTCACCGTCTCCGAGGGCGACGCCCGGGTGTGGCGCGAGCGGATGCCGCTGCCCGCCACACGCGTGCTCGCCATCCCCAACAGCGTTCCCGAGCCGCCCGTCGCGCCGTCGGACGTCTCCGGGAAGACGGTCGTCGCCGCCGGGCGGCTCTCCCCGGAGAAGCAGTACCACGTCCTCATCGACGCCTTCGCCAAGGTCGTCAAGGCCCACCCCGACTGGGACCTGCGCATCTACGGCTGGGGCACCGAACGGGACAAGCTCCTCGCCCGCATCGAGGAACTCGGCCTCTACAACAGCGTCCGGCTCATGGGCCCGCACTCGCCCATCGAGCCGGAGTGGGCCAAGGGCGCCATCGCCGCGTCGACCTCGCGCCACGAGTCGTTCGGCATGACGCTCGTCGAGGCGATGCGCTGCGGCCTGCCCGTGGTCTCCACCGACTGCGACTACGGCCCGCGCGAGATCCTCGCGGACGGCGAGGACGGCATCCTCGTTCCCGTGGGCGACGCCGACGCCGTCGCCACCGCGCTGCTCACCCTCATCGACGACGAGGAGCTGCGCCGGAAGATGGGGGCGGCCGCCCTGCGCAACGCCCGCCGCTTCCACCCGGCCCGGGTCGCCGAGCAGTACGAGGAGCTCTTCGGCGAGCTGCGCACCGCCGCCGCCCAGCGCGCCGAGGCCGGCGGCTACGCCCCCGTCGCCGACTGCGTGGTCGAGCCCGACGGCGCCGTCACCGTCACGCTCGCGGGCCCGCGCCGGGACGGACTCCACCTCGCCTGCGTACGCACCGACGACCGCACCGACGACCACCGCTTCCCCTTCGACGCCGAGGGCCGTGCCACCGTCCCGGCGGACGCGGTGTTCCACGAGGGCATCTGGGAGGGCTCCGTCGAACTGCCCGGCTCCGGGCGGCGTGTGCGCATCACCACCCGTTCCATAGACCAGCGCGGCGCGATGCGCGCCCGGGAACGCGTCACCGGCGGCGTACGCACCCTCATCCCGTACCCCAGCAAGCCGAAGAAGCAGCTCCTGCTCCGCTCCTGGGTGCGTCCCGTCCACGCCGAGGCCGCCGATGTCCAGGTCTCCCGGGGAGAGATCACCGTTTCCGGTGAACTGATCGGCGCCGCGCCCGCACCGGACGCCCCCACCCTGATCGTGCGCCGCCGCGGCCGCGGCTCCGTCGACCTCACGTACCCCGGCACTTGGCTGGGCGACGGACGGTTCCGCTTCACCTTCCCCGCCGCCGGACCCGCCGCCCACCAGACCGCGGCTAACCAGTGGTGGGACCTGCTGGTGCGGTACGCCCCCGGTGCCGAGCCCGTCCGCCTCGCCCGCGTCCTCGACGACATCGTCGACAAGGGCCCCGTCTTCGGCTATCCCGCCACGCGGCTGCGCAAGAAGCGCCCCTACGCCCTGCTGCGCATCGCGGCGCGCAGGCTGCGCGGCCTGCCGCAGCAGTACGTCCGCGTCCGCCCGGCCTACGCCGACACCAACGACCTGCTGGTCAACGTCGCCGATGTGCCGGTCAAGTAACCGGGTCCGCACACCTCCATCACACTCCGCCGTCCCCCGTGTGGCGTCGGTCACCGAACGCCTTTCCGGGTGCCGGATCAACTCCCCAGGCCACGCGGTGAACACGGGGTGTCCACCCGGTGCCGGGGGCCTGCCGTCCGCCTTGCGGGACGGTCACGGAGAGTGCGACCATCAGCCCGTCCCCCCGTCGTCGCAAGGTAGGTCGTTCTGTGTCAGCGCCGCATGAAGCCAAGACCCGCACCACAGCAGTCGTCCTGGCCGGTGGTACCGGCCAGCGGGTGGGCCTCGCGATCCCCAAGCAGCTGCTGAAGATCGCGGGCAAGGCGGTCATCGAGCACACGCTGACGATCTTCGAGCAGGCCGAGTGCGTCGACGACGTGATCGTGCTGATGGCGCCCGGTTTCGTGCCCGACGTCGAGAAGATCATCGCCAAGGCCGGACTGACCAAGGTCACCCGCGTCCTGGAGGGCGGCGCCACTCGCAACGAGACGACGGAGCGGGCCATCCGCGCCCTCGGCGAAGGCCTCGCGGAGGGGGAGGACCGCAACGTCCTCTTCCATGACGCCGTCCGTCCGCTTCTGTCACAGCGCGTGATCAAGGACTGTGTCGACGCCCTCGACCGCTACCAGGCCGTCGACGTCGCCATCCCCTCCGCCGACACGATCATCGTGACCCGCACCCACGGCGAGGACGGCGAGTTCATCACCGACGTCCCGGACCGCTCCCGGCTGCGCCGCGGCCAGACCCCGCAGGCGTTCAAGCTCTCCACGATCCGCAGGGCGTACGAGGTCGCCGCCGGCGACCCGAACTTCCAGGCCACCGACGACTGCTCCGTCGTGCTCAAGTACCTGCCGGACGTGCCGATCCACGTCGTACCGGGTGACGAGTACAACATGAAGGTGACCCAGCCGGTCGACGTCTTCATCGCCGACAAGCTCTTCCAGCTGGCCTCCACCGCCGCGCCCCGCCAGGCCGACGAGGCCGCCTACCGCGAGCAGCTCTCCGGCAAGACCGTCGTCGTCTTCGGCGGTTCGTACGGCATCGGCGCCGACATCGCCGCCCTCGCCGAGCGCTACGGCGCCACGGTGTACGCGCTGGGCCGCTCCACCACCGGCACCCACGTGGAGAACCCCGACCACGTCGACGCCGCGCTGGACAAGGCGTACGCGGAGAGCGGCCGCATCGACTACGTGATCAACACCGCGGGCGTGCTGCGCATCGGCAAGCTCGCCGAGACCGACAGCGCCACCATTCAGGAAGCGCTGAACGTCAATTACCTCGCGCCCGTGCACATCGCTCGTGCGTCGTACAAATACCTGGTCGAGACCAAGGGGCAGCTGCTGCTCTACACCTCCTCCAGCTACACCCGCGGCCGCGCCGAGTACAGCCTTTACTCCTCCACCAAGGCCGCCATGGTGAATCTCACCCAGGCCCTCGCCGACGAATGGGCCGGCGACGGAATCCGGGTGAATTGCGTCAACCCCGAGCGCACCGCGACCCCCATGCGTACGAAGGCGTTCGGCCAGGAGCCGGCCGGTTCGCTGCTGTCCTCCGAGGCCGTGGCCCGGACCTCGCTGGACGTGCTGCTCTCCGACCTGACCGGCCATGTCATCGACGTACGACAGCAGGACCCGACCGCCGGGGCGAGCGAGGCATCGGGCTTCGAGCAGGCCCTGGCATCGGTTCTGGACCGCCAGGGAGATGTGTAATACTCGGCGGATCGCAGAATCTCATGATCTGGATCGCTTGATGTGCAATTCGGGCCTCTGTGTCGCCTCACCGCGAATACAGGGGCCCGAGTTCGTGAACCGCGGGTTCACGGGCCTCGAGTTCATGAACCACCGGTTCACGAGCCCGTGGCTCCTGAACCCCCGCAGCGCAATGTGAAATAAACCGGCACCCCCCTCTGGAGCAGGTTCTTCGTGATTTCGACCGCCATTCGCCTGGTACGCGTGGGCAGTGCGTCGGAGCTGGCCGCGGCAGTCCTGATGGGACTGGGCTATCCGTGCGTCATGCTCGCCGCGCTGATCCCGAACCTCTGGTTCTTCGCGGCCGCCGGTGCCGTGACCTATGTCGCGGACTGGTATCTGCACCAGAAGAAGAGCTATCTGATCAACCGGCTGAGCAAGGTCAGAGCCGGCCTGCCGATCCGCTTCCTGCTGCGCCAGCTGCTGCTGATCCTGCTGCTCGCCCGCGAGAACCTCGCCGAGCAGCCGGTCTTCTACGCCGCGGTCGCCTGCTTCCTGCTCTTCTACGGCCTCCAGGCCCCGCAGGGCGCCCTCGCCACCCTCATCCGGCTGCGGCGCACCATGCCGGTCGTCACCCGCAACATCGACCTGCACGCCGTGCGCATCCCGGACGCCCCGCCGCGCGCCCTGCTGAATCGGTCCGCCGAGAAGATGCTGCACCTCGACATCCCGGCCGTCGCGGGCGTGATCATCGCCGCCGCCACCGGCGAGAACACCGTCGCGTACGCCGGTGTCGCCGCCACCCTCGCGCTGGGGCTGCTCTACACCCTCGTCCTCGTCCCGTACCTGCGCCGGGGCCGCCGGGTGCCGGCCGCGGGCGCGGTCCTCAAGGCCGTCGGCACCTGGCTCGGCGAGTACCAGCCGACCGTCGCGCTGTACTTCTCGGGCTCCGACGACTCCGCGTACCAGGTCAACATGTGGCTGGAGACGATGGAGCAGGTCGACGGCCGCCCGATCGTCATCATGCGCGAGCGCAACCTCGTCAAGAAGCTCAACCCGACGTCCGTGCCCGTCCTCTGCGTGCCCGGCGGGCAGCACCTGATGGCGATGGACTTCTCCTCGATCCGCGTCACGCTGTACGCCGCCAACGTCGGCAAGAACATCCACATGCTGCGCGTACCGACCATGAAGCACGTCTTCATCGGGCACGGCGACAGCGACAAGCTCGCCAGCGTCAACCCCTACTCCAAGGTGTACGACGAGGTGTGGACCGCCGGCCAGGCGGGCCGCGACCGGTACGCGCTCGCCGACGTCGGCGTCCGCGACGAGGACATCGTCGAGGTGGGCCGCCCGCAGCTCGCGCCGATCAAGCCCTGGACGGGTGCGCCGAAGAACCCGATCCCGACCCTCCTGTACGCCCCCACCTGGGAGGGCTGGGACAACAACCCGGGCAACACCTCGCTGCTGCTGGCCGGCGAGAACATCATGAAGCGGCTGCTGAACGCCCCGAGCCCGGTCCGCGTGATCTACAAGCCGCACCCCTTCACCGGCCTGGTCGACAAGAAGGCCAAGGCCGTCGACGAGCGGCTGCAGAAAATGGTCGTCGCCGCCAACGCCGCCCGCGCCACCGACCCGCGCTGGGCGAAGGAGATCGCCGCCGCCCAGGCGTCGCAGACCGCGGCGCGCGCCGAGCTCACCCGCGTCGAGGCCCGCATCGCCGAGCTCTGCCGCCCCGGCCGCAAGGGCGGCGACGAGGCCGAGGAGTCACGCGTCTCGCTCGCCGACCCGCACCGCCTCGCCGAGATCAAGCGGCTGCGCGCGGAGTGGAACGACGCGTACTGGCGCTCCTTCGGCTGGTGGGAGCACCGCGTCGTCACCGGCCCCGAGCCGAAGCTGTACGACTGCTTCAACGAGTCCGACGGCATGGTCTCGGACATCTCCAGCGTGGTGTCGGACTTCATCGCGAGCGGCAAGCCGTACGCCGTGACGGACTCGGCCGAGCTCGGCGTCGAGGAGTTCAAGCGCCAGAACACCGCGGTCCGCGCCGCGGTGATCCTCTCCAACCGGGCCCCCGAGCTGGACGAACTGCTGGCCGCCGTGGCCGACCCGGCCGCCGACCTGCTCGCGGCGGACCGGCGACGGCTCAAGCAGTACCTGCTCGGCCCGGACGAGCCGACCTCCATGGAGCGGTTCAACGCGGCGGTGCGCGCCCTCGCGACGAAGGCGGAGGCCCGCAACCGCGGCGTGGCGCAGCGGCTGGCCGGCCAGCGGATCGGCGAGCTGGACGCGGAGGCCACCGCGGCGGCCGACGTGGTGACGGACACCGTGGCCGAGAAGGGCGCGGACGAGGTGGCCGCCCCCGTCGCGACCTGACGCGAGCGCGCACGTACACCGCGGCGCACACCGGCGTACACACAACGGCCCGTAAGTCCCTCGTACGAAGGGGACTTACGGGCCGTCGTGCGTGCCGACACATGCCCGACACGGGTCGGGGGCACCATGACGCACTGACGGACGGCCGTCGTCCGTTTACCGTTCACCGCTTACCGCCGTAGTGGGTGCCGATGCCTGAGAACACTCCCGACGCTCCCGAAGCTCCTCGTACTTCCGACGCTCCCGATGTCAGCGTGATCATCGGGGCCTACGAAGCCATGCCGTACCTGGTCAAGTGCCTGGACTCGGCCGAGGCGCAGACCATCGGCCCGCAGCGCATGGAGATCATTGCCGTAGACGACGGGTCGACGGACGGCACCGGCGAGTACCTGGAGGAGTTCGCCGCCCGGTCGGCCGTGCCGACGCGGGTCGTCCGGCAGGCCAACTCCGGAGGCCCCAGCGGCCCGCGCAACACCGGGCTGCAACTGGCCCGCGGCCGGTACGTCTTCTTCCTCGACGCCGACGACTACCTCGGCGAGGAAGCCCTGGAGCGGCTCGTCACGATGGCCGACAAGGCGGGCACGGACGTAGTGCTCGGCAAGACCGTCGGCGTCAACCGCAACGCCGCCAAGTCGATGTGGGGCCGGACCGTCGAGCGCGCCGACATCTTCACCTCCAACGTCAAGTACACGCTCAGCGCCCAGAAGCTCTTCCGGCGCGAGCTGCTGGTACGCCACGGCATGCGCTTCGACGAGTCGCTGCGTACGGGCGAGGACGCGCTGTTCACGCTGGAGGCGTATCTGCGCGGCAACGGGGTCTCGGTGGTCGCCGACTACGTCTGCTACTACCTGGTGGGCCGCGAGGACGGCAAGCACGTCACCAAGAGCGGGAGTTACACCCTCCGCTTCGACTCGGCGAAGGCGCTGATGGAGCTGATCGCCCGGCACGTGCCCAAGGGCGAGAAGCGCGACCTGCTGATGCTGCGGCCGTTCATCGTCACGCTGCTGCCGCAGTTCGGGCCGGTGCTGCTCAAGCAGCCGCCCGAGGTGCTGCGCCACAAGATGGAGCTGGCGGCGCCGCTGATGGCCGCGTACTGGACGCCGGGCGTCGCGCGCCGGCTCAAGCCCGAGGACCGGCTGCGGCTGACCTGTGTGGCGCTGAACAAGCCGGAGGCGCTGCGGGAGGTGGTCGCGTACCTGAAGGCGGGCACGCCTCCGGAGCGCGTACGCCGCTGGGGCCGGGAGTACCTGGCGTACCCACACTTCCGCGACCCGGCGGTGGGGATCCCCGACGCCGCGTACGAACTCCGCGGCGCGGCGGGCCCGCGCGCCGCCGCCCGCGCGGCCGCCGGCCGCACCCTGCGCGGCGCCCGCCGCCGGGCCCGGCGCCTCGCGGGCGCCGTGCTGCGCCGCCTGCGCCTGCGCGGCACGCGCGGCGACGCGTCCACTCCTCGCACGGCGGCTCAGGCGGAGGCGGCCCGCGAGGCGGCGTGAGGCCCCCGCCGACAGCGACGGGGACGGCGGGGAACGGCGCGGGGCGGCGGGGGCCCGGACGGTGCGGTCCGGGATGGGGGCGGTGCCGGTCCAGGGCGGGTTCGCCGGGGCGGGGGCGGGAGCGGGAGCGGTCCGGGCGGGGTTCGCCCGGGGGCGGAGGCGCGGGTGAGCGGGGACGGACGGCGGCGCTTGGACGCGGGGGCTCGGACGCGTGCGCGGGACGGGTGTGCGGGACGGGTGTGCGGGACGGGTGTGGGCGATCGGATTCGGCCGCTTTCGCGGCGGCTCCGGCGCACGCCCGGGGCGGCGCCCGCGCGCCCTCCGAGGCGGCCCGGGAGCCCCGCCCCGGCCAGGGCTCCGGCGCCCCGCCGACGTGTCCAGCGCGCTGTCCACGCGCTGAAACACGCGCGCGCCGACCCCCGCCCCTGGCATAGATTTCCCCATGTGACAGCAGTGGCAAGGCAGTACGTGACAGAAGCCCGCAGGATCGTCGTCAAGGTCGGCTCCTCGTCCCTGACCACCGCCTCCGGCGGCCTCGACGCCGACCGCGTCGACGCGCTCGTCGACGTGCTCGCCAAGGTCCGCAGCGGCGGCGAGAAGGAGATCGTCCTGGTCTCCTCCGGCGCCATCGCCGCCGGCCTCGCGCCCCTCGGCCTCGCCCGCCGCCCCAAGGACCTGGCCCGCCAGCAGGCCGCCGCCAGCGTCGGACAGGGCCTGCTCGTCGCCCGCTACACCGCCTCCTTCGCCCGCTACGGCGTACGCGTCGGCCAGGTGCTCCTCACCACCGACGACACCAGCCGCCGCGCCCACTACCGCAACGCCTACCGGACCCTGGACCAGCTCCTGGCCATGGGCGCCGTACCGGTCGTCAACGAGAACGACACCGTCGCCACGGACGAGATCCGCTTCGGCGACAACGACCGCCTCGCCGCGCTCGTCGCCCACCTCGTCCGCGCCGACCTGCTGGTCCTGCTCTCCGACGTGGACGGGCTGTACGACGGCGATCCGTCGAAGCCCGGCACCTCCCGGATCGAGGAGGTGCGCGGGCCGGAGGACCTCGAGGGCGTGGAGATCGGTTCCGCGGGCAAGGCCGGCGTCGGCACCGGTGGCATGGTGACCAAGGTGGAGGCCGCCCGGATCGCCGCGGCCGCGGGCGTCCCCGTCGTCCTGACCTCCGCCAGCCGGGCCGCCGACGCCCTCGCGGGCCGCGACACCGGCACGTACTTCCGGCGCACCGGCCGGCGCTCGGCCGACCGGCTGCTGTGGCTCGCCCATGCCTCGACCCCGCAGGGCGCGCTCATCCTCGACGAGGGCGCCGTACGAGCCGTGGTGCAGGGCAAGAAGTCGCTGCTCCCGGCCGGTATCGCGGCCGTCGAGGGCGACTTCGCGGCCGGCGACCCGGTCGAGCTCCGCGACGCGGCGGGCCGCGCCGTCGCCCGCGGGCTGGTGAACTTCGACGCCAAGGAGATGCCGCAGCTTCTGGGACGTTCCACCCGAGAGCTCGCGAAGGAGCTGGGTCCGGCATACGAGAGAGAAGTCGTACACAGGGACGATCTGGTCGTGCTTCAGCCCCAGAACGGCTGAAAGTCCCGCCCTCCGCCGGAGACCTTCACCAAAACAGCCCCAAGTTCCGCTCGGGACTGGTCAACTTTGTGTCGGGGGGTAAGCGGGGTGACAGCACGAGCACGCATCAACAGGAGGCCGCCGGTGAGACGAGCGCGCCCGGGGGCACTGCCCCGAGGGACGACCGAACGCGCCCTGACGAGTGTCGAGGCCGGGGCCGACTTCGAGGACGCCGGTCTGGGTGACGCCGCCGTTCGCGACGCGGAAACCGTCCGCGAGTCCGACCGGCACCACCGGGACCGCCAGGTGTCCAAGCTCTGGCACATCACCCTCAGCGTCTCGGGCCAGGAGGCCCCGCTGACGGAGGTCCGGCGCGCCCTGGAGCAGCTCGCGCACGACCACCCGTTCCTGCTCACCAGCAGATACGCCACCGATCACGCCGAGATCCGCTACTGGGAAGAGGCCCGCGACCTGCACGACGCCGCCGCGGTGGCCCTGCGGCTGTGGGGCGAGCACCGGCAGAGCGCCAAGCTGCCGCCCTGGGAGATCGTCGGCCTCGAGGTGATCGACCGGGAGACCTACCACCAGCGGATCGCGGAGGGCTACGGCCCGCCGCCGGCGGCCCCCGTCGGCGTCCACCCGTACTGACCCCCGTACTGACCCCCGTGCCGACCGGTGGCCGGCGGGGGCTGGTTCTGAGAAGAGCGTCTCGCACTGCGGGATATGTGAGGGATGCCCGCCCTCCGCGCATTACCCTGCGGGCATGACCTCGCACTCCGCCCCCACCCCGTCCATCACGCCGTTCGACGACATGTCGCCCGTCGCCCGCGCCGCCTACCGCGCCCGCGCGGCCGCCGCCGACATCGCGCCGCTCCCGCGCGCGGCGAAGGACGACGCGCTGCTCGCCATGGCGGACGCGCTGGAGGTCCGCACCAGCGAGATCGTCGAGGCGAACGCCGAGGACGTGGCGCGCGCCCGCGAGGCCGGCACCAGCGAGTCGATCATCGACCGGTTGACGCTGACCCCGGAGCGGGTCCGGGCCATCGCCGCGGACGTCCGCGACGTCGCCGCGCTGCCCGACCCGGTCGGCGAGGTGGTGCGCGGCTCGACCCTCCCCAACGGCATCGACCTGCGCCAGGTCCGCGTCCCGCTCGGCGTCGTCGGCATCATCTACGAGGCCCGGCCCAACGTGACCGTCGACGCCGCCGCCCTCTGCCTGAAGTCCGGCAACGCCGTGCTGCTGCGCGGCTCCTCCTCCGCGTACTCCTCGAACACCGCCCTCGTCCGCGTCCTGCGCGACGCCGTCGGCGGCGCCGGGCTCCCCGCCGACGCCGTTCAGCTCGTGCCCGGCGAGTCCCGCGACGCGGTACGGGAGCTGATGCGCGCCCGCGGCCTGGTCGACGTCCTGATCCCGCGTGGCGGCGCCTCGCTCATCCGTACCGTCGTCGAGGAGTCCACCGTCCCGGTCATCGAGACCGGCACCGGCAACTGCCACGTGTACGTCGACGCCCAGGCCGACCTCGACATGGCCGTCGACATCCTGATCAACTCCAAGGCGCAGCGGCCCAGCGTCTGCAACGCCGCCGAGACGCTCCTCGTCCACCGCGACATCGCCGACGCCTTCCTGCCGCGCGCCCTCGACGCCCTCGCCGAGGCGGGCGTCACCGTCCACGGCGACGAGCGGGTCGTCTCGTACGGAGACGGCTCCAAGGCCACCGTGGTGGCGGCCACGCCGGAGGACTGGGAGACCGAGTACCTCTCGTACGACATCGCCGCGGCCGTCGTCGACTCGCTGGACGCCGCCGTCGCGCACATCCGGCTGTGGTCCTCCGGCCACACCGAGGCGATCGTCACCACCTCGCAGGCCGCGGCCCGCCGCTTCACCCAGCTGGTCGACTCCACGACGGTCGCCGTGAACGCCTCCACGCGCTTCACGGACGGCGGCCAGTTCGGCTTCGGCGCCGAGATCGGCATCTCGACGCAGAAGCTGCACGCCCGCGGCCCCATGGGCCTGCCGGAGCTGACGTCGACGAAGTACATCGTCACCGGCGACGGTCACGTCCGGTAGTGGCGCGACGGCAGGGAGGTTTCGCACTCTCCCTGCCCGAACCCCCCTCCCACGACTACCCTGAAGGCGTGCCGGACGACGTGGGGGGCAAGCCGTTCCCGGACGGCTGGGAGCCCGACGACGACCGCGGGGGCGCGGACCAGGACTTCGCCTCCGTGGTGTTCGACGAGGACTTCGTACGGGCCGCCGCGTTCCACGAACCGACCGCCGTCGAGCGGCTCTTGGCCGCCGCCCAAGCGCGTGCCGCCTCCCTGGACGCCGACACCGACACCGACGCCGACGCCGCTCCCACATGCGGCTGCGAGGGCGAGTACGGCGACGGCGCCGACCGCTGCCAGGGCCACTGCCGGGAGCCGTACGGCCCGCACGGCGGCGCCCTGCGCCCGTACCGGCCCAGCGCCCGCTGGCACCGCCCGGTGGCCTGGGTCCTGGCCGTCCTCATGGGCGTCGGCATGGTCGCCCTCGCCTTCGCGGCCGTGTACCGCGGCGCCTCCGGCAGCCGCGACAACCAGGTCCCGGCCCCGGCGACGACCGGTACGACGGAGACGACCGGGACGACCGGCCTCGACGAGCCGAACGCGACCGCGTCCGCCCCCTCGGCCTCTGCCGCCCACACCGCCCCTGCGCCTCTCCCGGCGGCACCGCACACGCCCTGAAACCGCCGCCGAACGCCCTCGCCGGGCGCGTTTACCGGGGGGCCCGCCGACCTACCCTGAAGGTATGGCACGCAGTGGCGACCCGCCCGAGGGGACGCCCGAGGGGCTTCCCGGCGGTGGCGAGGACGAGTACCGATCCGTCGTCTTCGACGAGTCGTTCGTCCGCGCTGCCCGGCTCCAGGAGTACTCCGCGCGGGAGCGCCTGGCCGAGCACACCGACGCCGTGCGCCGCCGCTCCGCCTGGCGGCCGCGCGGCGGCTCCCGCCCCGGCGCGCTCGCCCTGGTGCTGATCGTCGCCCTCGCCTTCGCCGCCGCCATCTACGCGGGCGCCCGCCCCTTCCAGCCGCTGCCCGACCGGCCCGCCGAGCCGCTGCGCAGCACGATCGTCCCGCTGGCCCCGCGGGGCCCGGTCCCGGGCGGACACCCCGACGAGCTGTACGCGCACAGCCCCGCCGCGGCGTTCCACTCCGGCGCCGCCGGCGTCGCGCTGCCCCCGGCGCGGCGTACCGCCCACTTCACGGAGAGCCAGGTCACGGCCGCGCTCAGCACCGTGAAGGACTACCTCGTGCGGTCGGCGCTCGACCCGGACGTCCTGACGGGCGGCTCCGTCCGGCCGGTGCGGCTGCTGCTCGACCCCGACCAGCTGGCGCAGTTCGACCGGAGCGTCGAGTCGCCGGCCGACGACGGACGGCACGCGGCCACCGGCTGGCTGGTGCGGTTCGACCCGGACGAGGTGGCGCTGGCGGCCACCGCCGTGCGCGCACGCGGCACCATACGCGTGACCGAGGCGGTGTCCGACGCCCTGGAGGTGACGACGGACCACACCTTCGTCTACGCGCTCCGCCCGGCCGGGGCGGACGGCGACACGGCCGCCGCCTCGCTGTTCACCGTCCGCCGCGAGCTGCGCTTCCGCCTCGACCGGGAGGACCTGCGGATGCACCGCACCGAGGTGGTGAGCAGCCGCGTGCTGGCGGGCCCGCAGTCCTGCTCGGCCGACCCGGCGGGCGCGATGCGACCGCTGCTGGCCGGTGACCGCGCCACCGCGGAGGGCCCCGCGGTCACCGATCCGTACGCCAGGGACCGCGCCGCCACCCCGCTCTGCGGCACCTTGGCCCCCCACGCCCAGCCGACCCGCTGAGCCCGGCAGCCGGCTCAGGCCGCAGTCGGCTCAGGCGTCGCCCGGCCCGCCGGCCGCCTTGCCGCCACCGCCGGTGCCATTGGTGCCGCCGTTTCCACCGTTGCCGCCCGTACCCCCGGTGAACCGGTCGCGGAGTTTGCCGCCCAGGTCGCCCGCGCCGCCGGCTATGTCCCCGACCAGCTTCATCAGCGGGTCCTTGCTGGTGCGCACCGACTCGGCGTAGTGGGACGCCGACTCCCGGAAGGAGTCCGTGACGGAGGTGTCCTTGTCGTCCGCGCGCCGCGGGTAGTGCCCGTCCACGATCCGCTGGTAGTCGCGGCTCTCGGCCCACTTCTTCAGCTCGGCCGCCCGCACCGTGGTGAACGGGTGGGAGCGCGGCAGCACGTTCAGTATCTTCAGCACGGAATCGCGCAGATCGCCCCCGGCCTCGTACTCCTCGGCCTGCTCCAGGAACGCGTCCACGTTCATCTCGTGCAGATGGTTACCGCCCGCGATCTTCATCAGGCCGCGCATCGACGCCCGCAGGTCCTGCCCGACCAGCAGCCCGGCCCGGTCCGCCGACAGCTCCGACTTGCGGAACCACTCGCGCAGCGCCGTCACGATCGCCATGATCGCCACGTTGCCCAGGGGTATCCAGGCGACCTTGACCGCGAGGCCGGTGAGGAACAGCAGCACCGTGCGGTACACGGAGTGGCCCGACAGGGCGTGGCCCACCTCGTGGCCGATGACCGCCCGCATCTCCTCCTCGTCCAGGAGCTCCACCAGCCCGGTGGTGACCACGATGATCGGCTCGTCCAGGCCGATGCACATGGCGTTGGGCTTCGGGTCCTGCGTGACGTACATCGACGGGACCTTCTCCAGGTCCAGGATGTAGCAGGCGTCGCGCAGCATCGCGTGGAGGTGGGCGAACTGCGCGTCGCTCACCCGCACGGAGTCGGAGAGGAAGAGCAGCCGCAGACTGCGCTCCGGCAGCAGTCCGCTCAGTGCCTTGAAGACCGTGTCGAAACCGCTGAGCTTGCGCAGCGCGACGAGCGCCGAGCGGTCCGCCGGATGTTCGTATGCGCGCGATGAGATGCCCGGGAAACGCGTGCGCTGCCTGCTCGGCACGTTCTCGGCACTGCTGTCGGCCATGGATGATGCCCCCTCTTTCGTACGAGCCCCGCCTCGTCCCCCTGACGCACCCCAGAGTAGGTGCCGGCGCCTTCGGGCAGGCGGCCTGTGGATAACTGCCGACTCGACCTGTCGACTCGACGCGGGGGACGGTCCGGAAGATGACAACGCCTGAGTCGGCGTGAGCGTGCCCGGAGCGCCCGCATACGATGTGCGCGAAGTCTCCGCTCCGATTCCCGATGGATAGGCCTTCCGAAGATGAGCATCCCCAGCACCGCCGCCTCCCTCGTCACGCTCGCCGAGGGCTCCGAGCACGGCGGCAACCACGAAAGCCTCAGCCCGTACCTCACCGGTATCGGTGCCCTCGTCGCGCTCCTCCTGCTGCTGTGGATCACCACGCGTTTCAACCGCGACCGCTGAGCCCCGGACCGCCGGGACCGGGTGCGCCGCCGTGCCAGTAGGCTCTGCACGCATGGGAGACCAGGAAGTGCCTACCAGTCCCGGCAAACGCCGACTCGGCGTGATGGGTGGGACGTTCGACCCGATCCATCACGGACACCTGGTGGCCGCCAGCGAGGTGGCCGCGCTGTTCCACCTGGACGAGGTGGTGTTCGTACCGACCGGACAGCCGTGGCAGAAGACCCACAAGACGGTGTCCCCGGCTGAGGACCGCTATCTGATGACGGTCATCGCCACGGCGTCCAACCCGCAGTTCTCGGTCAGCCGCCTCGACATCGACCGGGCGGGACCGACGTACACCATCGACACCCTGCGGGAACTGCGTGCCCTCAACGAGGACACCGACCTCTTCTTCATCACCGGCGCGGACGCGCTCTCCCAGATCATGCCGGGATGGCGCAACGCCGAGGAGCTCTTCTCCCTCGCCCACTTCATCGGGGTGACGCGCCCGGGCCACGACCTGTCGGACGACGGGCTGCCCGAGGGCGGCGTGACCCTGGTCGAGGTGCCGGCGCTGGCCATCTCGTCGTCGGACTGCCGGGCGAGGGTCGCGGCGGGCGATCCGGTCTGGTACCTGGTGCCGGACGGCGTGGTGCGCTACATCGACAAGCGCCAGTTGTACCGCGGCAAGTGAGCCACGGAGAGGGGCACCGGTGAACGACCAGCAGCACCCGTACGACCCGTACTACCCGCCGCAGCCGCAGATCGTCGGCTACGACGAGTACGGGCAGCCGGTGTACCAGCAGGCCCAGCAGCAGTACGACCCCTACGCCCAGCAGCAGCCGCAGCAGTACCAGCAGCAGGCCCCGCAGCAGGGGCAGGGGCAGGGCTACGGCTACGAGTCCTACGACGCCGCCTACCCTCCTCAGCAGAGCCAGGCGGCCCAGGGATACGGGTACGACGGCTACGCGGGCACCGGTTACGACGCCGGTCAGCGGTGGATCCCCCAGCAGCCCCAGCCGGTGTCCCAGCCGGTTTCCCCGCCCGAGCCGCAGCCCGAGCCGGAGCGCGCGGCGCCCGCGGGCTCCTCCGTACCCGGCCCGCGCCGGCCGGCGGCGCCCGGGCCCGCGTCCAACCGGCAGGGCAAGGGGGAAGACGACCGCGAGTACCGCACCGAGCAGTTCTCCTTCGTCGAGGACCCGGACGAGGAGTCCGAAGACGTCATCGACTGGCTCAAGTTCACCGAGAGCCGCTCGGAGCGGCGCGAGGAGGCCCGCCGCCGGGGCCGCAACCGGATCATCGCGCTCGTCGTCGTGCTGGTCGTCGCCCTCATCGGCGGCGTCGGCTACCTCTGGGCCTCGGGCAACCTCCCCGGCCTCGCGGACGAGGAGGCCAAGCAGGGCGGCACCGCCGCCGGCGGCCCGCAGAAGCGGGACGTGATCGTCGTCCACCTGCACAACACCAAGAGCGACGACACCTCCACCGCGCTGCTGGTCGACAACGCCACCACCAAGCAGGGGACCACGGTCCTGCTGCCGAACGCCCTCTCCGTGGCCCACGACGACGGCACCACCACCACGCTCGCGAAGTCCGTCGACGAAGACGGCTCGGCCGGCACCCGCGAGGCCATCGGCGCGCTGCTCGGCACGGAGATCACCGGGACGTGGCGGCTCGACACGCCCTACCTGGAGAACCTCGTCGAACTCGTCGGCGGCGTCGACCTCACCACCGACACCGAGGTGCCCGCAGCCCAGAAGGGCGAGGCCCCTCTGGTGCCGAAGGGCGAGAACCAGACGCTCAACGGGCGCATGGCCGTCGCGTACGCCACCCACCGAGGCCCGGGCGAGGCCGAGGCGGCGCAGCTCCAGCGGTTCGGCCAGGTCATGTACGGGGTCCTGCGCAAGATGTCGGACGACCCGCAGGCCGCCACGGTCACCGTGGAGACGCTCGCGCAGATCCTCGACCCGTCCCTCCCCGAGAAGGACCTGGGCGCCTCGCTCGCCAAGCTCGCCGAGCACGCCAAGGGCGGCGACTACAAGACGGCGCTCCTCCCCGTCCAGCAGGACGGCACCCTCAGCGAGGAGGCCGCGCGGAGCGTGGTCAAGGACATCCTCGGCGGTTCGGTCACCGCACCCGCGCAGGGGTCCGCCGTACGCGTGGGCGTCAAGAACGCCTCGGGCGACCAGGACGCCGCCGAGAGCGCCCGGATCGCCCTGGTCAACGGCGGCTACGCCGTCATCGACGGCGGCAAGGCCGACTCCGTGTCGTCCTCGCAGGTCATCTACGGTGACGCGGCCCAGAAGGCGAGGGCCGTGGAGGTCGCCAAGACCCTGGGCCTGCCCGCCGACGCGGTCGAGAAGGGCACGGCCGCCGCGAACGCGGACGTCACGGTCGTCCTGGGCCGGGACTACGAGTGAGCGAGTGAGCTAATCGTTTGCCGGGCTGTCGGCGGTACGTGAGACCCTGGGGGTGTTCCCGACCGCCGACGAAAGCCTGCTTGTGACCGCCACTGACCGTTCCATCGAGCTTGTGACGACCGCCGCCCAGGCGGCGGCCGACCGGCTCGCGCACGACATCATCGCCTACGACGTCAGCGACGTCCTGTCGATCACCGACGCCTTCCTGCTCGCCTCCGCGCCCAACGACCGCCAGGTCAAGTCGATCGTGGACGAGATCGAGGAGCGGCTCAACAAGGAGCTCGGCGCCAAGCCGGTCCGCCGCGAGGGCGACCGCGAGGCCCGCTGGGTCCTGCTCGACTACGTCGACATCGTCGTCCACGTGCAGCACAGCGAGGAGCGGGTCTTCTACGCCCTGGAGCGGCTGTGGAAGGACTGCCCCGAGCTGCCGCTGCCCGAGGACGCCATGAAGACCCGCGGCAAGGCCGAGGAGCACGCCCGGCTCATGGGCGCCGAGGGCGCGGACGGTGAGCTGAGCTGAGCGGCACCAAGGGCGGCAAGGGCCGCCGCGTAGTCCTCTGGCGCCACGGCCAGACCTCGTGGAACCTGGAGCGCCGCTTCCAGGGCTCCACGGACATCGAGCTCACCGGGACCGGCGTCGCCCAGGCGCGCCGGGCCGCCAGGCTGCTCGCCGCGCTGAAGCCGGACGCGATCATCGCCTCCGACCTGAAGCGCGCGTCGGCCACGGCCGACGAGCTGTCCGCGATCACGGGCCACCAGGTCAACCACTACTCCGAGCTCCGCGAGACGTACGCGGGCGAGTGGCAGGGCCTGACCCACGACGAGATCATCGAGCGGTACGGCGAGCAGTACGCCGCGTGGAAGCGCGGCGAGCCGGTGCGGCGCGGCGGCGGCGAGCTCGAGACCGAGGTCGCCGACCGGGCCGCTCCGGTGGTGCTGCAGCACGTCGACAAGCTGCCCGCGGACGGCACCCTCGTCGTGGTCAGCCACGGCGGCACGATCCGCACGACCATCGGCCGGCTCCTCGGCCTGGAGGCGCGCCACTGGGAGAGCTTCGGCGGACTCTCCAACTGCTGCTGGTCGGTTCTGGGCGAGGGGGCCCGCGGCTGGCGGCTCCTGGAGCACAACGCCGGAACCCTCCCCGAACCGGTCCTCGGCGACGACGACTGACGACGGCCGACGCGGACCCGACGGCGATCACGGACCCGGATTTCACTTTCCGGCAGGTGGCAGGCTAAAGTTCTTCTTGTTCGCAGCGCGGAGCGCGAAGAACACGAGGGGCTATAGCTCAGTTGGTAGAGCGCCTGCATGGCATGCAGGAGGTCAGGAGTTCAATTCTCCTTAGCTCCACAATCACCGGATCCCGTCCCCGCAAGGGGGCGGGATCCGGCGTTTCCGGGGTTTCCCGCCCGTGTGCCCGCGCGGCCCGGCGCCGCCCGCCGCGTCGATCGGGGGAGGGCGGCCGGCCCGGTCCGCCGACTCCGCTGACCCTCTTGCGGGGCCATGGCAGAATCGGACGGCCGGAGGGGGACGACGTCCGGATGGGAGGGAGTGCGCGATGGCCGCTAGCAGTTTCGAGGAACCGGCTGCCCGGCTCGCCGCGGCGTCGCAGACGAACGCCGGTCTCAGTTGCCCCTCGTGCGGCTCCTCGCACGTCGCCCAAATGCTCGGCGACAACGGCGGGGTGTCCTATGTGTGCACGTCCTGCGGCCACAGCTGGAGCTGAGTGATGGGTGCGCACAGGCGGAAATGCGACTGGTGCGGCAGCGGTACGCCGATCGTCCGCGACATGGACCCGGTCAACCCCGAGTACCAGTACTGGTGCGAGGAGTGCGCGCGGGCGCTGATCATAAAAGGCGACCCCATCGAGACTTACCGGGAGCTCGAGGGGGAGCCCATCTACGGGCGCCTGCTCGACGAGCACTGCACCCTCAAGCGCTTCTACTCGTTCGCCACGGCCTGACGGCGGCGGCCGATACCCAGGCGTACCGCGAAGGCCGTCAACAGCCCCAGCCCCACCAGGGTGTAGAGCCCGGACAGCAGCATCTGCCCGGCGTTCTGGTGCAGTTCCAGCCGTACGGGGGCGGGCTGGTGAGGCACCCACCACAGGGCGAAGGACGCGAAGACCAGCGCTATGGCCGCCGTCCACGCCGCACTCACGCGGGTCGCCAGCAGGATCAGCATCGGCACGCACCACACCCAGTGGTGCGACCAGGAGATCGGGCTCACCAGCAGCGCCGTCGTCGCACACGCCACCACCGCCACCGGCCGGTCCCCGCGCAGCGCGGCCAGCACCGCGACGGCCAGGCCGGCGACCCCCACCAGGACCGCGGCGGCCAGCCACCAGTGCCCGGGGTCCGTGGTGTGCAGCAGCCGGGCCAGCACCCCGCTCAGCGACTGGTTGGCCGTCTCCTCCTTGCGCCCCACCCGGCTGGTCTCGAAGATCATTTCCGTCCAGAAGCGGCGCGAGTCGTACGGGAGGATCACGGCGGACGCCACGGTCACCACGGCGAACACCCCCGTCGCCGTCGCCGCCTGCCGCAGCCACGCGTTCCACGCCCAGCCGTGCGTACGCGCGCGTGCCACCCCCACCAGCAGCAGGAAGACCACGAAGAGCCCGGGCGTCAGCTTGACGGCCGTGGCCAGGCCTATGCCCACACCCGCCCACCGGTTGTTCTCCCGCCGGGTCAGGTCCCACAGCACCGCCACCGCGATGAGCAGGTTGATCTGCCCGTACCGCAGGGTCGTCCATACCGGCTCGCACCACACCAGCACCGCGGCCGCCCAGAGCGCCGTCTCCGGCCGCTCCCGGCCCACCAGGCGCAGCGACAGCCGCACCAGGGCCAGCAGCAGGAGCAGGTTCCCCGCGGTGGCCAGGGTGCGCATCTCCGGCACGCCGAGCAGTGTCAGCGGCGTGAACAGCAGCGCCGCGAAGGGCGGGTACGTCGTCGGCAGGTTCGCCGATGTGGCGCGCATCGCATAGAGATCGCCGCCCGCCAGTACGGTCTCCCCCTCCGCCCGGTAGACCGACAGGTCCAGCATCGTGACGTTGGCGGCGCGCTGCGCCATCCAGAAGGCCACGAAGGACAGCAGGCAGGCCGCCACCGCGGCGGGGAGGGGCAGGCTCCGCAGGCGGGCGCGCATGTTCAGGGTCACGGTCACGAGGGGGGACGCTACCGGCCGGTGCCCTCCCGGCCGTAAACGGATTTGGTGAACCACCGGGGGGACCGTGTAATGTTCTCTGTGTCGCCGCGAGGGAAGCCCGCAAGGGAAACCGAGCGAATGACACACCGCAAGGGGCTATAGCTCAGTTGGTAGAGCGCCTGCATGGCATGCAGGAGGTCAGGAGTTCAATTCTCCTTAGCTCCACAAGATAAGAGGCGGGCCATCCGATCCGGATGGCCCGCTTCTCTGTGTCCGGTCAACCCCGCCCGCTGCCCAGGGCCTTGCGGGCCGCGCTCGGCAGCGCCGGACGACCCTGACGGCCCGGGCGCTCGTCCTCGGAACGCTCCAGGCGCAGCGCCAGTTCGGGGCAGCGGCGTACGGCCAGCTGCGCGCGCGTGCGCAGGTGCACGGGCACGGACGCGTCCGCCAGCACCGGGTAGCCGTCCCGGCCCATCCGGATCAGCTCCGGCACGATGTCCGCGCACAGCCCGTGCCCCTTGCACAGGGTCCAGTCCACGGCCAGCTTCTCGCCGCTCGGGATGGACTCCTCGGCCTCCTGGTAGCCCGGCTCAGGCAGCGGCAGCACGCCGATCGTCGGACGCCCGCAGCCGCCGTGCAGCACGTGCGCGGCGAGATCGTCCGTGAACGCCGACAGCGTCGAGCCGAAGAAGCGGGCCGAGCCGTCGGGGTGCTTGCACACGCCCCGCCCCTTCACGGCCTGCGTCACCTCGCGCAGCGCCTCCAGCGCGGCCGGTCCGCCGCCGTTCAGCACGTCCGACAGGCCCCCCGCCGCGGCCGGCAGACCCAGCCGGCACGGGCCGCACTGACCGGCCGTCTCCGCCGCCAGCCAGTTCGCCACCCGCTGCGCCTCGCCGAGCGGACACGTCTCCGGGCCGATCGGCAGGATCGCTCCCGCCCCCAGGGACCCGCCCACGGCCGCCAGGGACTCGCGTGAGACCACGGCGTTGTGCACGGCCATGGCGTCGATCCAGTTGCCGTGGTAGCCACCCGTGAGGACGCCCTGCGGCTGCGGAGGGGCGCCGGCCAGCTGGAGGACGTACCGCAGCGGAACGCCCGTCGGGACCTCCACCACCATGGGTCGGGCGACCGCGCCGGAGATCGTCAGCATCACCGTGCCGGGCTCGCTCTCCAGGCCGGTGTGGCCGTAGCGGCGGGCACCGATCCTCCCCGCGACAGCCAGCTGCGCGAACGTCTCCGCGTTCGACAGCAGCGTCGGCGCGCCGCCCACCCCGGACTCGGCGGCCCGCTCGCGGCGGCCCGGCGGGATCGCCGGACCGCCGCCCGCCGCGCGGATCACGGAGGACGCCTCGCCGGAGACCATCCGTTCCGGAGTACGCACCACCCGGGCGCGCAGCTGCTGTCCGCGCCGGTCGGACAGACCCCGCTCCGCCAGCGCGGCCCGGATGGAGATCTCCGTGGAGTTGCGGGTCACGGCGACGATCAGGGTGCGCGCGCCGAGCGCCTCGGCGGCCAGCAGGGCGCCGTCCAGGATGAGGTGCGGGGCGCGGTTGAGCAGGACCGTGTCCTTGCGGCAGGCCGGTTCGCCCTCGCTGCCGTTCACCACCACGACGGGCCGCACCCCGCGCCGTATCGCCGCCTTGGCGACCGCACGCAGCTTCTTGCCGAACGGGAAGCCCGCGCCGCCTCGGCCGCGCAGGGAGATCTCCTCGGCGAGCTGGGCCAGCCGCTCCCCGGGTATCGGTTCGAGCGGGCCGTGCACCTTGAGGTGCATCTGCAGGTCCAGCCGCTCGACCAGGTCGAAGCCCTGGGTCAGGTGCGGGAGGCCGACGACGCGGACTTCGGGGACGTCGGGGAGCGGGGTGTTCACGGGCGGTCTCCTGCGGGTGCGGTCCACGGTTCACCGGCCGTCGGGTACTGGAACGGGCCGGGAGCGGGCTCGGTGGAGCTGCTGTACGAGGGGGAGGGGGAGGAGGGGTACGAGACAGAGGAGGGGGACGGGTACGAGGAGGACGGGTACGAGGAGGAGGGGTACGAGGGGGAGGGATACGAGGGCGGTGCGGGGGACTGGGCGGGCGGCGGAGGGGACGGGGTCGGCCAGTACCCGGGCCGGGTCGCGGGCTCGTCGGAGACGACGGGCAGCTCCTCCGTCATGGGGACGCGCTCGGCGAACGGGATCTCCTGGGTGGGGAAGCCCTGGGTGCTCGCGTTGCCGAGGGAGACCGCGCGGTACCCGGCGGAGAGACCGGCCCCCGCGGCCGGCCGTTCCGCGGCGAGCGGGTCGTAGGCAGGAGCCGGGGACGGCGGGTCGAAGGAGCGTGACGGCTGGGCGCGGCGGCGCCGGCCGAAGGGCCGCTCGGAGTGACGCCCGGAGGGTCGTCCGGACGGCGAGAAAGATGGGGAGGGGGACGGTTCGGGAGCGGGAGCGGCTGCCGCGCCGGGCAGTGGCGACACCGACAGGTCACGCCGGGAGGGTTCCGCGTCCGCCTGCGCGGCGCCCGGCCCGATCAACGCCAGCAGACGTGCCGCCAGGCGGTCCTGTACGGGCCGGGGCAGCATCCGTACGGACACGGCCGCGGCGACGCCCGCGAGCGCCAGGCAGTACATCGTGACCACCCAGGTGGCCGCCGGGCGGCCCGCGTACAGGCCGTGGATCAGCGCCGCGCACCAGGCCGGGTACGCCAGCATGTGCAGCGGCCGCCAGCGGGCCGCGATGCTGCCCCGTCCCGCGAGGGCGCTCCGCGCGGCGCCGGTCGACGCGGCGATCACCATCAGCAGGCCCGCCAAGGACCCGAAGCCGATGAGCCCGTCCGAGCCGGAGAACCCGAGCCCGAAGGGGATGAGGGCCCCGATGAGCTGCGTGTGGCCCAGGGAGACCTTGACGGTGGCGTGCAGGAGGAGGAAACCCAGGGAGGCGGCCGCCGTGCTCCGGTGGACGGCCTGGGCGATCAGCCGGTGACGGGTGGAGAGGAGCAGCCGGTCGGTGGCGATCAGACCCCATGCGACGGACGCGGTGAGCGACACCAGGGACAGCACGCCCGTGGTGAAGTCCAGGGCGGCGCGGAAACTGTCGCTCCCGCCCACCGCCAGCAGGGGTATGAGCACCACGGCCGCCACGGACAACCCGCCCTGCACCGGCCGGCTCATGCCGCCCTTCAGTGTGGGCGGCGATGAGCGGATCTTGCGATGAGGGTTCATGGGGAGCGACTCCAGTGGTGCGGAAAAGAGGTCCCGGAGCCGCATGCTAGGTCGACGCATACCCACCAGTACGAGGTTTGGGGCTTTATGGCTCGGAACATCGGCAACTGACTCTGGGGTTGCCCTGGATAGGGTTGATACGCGGAGTAACCAGAGCGGCTCCCGTGGCCGGGGCGCGGTATTTCCGGGACGCGCGCGGCGCGCACGCGGCAGGCGCGGGGGACGCTCGCGGCACGCGCCCACACGGTGGAACCTCGGTGCGGCCCGTCCGGGCCCTGCGGTACCCTGGCGCCATGCGTGCCGTACGCCTTCTGCTTAGCGAGCCGCGCTGATCAGTCCCGACGGTTGATGAATCCGGTCGGAATCGGCGCGGCGTCCCCTCCTGTGCGAGGGGATTTTTCATTTCGTGGCAGAGACGATCGATGGAGCTTTAAGGATCATGAGCGAGACGAATTCTGCTGCCGAGGCAGCAGCCCCGCATCGTTACACGGCGGCCATGGCCGCCGACATCGAGGCACGCTGGCAGGACTTCTGGGACGCCGAGGGCACGTACGAGGCGCTGAACCCGAGCGGGGACCTGGCCGGCGACCAGGCCGTCGTCGCCCGCCCCAAGAAGTTCATCATGGACATGTTCCCGTACCCCTCGGGTGCGGGCCTGCACGTCGGGCACCCCCTGGGCTACATCGCCACCGACGTCTACGCCCGCCACCAGCGCATGACCGGCCACAACGTCCTGCACACGCTGGGCTTCGACGCCTTCGGCCTGCCCGCCGAGCAGTACGCCGTCCAGACCGGCACGCACCCGCGTGTGTCGACCGAGGCGAACATCGAGAACATGAAGGTCCAGCTGCGCCGGCTGGGCCTGGGCCACGACAAGCGCCGTTCGTTCGCGACGATCGACCCGGACTACTACAAGTGGACCCAGTGGATCTTCCTGCAGATCTTCAACTCCTGGTACGACGAGGAGGCGAAGAAGGCCCGTCCGATCGCCGACCTGGTCGCCCAGTTCGAGAGCGGCGAGCGCGCCGTACCGGGCTCCACGCGCGCGTGGAGCGAGCTGACCGCCGCCGAGCGCGCCGACGTCCTGAGCGGCTACCGGCTGGCGTACGCCTCCGACGCGCCGGTCAACTGGTGCCCCGGCCTGGGCACCGTCCTGGCCAATGAAGAGGTGACGGCCGACGGCCGCTCCGAGCGCGGCAACTACCCCGTCTTCAAGGCGAAGCTGCGCCAGTGGAACATGCGCATCACCGCCTACGCCGACCGGCTGCTGGACGACCTGGACGCGCTGGACTGGCCCGAGGCCATCAAGCTGCAGCAGCGCAACTGGATCGGCCGCTCCGAGGGCGCGCGCGTCGACTTCGCCGTCGGCGAGGACGCCATCACCGTCTTCACCACCCGCCCGGACACCCTGTTCGGGGCCACCTACATGGTGCTGGCGCCCGAGCACGAGCTGGTCGGCAAGATCGTCCCGGACGCGTGGCCCGCAGGCACCCATGCCCTGTGGACGGGCGGTCACGCGACCCCGGCCCTGGCCGTCGACGCCTACCGCAAGCAGGCCGCCGCCAAGTCGGACGTCGAGCGCCAGGCCGAGGCCAAGGAGAAGACCGGCGTCTTCACCGGCGCGTACGCCACCAACCCGGTCAGCGGCGAGCGGGTCCCCGTCTTCATCGCCGACTACGTCCTGATGGGCTACGGAACCGGCGCCATCATGGCCGTCCCGGCGCACGACAGCCGTGACTTCGCCTTCGCGCGCGCCTTCGACCTGCCCATGCGCTGTGTCGTCCAGCCCTCCGACGAGCGCGGCACCGATCCCTCCACGTGGGACGACGCCTTCGACTCGTACGACGCGAAGATCGTCAACTCGTCGAACGCCGACGTCTCGCTGGACGGGCTGGGCGTCGTCGAGGCCAAGGCCCGCATCACCGAGTGGCTGTCCGAGAAGGGCATCGGCGAAGGCACCGTCAACTTCCGGCTGCGGGACTGGCTGTTCAGCCGCCAGCGGTACTGGGGCGAGCCCTTCCCGATCGTCTACGACGAGGACGGCGTGGCCCACGCGCTGCCCGAGTCGATGCTGCCGCTGGAGCTGCCCGAGGTCGAGGACTACTCGCCGCGCACCTTCGACCCGGACGACGCCGACACCCAGCCCGAGACGCCGCTGTCGCGCAACGAGGACTGGGTCAACGTCACCCTGGACCTGGGCGACGGCCCGAAGAAGTACCGGCGCGAGACCAACACCATGCCCAACTGGGCCGGTTCCTGCTGGTACGAGCTGCGCTACCTGGACCCGCACAACGACTCCGCGCTGGTCGACCCGGCGATCGAGCAGTACTGGATGGGGCCCCGCGAGGGTCAGCCGCACGGCGGCGTCGACCTGTACGTGGGCGGCGCCGAGCACGCCGTACTGCACCTGCTGTACGCGCGGTTCTGGTCCAAGGTGCTGTACGACCTGGGCCACATCTCGTCGGCCGAGCCCTTCCACAAGCTGTACAACCAGGGCATGATCCAGGCCTTCGTCTACCGGGACGCGCGCGGCATCGCCGTGCCGGCCGCCGAGGTCGAGGAGCGCGACGGCGCCTTCTGGTACCAGGGCGAGAAGGTCAGCCGCGTCCTGGGCAAGATGGGCAAGTCCCTGAAGAACGCCGTCACACCGGACGAGATCTGCGCCGAGTACGGCGCCGACACCCTGCGCCTGTACGAGATGGCCATGGGCCCGCTGGACGTTTCCCGCCCCTGGGACACGCGCGCGGTGGTGGGCCAGTACCGGCTGCTGCAGCGCCTGTGGCGCAACATCGTGGACGAGGCGACCGGCGAGGTCACCGTCGTCGACGCCGAGCCCGACGAGGACACGCTGCGCGCCCTGCACAAGGCGATCGACGGCGTGTCCCAGGACATGGCCGCGATGCGGTTCAACACGGCGATCGCGAAGGTCACCGAGCTGAACAACCACCTGACCAAGTCGGGCACCCCGGTGTCGCGTTCCGTCGCCGAGCGGCTGGTGCTGCTGATCGCGCCGCTGGCGCCGCACATCGCCGAGGAACTGTGGCACCGGCTGGGCCACACCGACTCGGTGGTCCACCAGGACTTCCCGGTGGCCGACCCGGCGTACGTCGTGGACGAGACCGTGACCTGCGTTGTCCAGATCAAGGGCAAGGTCAAGGCGCGGCTGGAGGTCTCCCCGTCCATCACGGACGCCGAGCTGGAGGCGCTGGCCCTGGCCGACCCGGCGGTCGTCGCGGCGCTGGGCGGCGCGGACATCCGCAAGGTGATCGCGCGGGCGCCGAAGCTGGTGAACATCGTCCCGGCGTAGCCGTCCCGGCGTAGCCGTCCCGGCCCGAGGGCGATCCCGGGCACGGCGCCTGGGGGATTCCCTTACGGGCAGGTTGGGGGTTTCGATGGAACCCCCGACCTGCCTCTTCCGTTTACCGTGGAGGAACCACGGGCGCGAGCGTCCGGCACCGACACCAAGGGGACTTCATGGAAGCCGCGATCCTGATCCTGGCGCTGCTCTTCGTCGCCTTCGTCGCGCTGGGCGTGTACGTGACCGTCAAGGTGGTCAAGGGCGTCAAACGCGGCGTCGACCGCACGCTCACCCAGGCGCGGCGCACCGTCGAGGACACCACCCTGCGCGCCAAGAGCTACGGACCGGGCGGCGTCGTGGCCGAGCTGGCGCAGCTGCGGCTGTCGCTGCGTACCTCGATGCGGGCCACCCAGGAGGCGCTCGAGGCGGGCGCGCGCGAGGACGCCTCGCTCAAGGAGTCGCTGGAGCTGTTCCGCCGGCTCAGCGCGCACGGGCACGAGCTGGACGACGACCTGCGGCGCATGGAGCGGGACCCGGACCGGGCGAGGGTCGCCGAGCAGCTGCCGACCCTGCGGGAGCGTACGCAGCGGATCACGCACTCGGCGGACTCCCTGCGGTGGGCGGCCCGGGACCGGGCGCGGAGGTTCGCGGACGACGAGCTGGAGACGCTGAGCGCCCAGATCGACATCGAGGCGGGCGCGCTGCGGCACTGGTCGGCCGAGCCGTCGGACGCGTCGTCGGCCTCATCGGCCTCATCGGCCTCATCGGACGCGTCGGCGGGGCGGGCGGAGCAGGGTTGGCCGGCGGAGGCGGACCGCGGCGGCGCGTCGTCGCAGGGCGAGCGGCCGGCTATCACGGCGCCCGATCCCCGGCAGTCGCACGTCTACTCATGGCAGAAGACGTCCCGGCCCGAGACCACGAACTGACCCGAACCGAGCATGGCGGCGGGGGCGGACTGCCGTGCGGTGCCGCCTGCGGGTAACCTCCCGCTCATGTCCCGCCATGTCGCTATCGTCACCGATTCCACGGCCTACCTGCCGCCGCAGACGATGGAGCGGCACGGCATCACCGCGGTGCCGCTGACCGTCGTGCTCGGTGACCAGGCCCTCGAGGAGGGCACCGAGATCTCGGCCCGCTCCCTCGCCCTCGCCCTGCAGAAACGGCGCTCCGTGACCACGTCACGCCCGAGCCCCGAGACGTTCGCGGCGGCGTACAGGGCGGCCGCCGAGCGCGGCGCCGACGGGATCGTGTCGCTGCACCTGTCGGCCGAGTTCTCGGGCACGTACGACGCGGCCGTCCTGGCCGCGAAGGACGCGCCGGTGCCGGTGCGGGTGGTCGACACCGGCATGGTCGCCATGGCGCTCGGTTTCTGCGCCCTGGCCGCCGCCGAGTCGGCGGAGGCGGGCGGCACGCTGGACGACGCCGTCGCGGCCGCCGAGAAGCGGGCCGCCGGGACCTCCGCCTACTTCTACGTCGACACCCTCGACTACCTGCGCCGGGGCGGCCGCATCGGCGCGGCCCAGGCGCTGCTGGGCTCGGCGCTCGCCGTCAAGCCGCTGCTGGAGCTGGAGGGCGGCCGGATCGAGCTGCGCGAGAAGGTGCGCACGGCGTCGAAGGCCATCGCCAGGCTGGAGGAGATCGCCGCCGACCGGGCGGGCACGAGCCGGGTGGACATCGCCGTGCACCACCTGGCGGCCCCGGAGCGGGCCGCCGCGCTGGCGGACCGGCTGCGCCGGCGCGTCCCCGACCTCGCCGAGCTGCACGTCAGCGAGGTGGGCGCGGTGATCGGAGCGCACACCGGGCCGGGGCTGCTGGGCGTGGTCGTCTCGTCCTGGTGACGGGGGTGGCCGCGACCATCGCTCGTTCGGGTGGCCGGTTTTTCCACAACTCCTGGGTTATCCACCAGTTTTGAGGCTGCTCGGCGGGTTCGGGCGTATGTGCGTACCGTGAGCGACATGACGAACCGAACACGCACAGTGACGAATCCTGCATCGGTGTCGGCGCCTGTGTCGGCATCTCTCTCGGCACCGTTCTCGGCACCGGCGACAAGCGGGCCCGGGCGGTTGCCGGGATCCGACGGGCGGACCCGTGCCCGCTCCCGTGCCCGCGCTCGTGCCCGCGTGCAGGTACGGCGGCGGGTCCGCGGCGGGCATACGAACGCGGCGCCGCGGCGGCGTGCGGACGCGCTCTTCGACGGCGCGGCGGCGTACGCGACGCCCCCGCCCCCGGAGGCGCGTCCGGCGGAACCGCCGGACGCGGAACGGCGGGGACTCCGCGAGCGATGGTGGCCGGCGCTGCGGGACCGGTTACCGCTGTGGCTGCACCTGCGGTGCGGGGTGGAGCCCAGGGCGCTCGCCGCGCTCGCGGTGGTCCTGGTCGTGGCGGCGCTCGTGGCCGGGCGGTACTTCTGGCTCGGACGGCCGGAGGCCGTGCACGCTCCCGAGGTCGTCGGGGCGGCGGAACCGGCGGCCGCCGCGACGCCGGGAGCGACCGGTCCGCCGATGCCGACGGCGTCGTCCCCGCCCGTGGTCGTCGATGTGAGCGGGAAGGTGCGCCGGCCCGGCGTGCTCCGGCTGCCCGCCGGGTCCCGGGTCGCGGACGCGCTGCACGCTGCGGGCGGTGTCCGGCCGGGCACGGACGTCTCCGGACTCAACCGGGCGCGCGTGCTGATGGACGGCGAGCAGGTGCTCGTGGGAATCACCCCGGCACCCGGTTCGGTACCCGGGCCCGGCCCCGCGGGTCTCGGTGGCCCGGCCGGCCCCGCCGGTCAAGCGGGTGCGGCGGGCGCTGGCCCCCTCAGCCTCAACACCGCCACCGTCGAACAGCTGGACGCGCTGCCCGGCGTCGGGCCCGTACTGGCCCGGCACATCGTCGACTACCGCACCCGGCACGGCGGCTTCCGGTCGGTCGGTGAGCTCCGCGAGGTCAACGGGATCGGCGACCGCCGGTTCGCGGACCTCCAGTCCCTGGTACGGCCATGACGTGCGCGACCGCCCCGGCCCGTGCGCCGGTCCACGCCGCGTCCGGGCATCCTCTCGGGGCCGCCGACCCGCGCCAGGAGGAGCCTGCCGACCTACGACTCGTGCCTCCGGCCCTGGCCGCGTGGGTGGCGGCCGCCCTCACGGTCGGTGCGCCGGGGTGGTGGACCCTCACGGGCGTGGCCGTCGGAGTCGCGGCGGCGCTGGGGCTGCTCGCGACCGTGACGGTACGTCGGCTGCGGCCCACCCGCCGGTCGCAGGGCGGGCGGAGGCGGGCGAACGTCACCGCGTGCGCCGCCGTCCTGCTGTGCGGCGCCGCCGGCGCGGCATCGGCCGGGTTCCACGGGGCCGATCTGCGGCGGGGCCCACTGCCGGGGCTGGCGCGGGAGTACGCGCGCGTCACCCTCGACGTCACGGTCGCCTCCGACCCCCGCCCGGTGCGGCACGACGGCGGCCCGGCCGGCGCGCGCTGGGTCGTCCTGGACGGCGAGGCGACCCGCGTCGCGGTGACCGGCGGGGGCGTCACCAGGATCCGCACGCCCGTGCTGCTGATCGCGCCCCTCGAAGCCGGGTGGCAGCGGCTGCTGCCCTCCACCACAGCGCGCGTGGCCGCGCGGCTGGCCCCGCCGCAGCGCACGGCGGACCGGTTCGCGGCCGTCGTCCGCGTCGGCACCGGGCCACCGCACGTGACCGGACCGCCGAGCGCGCTCCAGCGCACCGCCGGGAAGCTGCGCGCAGGGCTGCGCACGGCGACGGACGGGCTGGCGCCCGACGCCCGCGCGCTGCTGCCCGGACTGGTCGTCGGGGACACCTCCCGCATCCCGCCCGAGCTGTACGACGCGTTCCGGGCGACCGACCTCACACACCTGCTCGCCGTGTCCGGCAGCAACCTCAGCGTGGCGCTGCTGCTGCTCATCGGCAGGCCGGGCTCGGCGCTGCGCGCGGAACGCGGCGGGCTGGCGCCCCGGCTGGGGCTCGGGTTGCGGTCGACCGCGCTCATCGGCGGGGCGCTCACGCTCGCCTTCGTCGTGGTCTGCCGGCCCGACCCGAGCGTGCTGCGCGCCGCCGCCTGCGGACTGATCACGCTGCTCGCCATCGGCACCGGGCGCCGCAGATCCCTCATCCCCGCGCTGGCCGCCGCCGTGCTGCTGCTGGTGCTGTACGACCCGTGGCTGGCGCGCAGTTACGGATTCCTGCTCTCCGTGCTGGCGACCGGGGCCCTGCTCACCCTCGCGCCGCGGTGGAGCTCGGCGCTGCGGCGGCGCCGCGTGCCGCCGAGGATCGCGGAGGCGCTCGCCGCGACCGCGGCGGCCCAGGCCGTGTGCGCGCCCGTGGTGGCGGTCTTCGCGGCCCGGGTCAGCCTGGTGGCGATCCCCTGCAACCTCCTCGCCGAACTCGCCGTGGCCCCGGCGACCGTCCTCGGCTTCGCCGCGCTCGCCGCGGCGCCCGTGGCGATGCCCGTGGCCCGGCTGCTCGCCGAGTGCGCGGGGTGGCCGGCCGGATGGATCGCCTCCGTCGCCCGCGCCGGGGCCGCGCTGCCCGGCGCGGAGGCCGGCTGGCCGGGCGGCTGGCGGGGCGGACTGCTGCTCGCCGCCGCCACCGGAGCGGCCCTGCTGCTGGCCCGGCGGATTCCGTACCGCTCGCCCGTGGCCGCAGCCTGCGCCGCGCTGCTGCTGCTCGCGGTCGTGCGGCCGCCCCCGCTGACCCGGCTCGTCACCGGATGGCCACCGCCGGGCTGGCTCTACGCGATGTGCGACGTGGGGCAAGGCGACGCGACGGTCCTCGCGGCGGGTCCGGGCGCGGCCGTGGTCGTGGACGCGGGACCCGACCCGCGGCCCGTGGACCGGTGCCTGAGCGACCTGGGCGTGAGCCGGGTGCCGCTCGTGGTGCTCACCCACTTCCACGCCGACCATGTCGCCGGGCTCCCCGGGGTGCTGCGGGGCCGCGAGGTCGGCGCCGTACAGACGACGATCCTCCGGGAACCCGCGGGCCAGGCCGCGTTCGTGTACCGGACGGCCGGCGCCGCCGGGGTGCCCGTCATACCGGCGGCCCCGGGGGAGCGGCGCCGGACCGGCGCCCTGGAGTGGCGCGTGCTGTGGCCGGACGCCCTCCCGGGTCCGGACCCCGGGGAACCGAACGATGCCAGTGTGACGCTGCTCGTCCGCACCGGGGCCCGGGGTTCCGGCGTGACCCTGCTGCTCCTCGGCGACCTGGAACCGCCCGCGCAGCGGGGCCTGTTGCGGGCCCATCCCGACCTGCCGCCCGTCGACGTGCTCAAGGTGGCCCACCATGGCTCGTCCCGGCAGGAGCCACGCCTGCTGGACCGCGTCCGGCCCCGGCTCGCCCTGGTGTCGGCCGGCCGGGACAACGACTACGGCCATCCCTCACCGCGTACGGTCGCCGCCCTGCGGGACGGGGGAGCGGTGGTGCTGCGCACCGACCGGGACGGCCCGATCGCGGTCACCGGCACAGGGCGGGACCTGCGGGCCACGGCCCGGAACCGGCATTGAACAATGGTCCCGTGAACGATGTGAGACATGTGCTGGTGCTGCCCGACCGGGATGCCGCGGAGGAGGCGGCCGAGGCGCTCGGCGACCGGTTCGGACTCGACGAGGAGCCGCAGTTGGTGCGGGACGCCCTGGCCGGCGAGGACGACGCCGAGGACGCGCAGTGGCTGGTGGTCGTCGAGGACCCGGACGGGCGGTTCCCGGCGGCCGAGCTGGACGCGTTCGCGGCGGAGTGGGACGGCTGGCGCGAGGAGCCGTAGACGGCGCCGTGGGCGGAACCGTCGACGGCGCCCGTGGCCGGGGCCGTGGACCGGCCGTGGGGAGAGCCGGGCGGGAACGGGTTGTCGGTGGCGCGTGCGATGCTGGTTCGCGATGGCCACCAGAAAGAACACGACCGACGATCCCCTCGCCCCCGTCACCCTCGCCGTGGGCCAGGAGGAGCTGCTCCTGGACCGCGCGGTGCAGCAGGTGGTGGCGGCCGCCCGCGCCGCCGACGCCGACACGGACGTCCGCGACCTCGCCGCCGACCAGCTCCAGCCGGGCATGCTCGCCGAGCTGACGAGCCCGTCGCTCTTCGCGGAGCGCAAGGTGCTGATCGTGCGGAACGCGCACGACCTCTCCGCCGAGTCGGTCAAGGACGTCAAGACCTACCTCGGGGCGCCCGCCGAGGAGGACATCACCCTTGTGCTGGTCCACGCCGGCGGGGCCAAGGGCAAGGGCCTGCTCGACGCGGCTCGCAAGGCCGGAGCACGGGAAGTCGCCTGCCCGAAGACCACCAAGCCCGCGGAGCGCCTGACGTTCGTACGCGGCGAGTTCCGCGCGCTGGGCAGGTCGGCGACGCCCGAGGCGTGCCAGGCGCTCGTCGACGCGATCGGCAGCGATCTGCGGGAGCTCGCCTCCGCGGTGTCGCAGCTCACCGCGGACGTCGAGGGCACGATCGACGAGGCGGTCGTCGGGCGGTACTACACCGGCCGTGCGGAGGCCTCCAGCTTCAACGTCGCCGACCGGGCGGTGGAGGGCCGGGCGGCCGAGGCCCTGGAGGCCCTGCGCTGGTCGCTCGCGACGGGCGTCGCACCCGTGCTGATCACCAGCGCGCTGGCCCAGGGCGTGCGCGCCATCGGCAAGCTGTCCTCGGCGCGGGGCGGCCGGCCCGCCGACCTCGCCCGCGAGCTCGGCATGCCGCCGTGGAAGATCGACCGCGTGCGGCAGCAGATGCGCGGCTGGACGCCGGACGGCGTGGCCGTGGCGCTGCGCGCGATCGCGGAGGCGGACGCGGGGGTCAAGGGCGGCGGCGACGACCCGGAGTACGCCCTCGAGAAAGCGGTCGTCACCATCGCCCGCGCGGCCTGCTCCCGCCGAGGCTGAGGCTCAGGCGAAGCCCCCCGCCCCCTGTCTCCGTCACGCCGACGGGCTGACCCCCGTGCCCCCGGTACGCCGAAGGCCCCGGCCGCGGTCCTGGGGAAGGACCGAGGCCGGGGCCTTCGAATCACGATGCTGGGGCCGTACCCGCGTGGCGAACGCAGGCCGCGTACGGTCCCGGGGTGCCGGTCGGGAGCGGATGAGAGGGCCCGCTTGGGTCCCTTCCGGCGGCTGATCCCGTGGGATCAGATGGAATCAAGAGCAGAGAGCTCAGCCCTGGAGGGAGGCAACCTTGGCGGCCAGCGCCGACTTCTTGTTGGCGGCGGCGTTCTTGTGGATGACACCCTTGGAGACGGCCTTGTCCAGCTTGCGGGCGGCCTCGCGAGCGGCCACGGTGGCCTTCTCGACGTCGCCCGCGGCGGCAGCCTCACGGGCCTTGCGGATCGCGGTCTTGAGCGACGACTTGACGGCCTTGTTGCGCAGGCGCGCCTTCTCGTTGGTCTTGTTCCGCTTGATCTGGGACTTGATGTTCGCCACGAAAGAGCCTTTTCAGGTTCGTAAGGATTTCTTAGAGGTGTGCCTCAATGCTGAGAGGGCTATGAGACACAGCTGCCCACGGTACCAGTCGCGCTCCGAGCGGCCCAAACCGAGCGCCCGTCCCCGTCCGTGGGACCATGGAACCTACGTATCGATCCGACGTCGACCCGAGCAGAGACGCCAGCGTCTCGAGAATCAGGACCCTGCGTGCCCGCGACCCCTACCCACGTGCCCGAGCCGAGCCGTACCGACCCGGCGCTGATCCGCAACTTCTGCATCATCGCGCACATCGACCACGGCAAGTCGACCCTCGCCGACCGGATGCTCCAGCTGACCGGTGTGGTCGAGCAGCGGCAGATGCGCGCTCAGTACCTCGACCGCATGGACATCGAGCGCGAGCGCGGCATCACGATCAAGTCCCAGGCTGTGCGTCTGCCGTGGGCCCCGACCACGGGTCCCGGTGAGGGCAGCACCCACATCCTCAACATGATCGACACCCCCGGCCACGTCGACTTCACGTACGAGGTGTCGCGGTCCCTGGCCGCCTGTGAGGGCACCATCCTGCTCGTCGACGCCGCCCAGGGCATCGAGGCGCAGACCCTCGCCAACCTCTACCTCGCGATGGAGAACGACCTCACCATCGTCCCGGTGCTCAACAAGATCGACCTCCCGGCCGCCCAGCCGGAGAAGTTCGCCGAGGAGCTGGCGAACCTGGTCGGCTGCGAGCCCGACGACGTCCTGCGGGTGTCCGCCAAGACCGGTCTCGGCGTCGAGGCGCTGCTCGACCGCGTGGTCAAGGACGTTCCGGCGCCGGTCGGCGTCGCCGACGCCCCCGCCCGCGCGATGATCTTCGACTCGGTCTACGACTCGTACCGCGGTGTCGTGACGTACGTCCGTGTCATCGACGGACAGCTCAACAAGCGCGAGCGCATCCGCATGATGTCCACCGGCGCGACCCACGAGCTGCTGGAGATCGGCACCAACTCGCCCGAGATGCTCCCGGCGGACGGGCTCGGCGTCGGCGAGGTCGGGTACCTGATCACGGGTGTGAAGGACGTCCGGCAGTCCAAGGTCGGTGACACCATCACCACCCTGCACAAGGGCGCGACCGAGGCCCTCGGCGGCTACAAGGACCCGAAGCCCATGGTCTTCTCGGGTCTGTATCCGCTCGACGGCTCCGACTACCCCGAGCTGCGCGACGCCCTCGACAAGCTCCAGCTCAACGACGCCGCGCTCGTCTACGAGCCGGAGACCTCCGCCGCGCTCGGCTTCGGCTTCCGCGTCGGCTTCCTGGGCCTGCTCCACCTCGACGTGATCCGCGAGCGGCTGGAACGCGAGTTCGGCCTCGACCTCATCGCCACCGCGCCCAACGTGGTCTACCGCGTCCTCATGGAGGACGGCACCGAGCACACGGTCACCAACCCGAGCGAGTTCCCCGAGGGCAAGATCAGCGAGGTGTACGAGCCGGTCGTCCGCGCCACGATCCTCGCCCCCAGCGAGTTCATCGGCTCGATCATGGAGCTGTGCCAGACCCGCCGCGGCACGCTCCTCGGCATGGACTACCTCTCGGAGGACCGGGTCGAGATCCGCTACACCCTCCCCCTCGCCGAGATCGTCTTCGACTTCTTCGACCAGCTGAAGTCCAAGACGCGCGGGTACGCCTCCCTCGACTACGAGCCCACCGGCGAGCAGGCCTCCAGCCTCGTCAAGGTCGACATCCTGCTGCACGGCGACAAGGTCGACGCCTTCTCCGCCATCACGCACAAGGACGCGGCGTACGCGTACGGCGTGCGGCTCGTCGCCAAGCTGCGCGAGCTCATCCCGCGGCAGGCCTTCGAGGTGCCGATCCAGGCGGCCATCGGCTCCCGCGTCATCGCCCGCGAGACGATCCGCGCCATCCGCAAGGACGTCCTCGCCAAGTGCTACGGCGGTGACATCTCCCGTAAGCGGAAGCTGCTGGAGAAGCAGAAGGAAGGCAAGAAGCGGATGAAGATGGTCGGCTCCGTCGAGGTGCCGCAGGAGGCCTTCATCGCGGTGCTGTCGAGCGACGAGTCCGCGGGCGGCAAGACCAAGAAGTAACCGGAAGCTGCCCTGCGCGGGTACGTGCGCCAAAGCGCCCGTTCGGTTCACGGACGGGCGCTTTTGCGTGCCCGGGGATCGCACAGGTACTGCACAGTCGTTATGAACCGGGTATGAAGCGCCAGGCCGCAGCCCCTTACATGGCGGACGACTGCGCTCTAACCTGATCCCGCCCGAGGGTTACTCGTCAGTTAAACAACCATCCCGTCGTGCAGCCCTGCCGCAAGCCGCCGCCCGGAGGACGCCGTGAGCGACACAAAGACCCTGATCGAGAACCGGCCGCCCTCCGTGGCGACGCTCTTCCTGGAGCGCGTCGCGCAGACCCCGGACGCCGAGGCCTACCGCTACCCCGTCCCCGCCGCCTCCGGACAGGGCCCCGACGACTGGAAGTCCCTCAGCTGGCAGCAGGCCGCCGACCGCGTGTACGCCATCGCCGCCGGCCTCATCGACCTCGGCGTCCAGCCGGAGGAGCGCGTCGCGCTCGCCTCCGCCACCCGTGTCGAGTGGATCCTCGCCGACCTCGGCGTGATGTGCGCCGGCGCGGCGACGACCACCGTCTACCCGCAGACGAACGCCGACGAGTCCGCGTACATCCTCGCCGACTCCGACAGCCGGGTCCTGATCGCCGAGGACGCCGCCCAGCTCGCCAAGGCCCGCGCCAAGCGCGCCGACCTGCCCCAGCTCGCCCACGTCGTCGTCATCGACGCCGCCGGGGTGGAGGCGGACGAGGCCGACCCCGAGGGCTGGGTGCTCTCCCTCGCCGACCTCGAAAAGCGCGGCAAGGCGTACCTCGACAAGCACCCGGACGCCGTCGCGGAGCGGGTCGCGGCGATCACTCCCGACCAGCTCGCCACCCTCATCTACACCTCCGGCACCACCGGCCGCCCCAAGGGCGTACGGCTGCCGCACGACAACTGGTCGTACATGGCCAAGGCCATCGCCGCGACCGGCCTGATCACGGCGGACGACGTGCAGTACCTGTGGCTGCCGCTCGCGCACGTCTTCGGCAAGGTGCTGACCTCCGGCCAGATCGAGGTCGGGCACGTCACCGCCGTCGACGGCCGCGTCGACAAGATCATCGAGAACCTGCCGGTCGTCCAGCCCACGTACATGGCCGCCGTGCCCCGCATCTTCGAGAAGGTCTACAACGGGGTCGCGGCCAAGGCGCGGGCCGGCGGCGGCGCCAAGTACAAGATCTTCAAGTGGGCGGCCGAGGTCGCGCGCGAGTACGCCAAGGTCACCCAGGACAACTTCCGCCGCACCGGCACCGCCAGTGCCCCCTTCGGCCTCACCACCAAGCACAAGGTCGCCGACGCGCTCGTCTACACCAAGCTCCGCGACGCCTTCGGCGGCCGGCTGCGCGCCGCCATCTCCGGCTCGGCCGCCCTCGCGCCCGAGATCGGCTACTTCTTCTCGGGCGCCGGCATCCACATCCTGGAGGGGTACGGCCTGACGGAGTCCAGCGCCGCCAGCTTCGTCAACCCCGGCGAGGCGTACCGCACCGGTACGGTCGGCAAGCCGCTGCCCGGCACCGAGGTCCGCATCGCCGACGACGGCGAGATCCTGCTGCGCGGCCCCGGCATCATGGCGGGTTACCACGGGCTGCCGGAGAAGACCGCCGAGGTGCTGGAGCCGGACGGCTGGCTGCACACCGGCGACATCGGCGAGCTGTCGGTCGACGGCTACCTGCGCATCACCGACCGCAAGAAGGACCTCATCAAGACGTCCGGCGGCAAGTACATCGCGCCCGCCGAGGTGGAGGGCCAGTTCAAGGCGGTCTGCCCGTACGTCTCGAACATCCTCGTCCACGGCGCCGACCGGAACTACTGCACGGCGCTGATCGCCCTCGACGGGCCCGCCCTGCTCGGCTGGGCCGAGGAGCAGGGCCTGGGCGGCACGCCGTACGCCGACCTGGTGGCCAGGCCCGAGGTGAACCAGCTCGTCCAGGGCTATGTGGACCGGCTCAACGAGGGGCTGCAGCGCTGGCAGACCATCAAGAAGTTCCGGCTGCTCCCTCGCGACCTGGACATCGAGCACGGCGAGCTCACCCCGAGCCTCAAGCTGAAGCGGCCCGTCGTGGAGCGCGAGTACAAGCACCTGATCGAGGAGATGTACGAGGGCGTCAGGGAGGCGTGACCGGCGCCGCGGGCGCGGTGGGCGCGGCGGGGGTGATCGACGTGACCGGCGTGACCGGCGTGACCGGTGTGAACCTCCCCCGCCTTCGCTCGATCGCCGCCGCGGCCCGCAGGCACAGGTCCTCCCGGTACATCCCGCCGATGATCTGCACCCCCTGCGGCAGCCCGTCGGCGACGCCCACGGGCACCGTCACCGACGGCGTGCCGACGAACGTGTTCGCCCGGCACAGCCGGAGCGCCGCCATCGTGCGGGCGTTGTCCTCCGCGGTGCCGTGCATGGTGTCGGGGAAGGGCGCCGGCTCGGTCGACACCGGCCCGAGCACGAGCGGGAACCGCTCGAAGAGCCGGGCCCAGTCGCGCTGGACGCTCAGGCGCACACCGGTGAGCCGGAGGTACTCCGCGAGGTCGACGGGCGGGTGCTCCTGAAGGGTGTACTCGACGTGCCGCCGGCTCTCCTCGGTGAGCAGGTCCCGCACCGCCGGCCACATCAGGGCGAACTCCGTGAAGATCAGCCCGTGGTAGGCGTCGACGGCCTCGCCCAGCCTCGGCACCTCGGCCTCCTCCACCGCGTACCCGGCGTCCTCCAGGGCCGCGGCCGCCGCCTCCACACCCGCGCGCACATGCGGGTGGACGCCGTCCCCGCCCGGGTCGGTGACGACGCCGACCGGGACCGGGCGGCCGGGCGCCGGGGGCGGCCCGTCGAGCGGAACCGGCACCGCGCGCGGGTCCTGCGGATCGGCGCCGGCGAGGACCTCGTACACCAGCCGCAGGTCCGCGACCGAGCGCGCGAGCGGGGCGTCGACGGGGAAGAGCTGGGAGGACAGCGTCGTATCCTGCGGACCGATCCGGTGGTCGAGCGCGAACCTGCCGTACGAGGGCTTCAGCGCGGCCACGCCGTTGAACGCCGCCGGAACGCAGATCGATCCGCCCGAGTCGTTGCCGAGCCCGAGCGGCGCCATGCCGGTGGCGACCGCGACCCCGTCGCCTCCGCTGGTGCCCCCGGGCGTCCGTGCCGGGTCCCTCCTGACCCCCGACCGGATCGGCGCCGAGGTGGTCGTCGACGCGGTCGAACTCCTCCTGGACTCCTGGGCCGCCCTCGGCGCCACCCCCGGGTAGAGCCGCCCTGCGAGGCGGGTTCCGCCGCTTTTCGTGTCCTTCCCGCGCCCACTTCGATGACTCGGCGCTTATGAGCGAGCTCGATCTGTCACTCTGTCGGTGTCCGAACCGGGAGCCGACGAGGAGAGCACGTGGGGTCCTTTCCAGCACAGCGGGCACAGCGGCCGCAGGCGCTCCAGCCCATGGATCCACTCGAGCCCATGGACCCGTCCATGGCGACCACGACACCCACGACACCCATGGCATCCACGGAGCCGAAGGACCACCTGCCGCCCCAGCCGCCACCGCCCCACCACTCCGTGGCCCGCACCAGCCTGCCCGGCAACCCGCTCGCCCCCGGCGCCGCACGCCGCTTCGTACGGGCCGCGCTCGCCGACTGGACCGGTCTCGCGCTCCCCGCCACCGCCGCGATCACCGACCGCGTCGCGGACGACGCCGTGCTCGTCGTCGCCGAACTCGTCACCAACGCCGTCGTCCACGCGGGCACCACCGTCGAGCTCCTCTTCCGGCTGGAGGAGCCCGACGCCGACCAGCCCGCCGCCCTGGTCCTCGAAGTCTCCGACCACCACCCCACGCGCACCGTCCGCAACGACCACCCCGCCCACGAAGAGGGCGGGCCGGAGGAGTACGGCCGCGGGCTCCAGCTCGTCGCCGCCCTCGCCGAGTGCTGGGGCATCACCTACCGCCCCGGCCTCAAGACCGTCTGGGCCCGCCTGCCGCTCGACGGCTGGAACACCTGCCCCGTGCCCGGCGCGGAGCCCGCCATCCAGCGCGGCCTGCGCGCCGCCGAGATCCTCGCCCCCGCGCCCCGCCGCCCCGTCCGCGACGACCAGGAGTGGGCCGGCAGCGGCGCGCTGACCTTCCTCGCCGAGGCCTCCGACCTGCTCGCGGGCCAGCTCGACGAGGATCTCGTCGCCGCGCTCGCCGGACAGCTGCTGGTACCGCGGCTCGCGGACTGGTGCGCCTTCTGGCTGGAGGGCGACGGCGGCGAGAGCGGCACCGCCACCGCGCCCCGCCTCGCGCGCGTCTGGCACGCCGACGAGTCCGCCATCGAGCCCCTGCGCGACGTCCTCCAGAAGGAACCGCCACGGCTCCCCGGCCCCGCCCACACCGGCCCGGTCCCCGTTCCGTGGCCCGACCCGTCCGGCGACGGCCACGGCACCGCGCTCGCCCTCCGCCTCGTCGTGGGCGGCCGCGGGCTCGGCACCCTGATGATCGGGCGGCGCGGCACCAGCCGCATCCCGGACGCGGTCACCGCCCTCCTCGAGGACTTCGCGCGCCGTGTGGCGCTCGCCATCGGCGCAGCCCGCCGGTACACGCGCCAGGCCACCATCAGCCGCGTCCTCCAGCGCGGACTGCTGCCCAGCAAGGTCGCGCAGATCCCGGGCGTCGCCAGCCATGTCGTGTACGAGCCCAGCGACGACGGCCTCGCGGGCGGCGACTTCTACGACGTCTTCCAGGCGGCGGGCCGGTGGTGCTTCATGCTCGGCGACGTCCAGGGCAGCGGACCCGAAGCGGCCGTCGTCACCGGCCTGGCCCGCCCCTGGCTGCGGCTGCTCGCCCGCGAGGGGCACCGCGTCGGCGAGGTCCTCGACCGGCTCAACCGGCTCCTCCTCGACGACGCCACGGAGGCCGCCGAGGCCGCCGCACTGGTCGTCGCCGCCGCCGGAGGCCCCGACGCCCAGCCGGTCAGCCCCACCCAGTCGCGGTTCCTGTCCCTCCTGTACGGGGAGCTCACGCCGCTCCCGCCGGAGGAGGGCGGCGGCGCGCGCTGCACCCTCGCCTGCGCGGGCCACCCGCTCCCGCTGCTCCTGCGCCCCGGCGGCACGGTGTCGCCCGTCGCCCTGCCGCAGGTCCTGCTCGGCGTCATCGACGACGTCGCGTACGAGACGCACACCTTCCACCTCGCGCCCGGCGACACCCTGCTGTGCGTCACCGACGGCGTGACCGAGCGGCGCTCCCGCGCCGGGCGGATGTTCGACGACGAGGACGGGCTCGCCCGGACCCTCGCCTGCTGCGCCGGGCTCTCCGCCCAGGGCGTCGCCGACCGGATCCGGCAGGCCGTGCACACCTTCGGAGAGGGGCCGGTCTCCGACGACCTCGCGCTCCTCGTCCTGCAGGCCGGGCCGGCTCGGGAATCCCGCGAGTGACGGACAATGGGCGGTATGCCTTCCGTACTGCCCGATGGCGAGCCCATGCCCGAGGACGGCGCGCTGCCCGCGTCCGCCCTGCTCGGGGCCGGTGAGCGGCCGCTCGGGTTCTATCTGCACGTCCCGTACTGCGCGACCCGCTGCGGCTACTGCGACTTCAACACGTACACCGCCACCGAGCTGCGCGGCTCCGGTGGTGTGCTCGCCTCCCGCGACAACTACGCCGAGACCCTCGTCGACGAGGTGCGCCTCGCGCGGAAGGTGCTGGGCGACGACCCGCGCCCGGTGCGGACCGTCTTCGTCGGCGGCGGCACGCCGACGCTGCTGGCCGCCGCCGATCTCGTGACGATGCTGGGCGCCATCCGCGACGAGTTCGGGCTCGCGGACGACGCCGAGATCACGACGGAGGCCAACCCGGAGTCCGTCGGCCCCGCGTACCTCGCGGAGCTGCGCGAGGGCGGCTTCAACCGGATCTCCTTCGGCATGCAGAGCGCCCGGCAGCACGTCCTGAAGGTACTCGACCGTACGCACACACCGGGGCGGCCCGAGGCGTGCGTCGCGGAGGCGCGGGCGGCGGGCTTCGAGCACGTCAACCTCGACCTGATCTACGGCACGCCGGGCGAGAGCGACGACGACTGGCGCGCCTCCCTCGACGCGGCGATCGGCGCGGGCCCCGACCACGTCTCGGCATACGCCCTGATCGTGGAGGAGGGTACGCAGCTGGCGCGGCGCATCCGGCGCGGCGAGGTGCCGATGACGGACGACGACGTCCACGCCGACCGGTACCTGATCGCCGAGGACGTCCTGTCCGGGGCGGGCTTCGCCTGGTACGAGGTGTCGAACTGGGCCACCTCGGAGGCCGGGCGGTGCCTGCACAACGAGCTGTACTGGCGCGGCGCCGACTGGTGGGGCGCGGGCCCCGGCGCGCACAGCCACGTCGGCGGCGTGCGCTGGTGGAACGTCAAGCACCCCGGCGCGTACGCCGCCGCGCTGGCCGCCGGGCGGTCGCCGGGCGCGGGCCGCGAGCTCCTCTCGGAGGAGGACCGGCGGGTCGAGCGGGTGCTGCTGGAGCTGCGGCTCCGGGAGGGGTGCCCCCTGGAGCTGCTGCGACCCGCGGGCGCGCGCGCCGCCGACCGCGCGGTAAGGGACGGCCTCCTGGACCCCGGTCCTTACGCCGAGGGGCGCGCCGTGCTGACGCTGCGCGGGCGGCTGCTGGCGGACGCGGTGGTGCGGGACCTGGTGGACTGAGCTTTCCCCTACCCGCCCCTTCCCGTCACCGGGGCTTCGCCCCGGACCCCGTACGCGCTTCGCGCGTGTCCTCAAACGCCGGACGGAGATCCAGCCCCCGCTGGGTTCGGGAAGGTGCGGGGCGGGGGAGAAGCCCCGCGCAGCGGCCTACGGCGCCGTCACGAAATCGATCAGCTCCTCCACCCGCCCCAGCAGCTCCGGCTCCAGGTCCTTCCATCCCCGCACCCGCGACAGGATGTGCTGCCACGCCGCTCCCGTGTTGTCCGGCCACCCCAGGGCTCGGCACACGCCCTTCTTCCAGTCCTGGCCCCGCGGGACGGCGGGCCACGCCGGGATGCCCACCGCCGACGGCTTCACCGCCTCCCAGATGTCGATGTACGGGTGCCCCACGACCAGCGTGTGCGCGTCCGTGACCTGTGCCGCGATGCGGGACTCCTTGGAGCCCGGAACCAGGTGGTCCACCAGCACCCCGAGGCGGGCGTCCGGGCCGGGGGCGAAGTCGCGGACGATCGCGGGCAGGTCGTCGACACCCTCCAGGTACTCGACGACCACGCCCTCGATGCGCAGGTCGTCGCCCCACACCCGCTCCACGAGCTCCGCGTCGTGGCGGCCCTCCACGTAGATGCGCCCCGCCCGGGCCACGCGCGCGCGTGCGCCGGGGACGGCGATCGAGCCCGAGGCGGTACGGGTGGGCCGTACCGGAGCGGCGGCGGACGGGCGGACCAGGGTGACCGGGCGGCCCTCCAGCAGGAACCCGCGCGGGGCCAGCGGGAACACCCGCTCCTTGCCGAACCGGTCCTCCAGGGTCACCGTCCCCGCCTCGCAGCGGATCACCGCCCCGCAGAAACCGGTCCCCACCTCCTCCACCACCAGATCCGGCTCGGCGGGCACCTCCGGCACCGGGGCGGGCGGCCGCTTCCACGAGGGCGTCAGATCAGGGTCGTAACTGCGCATTCGGCAGACGCTACGACACCCCGAACCGCCGGGCCAGCTCATCGCGTTGGGCGCGTACGAAGGCGGCGTCGACCGCCGCGCCGTGCCCCGGTACGTACAGCGCGTCCTCGCCGCCCAGGTCGAGGAGCCGGTCCAGCGCGGCCGGCCAGCGCGACGGGATGGCGTCCGGTCCGGCCTGCGGGTCGCCCGACTCCTCCACGAGGTCGCCGCAGAAGACCACCTCCGGCTCGCCGGGCACCAGGAGCACCAGATCGTGGCCGGTGTGGCCGGGCCCCACGTTGGCCAGCAGCACCTGCTTCCCGCCCAGGTCGAGCGTCCACTCGCCGGTCACCAGGTGATGCGGCAGGACCAGCACGTCCACCGCCTCGACGGCCTCCCCGGCCGCCACCCCGTGGCGGATCGCGTCCGTCCGCAGATCGTCCCGTTCACGTGCCAGCAGCGTGTCGACGCCCACCGCGCCGAACACCTCCGCCCCCGCGAACGCCGCCGTCCCCAGCACATGATCGAAATGGGGGTGGCTGAGTGCGATATGCGTCACCCTCCGCCCGCCCCCGAGCAGCTTCTGGGCCTGCGCCCGGATCTCCGCGCCCTCCCGGAGCGTGGCGCCCGTGTCGAAGAGCAGCGCCGCGTCATCACCGGCCACGAGGGCGGTCGTGGCGTCCCAGACGGGCAGCCGCCGACGGCCCACTCCCTCGGCGAGCCGCTCCCATCCCAGGTCCTCCCAGTCGACGTCCATACCGCGACGCTAGCGCGGTACGGTGACCGCCGCCCTTGCTAGGGGCGTACCCCGGCGCCGTACACTGGCCGGGTGGTACCTGGCACTCGGACCCGGCGAGTGCCAATGGACACCGAGTAACCGAAGCCAGCTGGAGGTGCGCGCGATGCTCAGCGAACGCAGACTCGAGGTGCTGCGCGCCATCGTCCAGGACTACGTCGGCACCGAGGAGCCCGTCGGCTCCAAGGCGCTGACGGAGCGCCACAACCTCGGCGTCTCGCCGGCCACCGTGCGCAACGACATGGCGGTGCTGGAGGAGGAGGGCTTCATCGCCCAGCCCCACACCAGCGCGGGCCGCATCCCCACGGACAAGGGCTACCGGCTCTTCGTGGACAAGCTCGCGGGCGTCAAGCCGCTGTCGACTCCCGAGCGCCGCGCGATCCAGAACTTCCTGGACGGCGCGGTGGACCTGGACGACGTCGTCGGCCGTACGGTGCGGCTGCTGGCGCAGCTGACCCGGCAGGTCGCGGTCGTCCAGTACCCGTCCCTCACGCGCTCCACCGTGCGGCACGTGGAGCTGCTGTCGCTGGCCCCGGCCCGGTTGATGCTGGTGCTGATCACGGACACGGGCCGGGTGGAGCAGCGCATGGTGGACTGCCCCGCGCCGTTCGGCGAGCAGTCCGTGGCCGACCTGCGGGCGCGGCTGAACAGCCGTGTCGTGGGACGGCGCTTCACCGACGTGCCCCAGCTGGTGCAGGACCTCCCCGAGTCCTTCGAGGTGGAGGACCGCGGGACCGTCTCCACGGTGCTGGCCACGCTGCTGGAGACGCTGGTGGAGGAGACCGAGGAGCGGCTGATGATCGGCGGCACCGCCAATCTGACCCGCTTCGGGCACGACTTCCCGCTGACGATCCGGCCGGTGCTGGAGGCGCTGGAGGAGCAGGTGGTGCTCCTGAAGCTGCTCGGCGAGGCCAAGGACTCGGCGATGACCGTACGCATCGGGCACGAGAACGCCCATGAGGGGCTGAACTCCACGTCCGTCGTCGCGGTCGGCTACGGTTCGGGCGACGAGGCAGTCGCCAAACTCGGCGTGGTCGGACCGACCCGCATGGACTACCCCGGAACGATGGGAGCGGTACGCGCAGTGGCACGTTACGTCGGACAGATCCTGGCGGAGTCGTAGTGGCCACGGACTATTACGCCGTACTCGGCGTACGCCGCGACGCGTCCCAGGACGAGATCAAGAAGGCGTTCCGGCGGCTCGCGCGCGAGCTGCACCCGGACGTCAATCCCGATCCGAAGACGCAGGAGCGGTTCAAGGAGATCAACGCCGCCTACGAGGTGCTGTCGGACCCGCAGAAGAAGCAGGTCTACGACCTCGGCGGCGACCCCCTGTCCGCCTCCGGCGGCGCGGGCGCGGGCGCCGGCTTCGGCGCGGGCGGCTTCGGCAACTTCTCCGACATCATGGACGCCTTCTTCGGCACGGCGTCCCAGCGCGGCCCGCGCTCGCGGACCCGGCGCGGCCAGGACGCGATGATCCGGCTGGAGATCGACCTCAACGAGGCCGCCTTCGGTACGACGAAGGACATCCAGGTCGACACCGCCGTCGTCTGCACGACGTGCTCCGGTGAGGGCGCCGCGCCCGGTACGTCGGCGCAGACCTGTGACATGTGCCGCGGCCGCGGTGAGGTTTCCCAGGTGACCCGGTCCTTCCTGGGCCAGGTCATGACGTCCCGCCCGTGCCCCCAGTGCCAGGGCTTCGGCACCGTGGTGCCGACGCCGTGCCCCGAGTGCGCCGGCGACGGGCGCGTACGGTCCCGCCGTACGCTCACGGTCAAGATCCCGGCCGGTGTCGACAACGGCACCCGCATCCAGCTGGCGGGCGAGGGCGAGGTCGGCCCGGGCGGCGGCCCCGCCGGCGACCTGTACGTCGAGATCCACGAGCTGCCGCACGCGGTCTTCCAGCGGCGCGGGGACGACCTGCACTGCACGGTGACGATCCCGATGACGGCGGGCGCGCTCGGCACCAAGGTGCCGCTGGAGACGCTGGACGGGATGGAGGAGGTCGACATCCGTCCCGGTACGCAGTCGGGCCAGTCGATCCCGCTGCACGGACGCGGCGTCACGCACCTGCGCGGCGGCGGACGCGGCGACCTCATCGTGCACGTCGAGGTCCAGACGCCGTCGAAGCTCGACGCGGAGCAGGAGCGGCTGCTGCGGGAGCTGGCGAAGCTGCGGGGCGAGGAGCGGCCGACGGGCCAGTTCCAGCCGGGGCAGCAGGGACTGTTCTCGCGTCTGAAGGACGCGTTCAACGGGCGCTAACCGTAGGTGAGCCGTTGCCGAAACCGGGGGCCTCGCGCCCCCGGTTTCGGCATTCTTGAGGGGGACAGCCCCCGGAAGGCACCCCGGCGGGCCGGTGCGGGGATGCGGGGGCAGGTGGGATTCGGTGGCGGACCGGTGGCGTGACACCATGCGTGCATGTCCTCCGCACTGACCGATCTCTGCCGGTACCCGATCGTGCAGGCACCCATGGCGGGTGGTGCCTCCTGCCCGCAGCTCGTCGCCGCCGTGTCCGAGGCGGGCGGGCTCGGGTTCCTCGCCGCCGGGTACAAAACGGCCGACGGCATGTACCAGGAGGTCACACAGGTCCGGGGGATGACCTCGCGGGCCTTCGGGGTGAACCTCTTCATGCCGCAGCCCGGGCACGCCGACGCCGCCGCCGTCGACGTGTACCGGCACCAGCTGGCCGGGGAGGCCAACTGGTACGACACGCCGCTCGGCGACCCGGACGCCGGGCGTGACGACGGCTACGAGGCCAAGCTGGCGATCCTGCTCGACGACCCGGTGCCGGTGGTGTCGTTCACCTTCGGGTGCCCGACCCGCGAGACCCTCGACGCGTTCGCGCGCGTCGGGACGTACACCGTCGTGACCGTGACGTCGCCCGAGGAGGCGCAGGCCGCGCAGTACGCGGGCGCCGACGCCGTCTGCGTCCAGGGCGTGGAAGCCGGCGGACACCAGGGGACGCACCGCGACGATCCGGAGACGGACGCGTGCGGGACCGGGCTGCTCGCGCTGATCGCGCAGGTCCGCGAGGCCGTGCAGATACCGATGATCGCCGCCGGCGGGCTGATGCGCGGCAGCCAGATCGCGGCCGTCCTCGCGGCGGGCGCGTCCGCCGCGCAGCTCGGCACGGCGTTCCTGGTCTGCCCCGAGTCGGGCGCGAACGCCCTGCACAAGCAGGCCATGACGAACCCGCTGTTCACCCGCACCGAGCTGACCCGGGCCTTCTCGGGGCGGCCCGCGCGCGGGCTGGTGAACCGGTTCATGCGGGAGCACGGGCCGTACGCCCCGGCCGCGTACCCCGAGGTGCACCACCTGACCAGCGGCCTGCGCAAGGCCGCGGCCGCCGCCGGCGACCCGCAGGGCATGGCGCTGTGGGCGGGCCAGGGCCACCGGCTCGCCCGCGAGCTGCCCGCCGCCCAGCTGGTCGAGGTGCTCAACACCGAGCTCCAGGCCGCGGCGGCCATGCTCGCGCTGCGGGGGCCCGCATGACCGCGCCCGTCTTCGTCGTCGAGCACCTGGACCGGACCACCGGCGGGACGGTGACCCTCGACGGGCCCGAGGGGCGGCACGCCGTCTCCGTACGGCGCCTGCGCGTCGGCGAGGAGATCGTCCTGACCGACGGCGCCGGTACCGGCGTGTACGGCACCGTCGCCGCCGTCGAGGGCAAGGACCGCCTCGACGTGGCGGTGAGCGAGGTACGGGCCGAGCCCGAGCCGAGCCCTCGGATCACCGTCGTACAGGCCCTGCCCAAGGGCGACCGCGGCGAGCTCGCCGTCGAAACCATGACCGAGACCGGCGTCGACGCGATCGTCCCGTGGGCCGCGTCCCGCTGCATCACCCAGTGGAAGGGCGAGCGGGGCGCCAAGTCCCTCGCCAAGTGGCGCGCCACCGCCCGGGAGGCCGGCAAGCAGTCGCGCCGCCTGCGCTTCCCGGAGGTGGCCGAAGCCGCGTCGACCAAGCAGGTCGCGCAGCTGCTCGCCGCCGCCGCCTTCGCGGCCGTCCTGCACGAGGAGGGCGCCGAGCCGCTGGCCACCGCGGAACTGCCCGCGACCGGCGAGATCGTCCTCGTGGTCGGACCCGAGGGCGGTGTGTCGCCCGACGAGCTGGCCGCCTTCGCGGAGGCGGGGGCGCGGCCGTACCGGCTGGGGCGCAGCGTGCTGCGCACCTCCACCGCGGGGACGGCCGCCACGGCGCTGCTCCTGGGGAGGACCGGCCGCTGGTCGTGATCGTCGCGGATAAGCTGCGTCCGTAGTGACGATCCGATAGTGATGATCCGATGGTGACGATCCGATTCGAGAAGGGGCCGGAGCATGGCCGGAGAGCCGCAGAGCGACTGTCTGTTCTGCAAGATCGTGTCGGGGGAGGTCCCGGCCACGATCGTGCGTGAGAGCGAGACCACCGTCGCCTTCCGCGACATCAACCCGCAGGCGCCCACCCACGTCCTGGTGATCCCCAAGGCGCACCACCGCGACGCCGCCGCGCTCGCGGCCGCAGCGCCCGAGATCGCCGCCGACGTGCTGCGCGAGGCCGGTGAGGTCGCCGCGCAGGAGAAGGTCGACTCCACCGGCTACCGCATCGTCTTCAACACCGGCACCGGCGCCGGGCAGACCGTCTGGCACGCGCACGCCCACGTCCTCGGCGGCCGCGGCCTCAACTGGCCCCCCGGGTAATCGGCGTCGATGTCGGTCCGTGAACTCGTCGTGCTGGGCACCGCCAGCCAGGTGCCCACACGCCACCGCAACCACAACGGCTACTTCCTGCGCTGGGACGGCGAGGGCCTGCTCTTCGACCCCGGCGAGGGCACGCAGCGCCAGATGCTGCGCGCCGGGGTCGCCGCGCACGACATCAACCGGATCTGCGTCACGCACTTCCACGGCGACCACTCCCTCGGCCTCGCCGGCGTCATCCAGCGCATCAACCTCGACAAGGTCCCGCACCCCGTCATCGCGCACTACCCGGGGAGCGGGCAGCGCTTCTTCGACCGCCTGCGGTACGCCACCGCCTACCGCGAGACCGTGCGGCTGAAGCAGGTCCCCGTCGCCGACGACGGCGTGCTCGCCCAGACCCCGGCCTACACGCTGGAGGCGCGCCGGCTCTCGCACCCCGTCGAGTCCTTCGGCTACCGGCTGACCGAGCCCGACGGGCGCCGCATGTTGCCCGAGCTGCTCGCCGAGCACGGCATCAAGGGCCCGGACGTGGGCCGCCTGCAGCGCGAGGGCGAGGTCGGCGGCGTACGCCTGGAGGACGTCAGCGAGGTGCGGCGCGGGCAGAGGTTCGCGTTCATCATGGACACCCGGCTGTGCGACGGCGTCCACGCGCTCGCCGAGGGCAGCGACCTGCTCGTCATCGAGTCGACGTTCCTCGACGAGGACGAGTCCCTCGCCCTCGAACACGGCCACCTCACCGTCGGCCAGGCGGCCTCGGTGGCGCGCGAGGCGGGCGTACGGCACCTGGTGCTCACGCACTTCTCGCAGCGCTACGGCGACCCCGCCGTCTTCGAACCCCAGGCCCGCGCGGCCGGCTTCGACGGCGAGCTGACCGTCGCCCACGACCTCGTCCGGGTGCCCCTGCCCAAGCGCGGGGTCCGCTGAGCGCGTGGTCTGGTCAGCGCGTGGTCTGCTGAGCGTGTGGTCTGCTGAGCGTGTGACGTCGCGCGTTACGCTGCGCGGACTCCCGGAAAGTGATCGAGGCACGCACCATGGCACCCCTCCCCAAAGCCGAACTCCACCTCCACATCGAAGGCACCCTCGAACCCGAGCTCGCCTTCGCCCTCGCCGCCCGCAACGGCGTCAAGCTGCCCTACGCCGACACCGACGAGCTGCGCAAGGCGTACCTCTTCAGCGACCTGCAGTCCTTCCTGGACCTGTACTACGAGCTGATGGCGGTGCTCCGCACCGCCGACGACTTCGCCGAGCTCGCCGACGCCTACCTGGCGCGCGCCGCCGCGCAGGGCGTGCGCCACGCCGAGATCTTCTTCGACCCCCAGGCGCACACCGGCCGCGGCATCCCCTTCGGCACGGTGGTGGAGGGGCTGGCCAGGGCCCTGGACCACAGCGTGGAGCGGCACGGCATTTCCACGCAGCTCATCATGTGCTTCCTGCGCGACTTGTCGGCCGAGTCGGCGATGGAGACGCTCCGGACGGCGAAGCCGTACCTGAACCGGATCGCGGGCGTCGGGCTGGACTCGGCGGAGGTGGGCAACCCGCCGTCGAAGTTCGCCGAGGTGTACGAGGCGGCGGCCCGGCTCGGGCTGCGGAAGGTCGCCCACGCGGGCGAGGAGGGCCCGCCGGCGTACATCCGCGAGGCCCTGGACGTGCTCGGCGTCGAGCGGATCGACCACGGGCTGCGCGCGGTGGAGGACCCGGAGCTGGTGGAGCGGCTGGTGCGGGAGCGGGTGCCGCTGACGCTGTGCCCCCTGTCGAACGTACGGCTGCGCGCCATCGACATCCTGGAGCAGCACCCGCTGAAGGCCATGCTGGAGGCCGGGCTCCTGGTCACCGTCAACTCCGACGACCCCGCCTACTTCGGCGGCTACGTCGGCGACACCTTCCACGCGGTCCACGAGGCCCTCGGCCTGGACCAGGAGCAGCTGCGCGCGCTCGCCCGCAACTCCTTCACGGCGTCCTTCCTCGACCACGACGAGGAGCGCAGGGCGCGCTACCTCGCCGAGGTGGAGGCGTACGACTTCGGCTCGCCCGAATCGGCTGACGCGGTCGACTCGGCGAGGCCGTAGGCCCGCCGCGTCGCGGCGGCCGGCCCGCGCAGGTCGGCGAGGTCGGCGACCGGGATCTCCGCGACCGCCTGCTCCGGGGCGCCGACCTGGGGCGCCAGGGCCGTGGGCGCCGCGGTGGCCGCGACCACGGCCGCGGGCGCGCCGCCCCGGCGCCGGATCGCGCCCGGCACCAGCGGGCGTCCCGAGGTGTGCAGGGCCACGGCGGTCATCGGCACGGCGAGCAGCAGCAGGAGCCCGCCGAGGACCAGGCCCATGGCCGGATAGCCCGCCCGCTCCGACAGGAGGCTCCCAGTGACCGGGCCGCAGGCCGTGCCCAGCGAGGACGCCGAGCCGACGAGCACGGCCCAGCGGCCGCGCGGGTCGAGCGAGGCGGCCAGGCCGATCACGTACGACAGGACGACCGGGTAGCAGGCGTTCCAGAGGATCTCGCCGGTCGCGAAGGACGCCAGCCCCTCGGCGGAGGAGCTCAGCGCGATGCAGCCCGCGATGGCGACCGTGCCGAGACCGATCGGCACCGCCCGGCCGAGCCGGGAACCGAGGGCTCCGGCCGTCGTGACGCCCAGCAGCCCGGCGCCGAGGGCGGCCGCGAAGACCGCGCCGACCGTGACCTCGCTCAGCCCGGCCTGGGTGAGGCCGATGCGGCCGCTGACGCCCCACAGGGCGTTCTGCGCCATGGACCAGCACACCATCGCGCCGGCCAGCACCACCCCGGCGCGCAGGCGCGGCAGCGGCGCGCCCTTCTCGCGTACCTCACCGGTGTCGTGGCCGGTCTCCAGCCGGGCGGTCGCGGGCCACACCGCCGCCGCGGCGAGCGCCAGCGACGCGAACGGCAGCACGTGCCCGCCGCCCAGGTGCGGCAGCGTCAGGTACAGCGCCCCCGCGGTCGCCGAGACCGACAGCAGGCCCAGCGTGGAGGTGCGGTGCGGGTCGGGGCGGCCCGCGATCCCGGCCGCCGCGACCGCCAGCGCCGTACCCGAGCCGAAGCCGCCGACCGCGGCGCCCGCCACGACGAGCGGGACGTACGAGGTGAGGGCCGCGCCGCCGTAGCCGGCCACGGCCAGCGCCAGGCCGGCCCGGGCGAGCCGCCGGGGCCCGTACCGCTCCACGCGCGCCGCGAGCGTGAACCCGGCGGTGGCGGAGCACAGGAGCAGGGTCGAGCCGACGACTCCGGCCTCGGAGGGGGAGAGGCCCAGTCCGGCGGAGAGGCGGCCGACGACGGTCGGCAGGAGGTACGAGGCGAGGTAGCCGGCGGTGAAGAGCGCGACGAGGGGCCACGGGGCGCGCGGGCGCGAGGGCATGGGCGTTCCAGCGAACAGAAAGGGGGAGGGGGAAGCGCCCGGTGTCGTACGGAGAGGTCGCACGGGTACGCGCGCCAATTTGTATCAAGCGGGCGAGGCGGGCGAGAAGCCGAGAATATGTGATCCGCATCACAAAGCGTTTGGCGGCGCGAAGACCGGGTAGCCGGGGCTCTCCGTGCGCCGTTCGCCCCCGCCGAGCGCCGGAGTTCAGGCACACTGGCCAGATCCGCACCGCGACCGGGGAGCCCGCCGTGACCACACCCAGAGGAGAGCAGCAGCAGCTCCAACACACCGCCGGCATCGACCCCTTGAGCCCCCTGCGCGCCCCCGGCGACCCGGAGTGCGACGTCTTCCTCACCGGCACGGTCTTCCTCGACATCATCTTCACCGGCCTCGACTCCGCCCCCGTGCGCGGCACCGAGACCTGGGCCCGCGGCATGGGCTCCAGCCCCGGCGGCGTCGCCAACATGGCCACCGCCCTCGCCCGCCTCGGCCTGCGCACCTCCCTCGCCGCCGCCTTCGGCGACGACCACTACGGCGACTACTGCTGGGACGCCCTGGCGCAGGGCGAGGGCATCGACCTCTCCCGGTCGCGCACCGTCCCCGGCTGGCACTCCCCGGTCACTGTCTCCATGGCGTACGACGGCGAACGGACCATGGTCTCCCACGGCCACGAGGCCCCGCCCCCGGAAGCCGCCCTGGGTCACCTCCCGGAGTACCCGCCCCGCGCGCGTGCCGCCGTCGCCTCGCTCGTCCCCGGCCGCCCCGAGCCGTGGGTCGCCGACGCCGCCCGCCACGCCACCCGCATCTTCGCCGACGTCGGCTGGGACGAGACCGGCCTCTGGGACCTGGCGGCGCTGCCGGACCTGGAGCACTGCGAGGCGTTCCTGCCCAACGCCGAGGAGGCGATGCGCTACACCCGGACCTCCTGCCCCCGCGCCGCCGCCCGCGCGCTCGCCGACAAGGTGCCGCTGGCGGTCGTCACGCTCGGCGCGGAGGGCGCGTACGCCGTGGACTCCCGCACCGGGGAGACCGCCGAGGTCCCGGCCATCGAGGTGGAGGCGCTCGACCCGACCGGCGCCGGAGACGTCTTCGTGGCCGGGTTCGTGACCGGCACGCTCGCGGGCTGGCCGCTCGCCGACCGGCTGGCCTTCGCCGGGCTGACCGCCGCGCTGTCGGTGCAGGAGTTCGGCGGGTCGCTGTCCGCACCGGGCTGGGTGGAGGTGGCGGCCTGGTGGGAGTACGTGCAGGAGTACGGCGACCAGGACCCGGAGGCGCTGCGCCGGTACGCGTTCCTGGAGGCCCTGCTGCCGGCCCCGATCCGGCCCTGGCCGCTGCGGCGGGCCGTGCCGACGATCGGCTTCCGCCGCCCGGACTGACCCGGGCGTACGGGAAAAGCCTTCGGTCCTGTCAGTCGCACGACGTACGCTGGACAGTCCAGAGGGTCTCGACTGGCGAGAACCCTGCAACAGGAGGTATGTGCAGGCCAGAGAGCCGGCCCATGACTCACACACCCACAGACCAGGACCAGGTCCGAGCCCACTTCACCGTGCCTGCCAAGCACCCCATGGTGACGGTGCTCGGCTCGGGAGACGCGCTGCTGCGCGTCATCGAGAAGGCGTTCCCGGCGGCCGATATCCACGTCCGGGGCAACCAGATCAGCGCGGTCGGTGACGCGGCGGAAGTCGCCCTCATCCAGCGCCTGTTCGACGAGATGATGCTGGTGCTCCGCACCGGGCAGCCGATGACGGAGGACGCAGTGGAACGCTCCATCGCCATGCTCAAGGAAGAGACGGGGGGACGGGGCGTCGAGACGCCGTCGGAGGTCCTCACCCAGAACATCCTCTCCAGCCGTGGCCGCACCATCCGCCCCAAGACCCTCAACCAGAAGCGGTACGTCGACGCCATCGACAAGCACACGGTGGTCTTCGGCATCGGCCCGGCGGGCACCGGCAAGACGTACCTGGCCATGGCGAAGGCCGTCCAGGCCCTGCAGTCCAAGCAGGTCACCCGGATCATCCTGACCCGGCCGGCCGTGGAGGCGGGCGAGCGCCTCGGCTTCCTGCCCGGCACGCTCTACGAGAAGATCGACCCGTACCTGCGGCCGCTGTACGACGCGCTGCACGACATGCTCGACCCCGACTCGATCCCCCGCCTGATGGCGGCGGGCACGATCGAGGTCGCGCCGCTGGCGTACATGCGCGGCCGGACGCTCAACGACGCCTTCATCATCCTGGACGAGGCGCAGAACACGAACCCCGAGCAGATGAAGATGTTCCTCACCCGGCTCGGCTTCGACTCCAAGATCGTCATCACCGGTGACATCACCCAGATCGACCTGCCGGGCGGCACCAAGAGCGGTCTGCGCCAGGTCCGCGAGATCCTGGACGGCGTCGACGACGTCCACTTCTCGATGCTCACGTCCAACGACGTCGTCCGGCACAAGCTCGTCGGCCGTATCGTCGACGCGTACGAGAAGTACGACAACAAAAACGGCAAGTAGCGACACGTAACGGGAAGAAGAGCGCACCAGCACCATGTCGATCGACGTCAACAACGAGTCCGGCACCGAGGTCGACGAGCAGGCGATCCTCGACGTCGCCCGCTACGCCTTGGGGCGCATGCGCATCCACCCGCTCTCCGAGCTCTCGGTGATCCTGGTGGACGCCGAGGCGATGGAGCAGCTGCACCTCCAGTGGATGGACCTGCCGGGCCCGACGGATGTCATGTCCTTCCCGATGGACGAGCTGCGCCCGCCGTCCAAGGACGACGAGGAGCCCCCGCAGGGCCTCCTCGGCGACATCGTGCTCTGCCCCGAGGTCGCCACCCAGCAGGGCCAGGACGCCCCCACGCAGCACTCCATGGACGAGGAGCTCCAACTGCTCACCGTCCACGGAGTGCTGCACCTGCTCGGTTACGACCACGAGGAACCGGACGAGAAGGCGGAGATGTTCGGGCTCCAGGCGGCGATCGTCGACGGCTGGCGGGCGGAGAAGGGCCTGACCGGCCCGTCCCCGGCGCCGACCGTCTCATGACCGCCCAACTGCTCCTCGGCGCGGTCGCGCTGGTCGTGGTCGCGTGGCTCGCCGCCTGCGCGGAGGCCGGCATCGCGCGCGTGTCCAGTTTCCGCGCCGCCGAGGCGGTACGGGCCGGGCGGCGCGGCGCGGCCAAGCTGGCGCAGGTCGCCTCCGACCCGGTCCGGTACCTGAACGTGGCGCTGCTGGTGCGCGTCGCCTGCGAGATGGCGGCCGGCGTCCTGGTGACGTACGTCTGCCTGAACGAGTTCGCCGAGACCTGGTCCGCGCTGCTCGTCGCGATAGGCGTGATGGTGCTCGTGTCGTACGTCGCCGTCGGCGTGTCGCCCCGCACCATCGGCCGCCAGCACCCGCTGAACACCGCCACCGCCGCCGCGTACGTCCTGCTGCCGCTGGCCCGGGTCATGGGCCCGGTCCCGCAGCTGCTGATCCTCATCGGCAACGCCCTCACCCCCGGCAAGGGCTTCCGCAAGGGCCCCTTCGCCTCCGAGGCCGAGCTGCGCGCGATGGTCGACCTCGCCGAGCAGGAGTCCCTCATCGAGGACGACGAGCGGCGCATGGTCCACTCCGTCTTCGAGCTCGGCGACACCCTCGTACGCGAGGTGATGGTCCCGCGCACCGACCTGGTCTCCATCGAGCGCTTCAAGACCATCCGCCAGGCCCTGACGCTGGCGCTGCGCTCCGGCTTCTCCCGCATCCCGGTGACCGGGGAGAACGAGGACGACATCGTCGGCATCGTCTACCTGAAGGACCTGGTCCGCCGCACCCACATCAACCGCGACGCGGAGAGCGACCTGGTCTCCACGGCGATGCGGCCCGCCGCCTTCGTCCCCGACACCAAGAACGCCGGCGACCTGCTGCGCGAGATGCAGAAGGACCGCAACCACTGCGCGGTGGTGATCGACGAGTACGGCGGCACCGCCGGGATCGTCACGATCGAGGACATCCTGGAGGAGATCGTCGGAGAGATCACCGACGAGTACGACCGCGAACTGCCGCCCGTGGAACCGCTCGGCGACGGCCGCTACCGCGTCACCGCCCGCCTCGACATCGGCGACCTCGGCGAGCTCTTCGGCCTCGACGCGTACGACGACGAGGACGTCGAGACCGTCGGCGGACTGCTCGCCAAGGCCCTCGGCCGGGTCCCCATCGCCGGGGCGAGCGCCGTGGTCGAGCTGCCGGACGGCCGCGCCCTGCGGCTGACGGCCGAGTCCCCGGCGGGCCGCCGCAACAAGATCGTCACGGTCCTCGCGGAACCGGCCCCGGAGCCGGATCCCGAGCAGGAGGCCGCATGAACGCGGAGCAGGAGGCCGCATGAACGCGGAGCAGCTGCGGGCGTTCTGCCTCTCCTTCAACGCCGCGGTGGAGGACTTCCCCTTCGGCCCGGAGTTCTCGGTCTTCAAGGTCGAGGGCAAGATGTTCGCCCTCACGGCCCTGGACGCCCGCCCGCTGACCGTCAACCTCAAGTGCGACCCGGAGATCGCGGTGCGGCTGCGCGCGGAGCACGCCGCGATCGTGCCGGGCTGGCACATGAACAAGCGCCACTGGAACACCGTCACGGTCTCCGGCCTGCCCGACCGCCTCCTGCGCGAACTCGTCGAGGATTCGTACGACCTCGTCGTCGCGGGCCTGCCCCGCGCCGCCCGCCTGCGCCTCGACCAGCCGTAAATGCGCGGAGGCTGTGCCTCCATTGTGTGTATCCTCAGCCCGGCCGATCACCGGCGGGGAGGGGGGAACCGTGCTCCCCAGGAACATCCACATCCCAAGGGGAGAACACATCTTCATGCGTACCCGCATACGTCGCGGCGCTGCCGTCGCGCTCACCGTTTCCGCGCTCACCTTCACCGCCGCGTGCGGTGGCTCCGCCGACAAGGGCGGCTCGGACAAGGCCAAGACCTCCGAGGCGCCCGGCAAGCCGGCGGAGAAGCCGGCGGAGGCCGCCGCGAAGCCGCTCACCGAGGCGCAGATGAAGGCGGGCGTCCTCGCCGTCGCGGACCTGCCCAAGGGCTGGGCCGACGCTCCGGGCACCCCGAGCACCGACACGTACAAGGCGGACAAGCCGGAGTGCCAGCCGCTCGCCGGCCTGCTGCAGCAGAAGATCACCGGCGCGACGGTGGGTGCCGAGGAGGACTTCGTCGGCGGCGACGGCGCGAACCAGCTCACCCACCAGATCATGGGCTTCTCGGGCACCGGTGCCGCGGACTTCATGAAGCCCGTCATCACCGCCGCGGACAAGTGCACCTCCTTCTCCTCGGACATGGAGGGCACCCCGATGACGCTCAAGGTCCAGAAGCTGGACACGCCGAAGCAGGGCGAGGAGTCCGTGGGCGTCCGCCTGAGCATGGACCTCGGCGGCGCGATGGAGTTCGCGGCCAACATCGTTCTCGTCCGCCAGGGCGCGGGCGTGAGCCGCGTCGTGTACGTCCCCGGCTCTGCGGACGCCGCGAAGAACGTGAACGACATCGCCCAGCGCGCCGGTGACAAGTTCGTCAAGGCCGCCCAGGGCTGACGCTGATCGCGGACTTATCCTCGGGGCATGACGCAGACGACATCCGACCTCGGCCCCGAGGACCGCAAGATCATCACGCTGGCGCGCAGCGCCCGTGCCCGCAACGGTGTGCCCGAGGGCGCGGCGGTGCGGGACGAGACGGGGCGTACGTACGTCGCCGGGACCGTCGCCCTGGAGTCGCTGAACCTCAGCGCGCTCCAGACGGCGGTCGCGATGGCCGTGGCCAGCGGCGCGAAGTCGCTGGAGGCCGCGGCCGTCGTCACCGAGGCCGACGCCGCCTCGGACGCGGACCGCGCCGCCGTCCGCGACCTGGGCGGCCCGGACACTCCCGTGCTGGTGGTCGGCCCGGACGGCGCGCTGCGCGCCACGGTGAGCGCCGGCTGATGGCGCACACGGGGGAGAAGACCGGGCAGGAGCCCGGGAAGACCGTGAAGACTGAGAAGACCGGGCGGAAGACGGGGGCCATGACCTACCCCCGGATCGTGCTGGCGGTCGGCGCCATCGGCGTCGTCATCAACGTCGCCGACTGGTTCGTCGGCGACGGCCGGCCGCAGCCGTACGACGTGTTCCCGCTGCTGCTCGTGCTGTGGGCGGCGGGCGACCTGCTGAAGAGGCCCCGGCCGGCCGCCGCGCGGGCCATGCGGGGGACCGCCGCGGTGCTGCTCTGCGCGGCCGGGCTCGCCGTGGGCATCCCGGCCGCCGCCGCACTTGTACGCGGCGAACCGTTCGACTGGCTGGACCTGATCCTGGGCGTGCTCGTCGTCCTCTACGCGCTGGCGGGGGCCTCCGCGCTGGCCGTGCGGAAGGGCGGCGGAAGGGCAGCGGTACGTGAGGGCGCCCGCATCGGGGAGAATGGCCCCTATGAGCGCTCGTAATCCAGAAACCGAAACCGCCCACAGGGCCGGTTTCGCCTGCTTCGTCGGCCGCCCCAACGCGGGCAAGTCCACCCTCACGAACGCTCTGGTCGGACAGAAGGTGGCGATCACCTCCAACCGGCCGCAGACCACCCGCCACACCGTGCGCGGCATCGTGCACCGCCCGGACGCACAGCTCGTGCTCGTCGACACCCCCGGGCTGCACAAGCCGCGCACCCTGCTGGGCGAGCGGCTCAACGACGTCGTCCGCACCACCTGGGCCGAGGTCGACGTCATCGGCTTCTGCCTCCCGGCGGACGAGAAGCTCGGCCCCGGCGACCGGTTCATCGCCAAGGAGCTCGCCGGGATCAAGAAGACCCCGAAGGTGGCGATCGTCACCAAGACCGACCTCGTCGACTCCAAGACCCTCGCCGAGCAGCTCATCGCGATCGACCGGCTCGGCACGGAGCTGGGCATGGAGTGGCAGGAGATCGTCCCGGTGTCGGCGGTCGGCGGCAAGCAGGTCCAGCTGGTGGCGGACCTGCTCGTCCCGCTGCTGCCCGAGTCCCCGCCGCTCTACCCCGAGGGCGACCTGACGGACGAGCCGGAGCAGGTCATGGTGGCCGAGCTGATCCGCGAGGCCGCGCTGGAAGGCGTACGGGACGAGCTGCCGCACTCCATCGCGGTCGTCGTCGAGGAGATGATCCCGCGCGAGAACCGCCCGGCGGACAAGCCGCTGCTGGACATCCACGCCAACGTCTACATCGAGCGCCCCAGCCAGAAGGGCATCATCATCGGCCCCAAGGGCCAGCGCCTGAAGGAAGTCGGCACCAAGTCGCGCAAGCACATCGAGGCGCTGCTCGGTACGCCGGTCTTCCTCGACCTGCACGTGAAGGTCGCCAAGGACTGGCAGCGCGACCCCAAGCAGCTCCGCAAGCTCGGCTTCTGACGCAAGGGCGACCGCAGCAGACGACCAAGGGCCCCGGCCGGGCGGGTGAGACCCCCGTCCACACCCGCCCGGCCGGGTGTCATGGGGCGATGCGCGGCGCGTTCAGCGCCGGCACCGCCGTCCCGGCGGCCCGGCCCGCCCGCCCCGCCCGTCACCGCCGGTCGCGGCGTCCTGGTCGCGTCGTACGGCTGTCGCCCTCCGCCTCCGGCAGCCGGACCACCCGTGCGCGCAGCACCCGCTTCGTCAGCAGCATGCCGTACCCCCGCCGCTCGCCATAACGCTGTTATATCCATAACAGCGTTATGCTGCTGCCGTGTCAACACCGGAATCAGGCGAGGCGGGAGAGTCCATCCGTCGGCGACTTCTCGACGAAGCCGCCCGCGTCCTCGCCGAACAGGGCCCCGCGGCCCTCAGCGCCCGCCGGCTCGTCAAGGCCGTCGGCGCCTCGACCATGGCCGTCTACACCCACTTCGGGTCCATGCCGGAGCTCGTCCGTGCCCTGATGCGCGAGGGCTACGACCGCTTCCGCGCCCGCGCCGAAGCCCTTGTCATGAACCCTGCCGACCCGGTGGCCGACATCGCAGCCCTCTGCCGCTGCTACCAGGACTTCGCCGCCGCCGAACCGCACGTCTACGCCGTGCTCTTCGGCGGCTCCGAGCTCGCCGGCTTCGAGCTGACCGACGACGACCGCCGCATGGGCGTGTCCATGCTCCGCTTCCCGCGCGACGCCATCCGCCGCGCCGTCGCCGCCGGCCGCTTCCGCGCCGACGCGGACCCCGACCTCCTGGTCCGCCAGCTCTTCACCCAGATGCACGGCATCGCCCACCTGACCCGCGCGGGCTACATCATGGGCGGCTACACCCCCGACCAGATCCTCACCGGCGCCCTGCGCGACTTCGCCGTGGCCGCCGGGGACCGCCCGGAAGCTGCGCGGAGCTCCATCGCCACCGGGCTCAGGCGCCTTCCCTGAGCACCCGGCTCACCAGCTCACGCTGCGCCTCCGACAGGTGCGGGTCCGCGCATCGCACCGTACGGCCGTCCACGCTGATCTCGTACTGGAAGCCGTCCGGCACCCCGGGCGGCGGCGCGTCCCGGCCCGTGGCGAGCGCCGCCTCGGCCAGGGCGTGCCACTCGTCGGCGTCGGGGAGACCCGAGGTGTCCACCTCGGCCCGCCGCTCGATGCCGGCGAAACCGCCCGTGCGTGTCACCCGAATCCGCATGGGCCATGTCTACTCCGTCGGCACCCCCACCGTCGACCACGCCTTGGTCACCGCGTCGTGCTCCGCGCCCCCCGCGCCGTACCGCTCGCTCGCCGCCGCCACCGTCAGCTTGGCGAAGTCCGCGAACTCCGCGTCCACCGCCAGCTCGCCGCCGGTCAGCACGTCGTACCAGATGCGCCCGGCCCGCTCCCACGCGTTGCCGCCCAGCCGGGTGGCCACCAGGTAGAAGGCGTGGTTCGGGATGCCGGAGTTGATGTGCACGCCGCCGTTGTCCGCGCCCGTGTGGACGTAGTCGTCCATCGTCGCGGGTTGCGGGTCCTTGCCGAGGACATCGTCGTCGTACGCCGTGCCGGGGGCCTTCATCGAGCGCAGCGCCACGCCCTGGACGTCCTTGGCCAGCAGCCCGGCCCCGATGAGCCAGTCCGCCTGCTCGGCCGTCTGCTTCAGCGCGTACTGCTTGACCAGCGAGCCGAAGACGTCCGACATCGACTCGTTGAGCGCGCCCGGCTGGCCGAAGTACGCCAGGTTCGCCGTGTACTGCGTGACGCCGTGCGCCAGCTCGTGGCCGATGACGTCCACCGCGAGGGTGAAGTCGAGGAAGATCCGGCCGTCGCCGTCGCCGAAGACCATCTGCTCGCCGTTCCAGAAGGCGTTGTTGTACTCCCGGCTGTAGTGGACCGTCGCGTCCAGCGGCAGGCCGGACCCGTTGATCGAGTCGCGCTCGTACGCGTCCCGGAACAGCTCGAAGGTCGCGCCGAGACCGGCGTACGCGCGGTTGACGGTCGCGTCACCCGTCGGCTGCCCGCCCTCCTCGCGCACCTTTCTGCCCGGCAGGGCGGTCTTGTGCTCGGCGTCGTAGATCGTGCGCCGCGGTGCGCCGGCGGCTGCCCCGTCGTCCGGCGACGGTACGGGGGCGGCGCCGGCGACCGTGGTCAGGCGGCGGGCGGTGCGGTTGGCGGCGTCCGTGACGAGGGTCCGGCGGGCGGCCGCGGCGATCAGCGGGTCGGCGGCGCGGGTCAGCCGGTCCAGCAGGTGCGGCGGGACGACGGAGCAGAACGCCGGCGAGCAGGGTGCGGAGGAGGAGCGGGGTGCGGAGGTGCGCGTGGCAGGTGCGGTGGTCATGTTCCGCAATGTCGCAGCCCGTTACGTACCTGTCACGAGGAGCGACGGCGATTCCTGAAAAGGAGTGATTCCTCACGGTCTCGTGGTTACGGCACGGAATCCCGCATACTGAAACGGACCCCCCGCCCACCGCGCCCCTCGGCTAGGCTGCTTCGCATCATGCGTTTCGGGCTGCTTCTCCTTAGCTGCCGCGGCGAGGGCCTGTAGTCGTAGGCCGACCCCCTCCCCGCGGAGTCTGGTGCTGCGTTCGACCCTGTCGGCCTCCCCCATAGCCCTTCGGACATGGGGGACCCCCAGATCAGGACATCCCAGGAGCCCTACGCAATGTCTCAGTCCCAGTGGATCGGCCGTCCCACGCCCATCACCAACGCGACGCACACCCAGCAGGCGTCCGGGATGCCCATCCACAAGTACCGCCCGTACGACGCCGTCGACATCCCCGACCGCACCTGGCCGGACCAGCGCATCACCAAGGCACCGCGCTGGCTGTCGACCGACCTGCGGGACGGCAACCAGGCGCTGATCGACCCGATGTCCCCCGCCCGCAAGCGCGAGATGTTCGACCTGCTCGTACGCATGGGCTACAAGGAGATCGAGGTCGGCTTCCCGTCCTCCGGCGAGACCGACTTCGCGTTCGTACGCTCCATCATCGAAGAGGGCGCGATCCCCGAGGACGTGACGATCTCCGTCCTGACGCAGGCGCGCGAGGACCTGATCGAGCGGACCGTCGAGTCGCTGCGCGGCGCGCACCGCGCCACCGTGCACCTGTACAACGCCACCGCGCCGGTCTTCCGCCGGGTCGTCTTCCGCGGCTCCAAGGACGACGTCAAGCGGATCGCGGTCGACGGCACCCGTCTGGTGATGGAGTACGCCGACAAGATCCTGGGCGACGAGACCACCTTCGGCTACCAGTACAGCCCCGAGATCTTCACCGACACCGAGCTGGACTTCGCACTGGAGGTCTGCGAGGCGGTCATGGACGTCTGGCAGCCCGAGGAGGGCCGCGAGATCATCCTGAACCTGCCCGCCACGGTGGAGCGCTCCACGCCCTCCACGCACGCGGACCGGTTCGAGTGGATGTCGCGCAACCTGTCGCGCCGCGAGTTCGTCTGCCTCTCCGTCCACCCGCACAACGACCGCGGTACGGCGGTGGCGGCGGCCGAGCTGGCCATCATGGCGGGCGCCGACCGCATCGAGGGCTGCCTGTTCGGGCAGGGCGAGCGCACCGGCAACGTCGACCTGGTCACCCTGGGCATGAACCTGTTCTCGCAGGGTGTCGACCCGCAGATCGACTTCTCGCAGATCGACGAGGTGCGCCGCACCTCCGAGTACTGCAACCAGATGGAGGTCCACCCCCGCCACCCCTACGCGGGCGACCTGGTCTACACCGCCTTCTCCGGCTCCCACCAGGACGCCATCAAGAAGGGCTTCGACGCGATGGAGGCCACCGCCGCCGCGGCCGGCAAGACCGTCGACGAGATCGAGTGGGCCGTGCCGTACCTGCCGATCGACCCCAAGGACGTCGGCCGGTCGTACGAGGCGGTCATCCGCGTCAACTCGCAGTCGGGCAAGGGCGGCATCGCGTACGTCCTGAAGAACGACCACAAGCTGGACCTGCCGCGCCGCATGCAGATCGAGTTCTCGAAGATCATCCAGGCGAAGACCGACGCCGAGGGCGGAGAGGTCACGCCGAAGGACATCTGGGCCGTCTTCCAGGACGAGTACCTGCCCCACCCGGACGACGCCGCGGCGCGCTGGGGCCGCATCCAGCTGCGTTCCGGCCAGACCACGACCGACAAGGACGGCACGGACACGCTGACCGTCGAGGCGGTCGTCGACGGCCAGGACGTCGTCCTGACCGGTTCCGGCAACGGTCCGATCTCGGCCTTCTTCGACGCGCTCCAGTCGATCGGCATCGACGTCCGCCTGCTGGACTACCAGGAGCACACGATGAGCGAGGGCGCCTCCGCGCAGGCCGCCTCGTACATCGAATGCGCCATTGACGGCAAGGTCCTGTGGGGTATCGGCATCGACGCCAACACCACCCGCGCCTCGCTGAAGGCGGTCATCTCCGCCGTGAACCGCGCCGCGCGCTGATCTCCGTACGCCGAACCCCGCCCGCCGCCCGCGGGCGGGGTTCGGCCATGTCTGGTGGCGTTCTCTGGACGAGGTGCTGACGCGGCATCACCGATGTGGCTAACATCACGCCCACGCGGCAAGGTGGCCGAGGCTAGATGGAGGTGCGACGTGCTGCCAGCACGAGGATCACGCGGCCGGAAATTGCGCATCTGCTCCATCTCCACCACGTGGAACACCGTCGGCGACGGCGAGTTCTTCTGCCCCGGCTGCGGCGGCGACCGCAACTACCGGCGCCGCACCGGCCGCCGCCGGTTCACTCTTTTCGGTGTCCCGCTGCTGCCGCGGGGCGTCGCCGGGCCCGTCGTCGAATGCGCGGCCTGCCACGCGCACTTCGGCATGGACGCCCTCGACCACCCGACCACCGCCCGCTTCTCGGCGATGCTGCGCGACGCCGTCCACACCGTCGCCCTCGCCGTCCTCGCGGCCGGCGGCGCCTCGTCCCGTACGGTCCTCCAGACCGCCGTCACCACGGTCCGCGCGGCCGGGTACGAGGACTGCACCGCCGACAGCCTCGCCTCGCTCATCGAGGCCCTCGAAGCCGACACGGGCCGCTTCGTCACCGACACCGACGGGCCCTGCGGCGCCGCGCTCGCCATCGAACTCCACGAGGCGCTGGAACCGCTCACCCCGCACCTCGCCCCGGCGGGCCGCGAGTCGATCCTCCTCCAGGGCGCGCGGATCGCGCTCGCGGACGGCGCGTACACCCAGGCCGAGCGCGAGGTCCTGACGACCGTGGGCAACGCGCTGCGGCTGTGCGCGGACGACACCGTCCGCCTGATGGAGGCGGCGCGCGCGCCGTTCTAGCGTGTCGGTGCCCTGAGCCGGAACGGCGTGGCCGACGCTGGACGGATGCTGCTACTGGGACGGTCGCAGGTCGAGGCGTTGCTCGACATGGACGCGCTGATCGACGGGCTCGGTCCGGCGATGGTCGACCTCAGCGAGGGGCGGGCCTCGGTGCCCGACCGGGTGGCGGCCGTCGTGTCCGAGCAGGACGCCTTCCTCGCCGCCATGCCGGGGTACGTGCCGTCGGCAGGGGTGCTGCTGAGCAAGCTGGTGTCGGTGTTCCCGCACAACACAGGGAAGGCCGGGAAGCCGGGCAGGGACGGCAAGGCCGGCCGGGCCGGTGTGACCGGTGCGGCCGGGCAGCCGTTGCCGACGCACCAGGCGCTGATCGTGGTGTTCGACCCGAAGACCGGCGAGCCGACCGCGCTGCTGGACGGGACCGCCATCACCGCCGCCCGCACGGCCGCCGGTTCGGCGCTGTCGGCGCGGCTGCTGGCGCGGGAGGACGCGGCGGTCCTCGCGCTGCTCGGCACCGGAGTGCAGGCGCGTACCCACGCCCGGGCGATGTGCAGGGTGCGGCCCGTCCGGGAGATCCGGGTGGCCGGGCGGGACGCGGTACGGGCCGGAGTGCTGGCCGAGGAGCTGTCGGCGGAGCTCGGCGTGGACGCGGTGGCGGCGCCCCACTACGCCGCCGCGCTCGACGGCGCGGACCTCGTCGTCGCCGCCACCCACCCCGTCGACCCGGTGGTACGCCGGGCCTGGCTCACCCCCGGCGTGCACATCGCGTCCGTCGGCTTCAGCCGGGGCGGCCGCGAGGTCGACGACGCCACCGTCGCCGACGCGCTCGTCTGCGTGGAGTCCCGGCGGGCCGCGCTGGCGCCGTTTCCCGCCGGGAGCAACGACCTGCTCTACCCGATCCGGGACGGCGTCATCACCCCGGACCACATCCACGCCGAGCTCGGCGAGCTGGTCGCGGGCAGCATGCCCGGGCGTACCTCCGCCGACCAGATCACCCTCTACAAGTCCGTCGGCGTCGCCGTCCAGGACGCGGTGGCCGCGGCGCTCGTGGTGCGCGCGGCGCGGGACCGGTCGGTCGGGGAACGGATCGACCTGGGCTGACGGCGGTCATCTGGCCGTCTCGCCGGTCGTCACCTGGCCGGTCGCTTGGCCGGTTTTCGTCGTTGCGACGGGTGAAAGCGTGCCGGTACGTTGACGCGGTGACTGCCGGGTCGGCCATGGGCCACACACGAGTAGGGCACCCGGCCTCGGCGTGACGCCGGGGCGGGCCAGAGCCCCGCCTTCTTCTGTTTTCTCTCCGCGTACGCGCGAACGAGCTCTGCGCGTACGAGCAGTCCTTCACCCTGGAGCAGAAAGCAGAGAATTGCCCAACGATTTCAACCAGACGGTCATCGACGAGTTCCGCGCCCATCACGGCCGCGTCGGCGGGATGTTCGAGGGAGCCCGGCTCCTCCTCCTGACCACGACCGGCGCCCGGTCCGGCAAGCCCCACACCACCCCCGTCGGCTACTACCCCGACGGCGACGGCCGCGTCCTGGTCATCGCCTCGGCCGGCGGCGCGCCCAGGCATCCCGCCTGGTACCACAACCTCCTGGCCAACCCCCGTGTGACCGTCGAGAGCGGCGCCTTCACGTACGAGGCCGACGCCACCGTCCTGACGGGCGACGCACGCGACCGCGCCTTCGCCCGCGCCGTCGAGGCCGACTCCGGATGGGCCGACTACCAGGCCAAGACGGCCCGCGTCATTCCCGTGGTCGCCCTCACGGAGGTCCCCGGCCCGCCGAACATCAACGCGAAGTCCTTCGGGGAGGCCATCAAGGTCGTCCACGACGCGTTCCGGCGCGAACTGGGCCTCATCCGCAAGGAGATAGCGGAGTCCGGGACCGCCGGTGGCCTCGGCACCCAGCTGCGCGTCAACTGCCTCACCGTCTGCCAGGGCCTGCACAACCACCACACCGGGGAGGACGCGATGCTCTTCCCGATGCTCGCCGACCGCCATCCCGGCCTCGCCCCGGTGATGGACCGGCTCAAGCGGGAGCACGAGCGGATAGCCGCCCTGCTCGGCGCGTTGCGGGACGTCGTCTCCGACGAGGGGGCGGACGGCCCGCGGGTCCTCGCGGAGGTCGAGCGGCTCACCGAGGAACTGGAGGAGCACCTCCGGTACGAGGAGGAGCAGCTGATTCCGCTGCTGGAGGCGTGAACACGCCGGTGGCCCGGGTCCCCACGGACCCGGGCCACCGGCGTACGCCTACGGGCCGTACGCCTCAGGCTGTACGCCTACTGCTCGGCGCTCGCGCGCAGCATGCCCTCACGCTCGACGATCTTCACGCGCTCGCGGCCCTCGGCCTCGCCCAGCGCGCGCTCGGCGGCGTCCAGCCGGTACCAGCCCTCCCACGTCGTGTACTCGACGCCCTTGCCGCGCAGGAAGTCGACGACGGCGTCCTTGCCCGGCGCCTCCGGCGTGAGCAGGCGGCCCTCGCGGTGGTCCTCCAGGAGGTGGGAGACCGTCTCGTTGGCGTCACCCTTGGTGTGGCCGATGAGGCCGATGGGGCCGCGGCGGATCCAGCCGGTGACGTACGTCGACGGCATCGGCTCGTCGCCCTGCATCACGCGGCCGCCCTCGTCCGGGACGGTGCCGGAGACGGCGTCCCACGGCAGCTTGGGCAGTTCGTCGGAGAGGTAGCCGACCGCGCGGTAGACCGCCTGGACGTCCCAGGTGGTGAACTCGCCCGTGCCCTTCACGTTGCCCGTGCCGTCCAGCTCGGTGCGCTCGGTGCGCAGGCCGGTGACCTTGCCGTCCTCGCCGACGATCTCGGTCGGTGACTCGAAGAAGTGCAGGAACAGCTTGTGCGGCCGGTCGCCGATGTCGCGGATCGCCCAGTTCTCCAGCGTCTTGGCGACCATGTCGACCTGCTTGTTGGAGCGCCGCGCCTCGATCGAGCCGCTGTCGTAGTCGATGTCCTCGGGGTTGACGATGACCTCGATGTTCGGGGAGTGGTCCAGCTCGCGCAGTTCCATCGGGCTGAACTTCGCCTGTGCCGGGCCGCGCCGCCCGAAGACGTGGATCTCCTTGGCGCGGTTCGCCTTGAGGCCGTCGTAGACGTTCGGCGGGATCTCGGTCGGCAGCAGCTCGTCGGCGGTCTTGGCGAGGATGCGGGCCACGTCCAGCGCCACGTTGCCCACGCCGAGGACCGCGACCTTCTCGGCCTCCAGCGGCCAGGTGCGCGGTACGTCCGGGTGGCCGTCGTACCAGGAGACGAAGTCGGCGGCGCCGTACGAGCCGTCGAGATCGATGCCCGGGATCCTCAGCTCCCGGTCCGCCGTCGCGCCCGTCGAGAAGATCACCGCGTCGTAGAAGGCGCGTAGGTCGTCGAGGGTGATGTCGGAGGGGTAGTCGACATTGCCGAAGAGACGTATCTGCGGCTTGTCGAGCACCTGGTGGAGGGCGGTGATGATGCCCTTGATCCGCGGGTGGTCCGGGGCCACGCCGTACCGGATCAGGCCGAACGGCGCGGGCATCCGCTCGAAGAGGTCGATGGAGACGCCCGGGTCGGTGGCGGCCTCGGACTTCAGCAGCGCGTCCGCGGCGTAGATACCGGCGGGGCCGGCGCCGACGATCGCGACCCGCAGGGGGCGGGGCATGAGGATTCCCTTCGAGCGGTGGGTGGTCTGAGCTGTGGCTGCGACACCACTGCTCACCGCACTCTAAGTAAGGCTCACCTCACCTCGGTACCCGCCCCCCGCCTATGACCCCATAAGCCGGGCTTATGGGGACTCTCGCCTTCGTGTATGGATCGCGCCACGCTGGAGGTATGAACGGTGGAGCGGGCTGGGGCGCCAGACTGATGAACAGCTCCATCACCGGCATGGCGCCGTGGATGCTCTTCTCGCTGCTGAGCGGCCCCGGCCGGTACGGACTGGCCGCCGCGCTCGCCGCCGCGGCGGCCCTCGCGCTCGTCCTCGTACGAGAACGGCCCGCGTTCCTCGAAGTGGCCGGTCTCGTCCTCTTCGCCGCCCTCACCATCATCGGCCTGATCGTCCTGCCGCCCACGCTGCGCTGGCTGGAGACGTACGCGGACGAGCTCGCCGACCTCACCCTCGTCGCCCTCGCGGCCGGTTCCCTCGCGGTGCGGGCGCCGCTGACGACTCCGTACGCGCGCAGGAAAGTGCCCCGGGAGTTCTGGCGGACCCCGGACTTCCTGCGCACCAACGTCGTCATCACGGCGGCGTGGGGCCTCGCCTTCCTGGCCGCGGCCCTCGCGGGCGGGGTCGGCGACCTGCTGCTGCGCAACCCCGAGAACCTGTGGACCGGCTGGATCGTCCAGGTCTGGGCGCTCGTCACCGCCGCGCGCTTCACCGAGTGGTACCCCGCCCTGGTGCGCGCCCGCCTCGCCCCCGGCGCCGAGGCGAGGCCGCGCGTGTCCAGCCTCCTGATGCCCTTCGTGGGGCTGCTGATCCCGATGGGCGTCCTCGTCCTGGTCTTCGGCGCGGCGCCGAGGTGGTTCGCGATCGCGCTGATGGTGATCGGGGTGGTGCTGGCGCGGGCGCTGAGGACGGAGGTCGCGATCGAGGAGCGGGAGGGTGGGCGGCACGAGCTGAAGTAGGGCACGGCCCGCCCGACGGCCTGCCCGACGGCCTGCCCGGCGGTCCGGTCAGGCGGAGAGCGCTTGGCGCCACTCGCCCTCGCCCTGGTCGTCGGGCGCGCACGCCACCGCCAGCTCGTCCAGGGACAGCCCGAGCGCGCCCGCCAGTGCCGCCACCGTGAAGAACGCGGGTGTCGGTGCCCGGCCCGTCTCGATCTTCCGCAGCGTCTCCGCGGACACCCCGGCCGCCGCCGCGACCTCCACCATGCTGCGCTCGCCGCGCGCCTCGCGCAGCAGCGCGCCGAACCGCTCTCCGCGCTGCCGTTCCCACGGGGTCAAAGGAGTTCTCACCATGCCCGTGATACTAATACCGGTATAAGAATGGGAAGGGGAGGCGCCGGAACATGGTGGAGATCAAGAGTGACGCGGCCCTGGACGCGATGCGGGAGGCCGGGCGGGTCGTGGCGCACGCCCTCGCCGCCGTACGAGAAGCGGCGGGCATCGGCGTGTCGCTGCGGGAACTGGACGAGGCGGCCCGCGCGGTCCTCGACAAGGCGGGCGCCCGCTCGCCCTTCCTCGGCTACCAGCCGTCCTTCGCCCCCACGCCGTTCCCGGCGGTCATCTGCACGTCGGTCAACGACGCCGTCGTCCACGGCGTACCCACCGACTACCGCCTGCGCGACGGCGACCTCGTCAGCGTCGACTGCGGCGCGGTCCTCGACGGCTGGGCCGGCGACGCCGCGATCAGCTTCACCGTCGGCACGCCGCGCCCCGCCGACGTGGCCCTCATCGACGCCACCCGGCGCGCCCTCGACGCCGGCATCGCCGCGGCCGTCCCGGGCAACCGCATCGGCGACATCGGCCACGCCATCGGCGCCGTCGCCCGCGCGGCCCGCTGCGGCATGCCCGCGGACTTCGGTGGCCACGGCATCGGCCGCACCATGCACGAGGACCCGCACGTCCCCAACCGGGGCCGCCCGGGCCGCGGCTTCCCGCTGCGCCACGGCCTGGTCCTCGCCATCGAGCCGATGCTCATGGCCGGAGGCGGCGACGACTACCGCACCGGCGAGGACGGCTGGACCCTCCACACGACGGACGGCAGCCGCGCCGCGCACATCGAGCACACGGTCGCCATCACGGACGCGGGGCCGCGCGTCCTGACCCTCCCCTAGGGGTGTCCGCAAAATAGCGTCGTCCGCCCGCCGGGCAGACGGGACTTTGCGGACACGGCCTAGGGGGTGTCCGTACCGCCGTCCCAGCGCAGGGAGCGCCACACCCCCTGTGCCCAGGCGAGGTCGTCCGCCGACTCGTGGGTGCAGAACACCCCGGCGGCCGTGGAGCCGGTCGGTGCCATGAATCCGTAGAACTCGTGCCGCTCCCCGCCATGGTCCGCCGGGGTGCGCCAGAACGCGTAGCGCACCCCGCCCGGCAGGCGCTCCGTGAGCCGCTGCCCGGGCAGCGTGTCCGGGGCGCCGTCGAGCAGCGCGGCCAGGAAGTCCTCAGGGGTGCGTCCCGGCGCGTCGTCCTCGAACACCGTGACGGCCACGCTGCGCCCCGGCCCGGCGAACTGGTCCGCGCCGTCCGCGTACCTGGCGGTCAGCCCCGCCGTGCGCTCCACGGACCAGTGCGCGCCGAGGTCGGTGCGCACGGCGACGGGCAGCTGATGCGGGAAGCGGCTGAGCACCAGATCGCGGTCCCAGGTCTCCTCCAGGACGCGCGCGGCCGTCGGGTCGTGACCGGCGACGAGGTACGGAAGCTCTTCCGGGTCGGCCACGCGGGCGGTGACCCGCGCACCCCGCAACTCCTCGCCCCACGGCTTGATCGCGTTGGCGATGGTCCCCCGCAGCTCCACCTCCGCGTAGGCGGGGTCGTCCCAGACGGCGTGGAGGTGCTGGAAGACGGCGTCGTCGACCGCCAGCCAGGCCCCGAGAACCAGCTCGGTCTCGTGGCTGAGCCGGACCGGCAGCAGGCAGCGTACGAAGGACCCGGCACCGTCCACACGGAGCAGGGCATCGGGCCCGGGGCAGTGCAGCGCCTCCCGCGGAGCCGTCAGAGCAGCGTCCGGCAGGTTGAACCGGACGTCGATGCGCCGCTCGTCCGGGAGCGCTTCTCCGCAACAGGAGCAGGAGACCAGTGGTTCGTTCACGCCGCGCAGCCTAGACGAGGCCGCTGTGGCCCGGTCCGGCGCCGTGTTCGCCCTGATGGCCCGGCATCGGGCCTGGCATTGGCCATGGATTAACTCCCCCGGAGTGGTGGGCCTTTGCCTCGAGCCAACATCTGCCGATGTTACGGATGGGCCGTCACCGCGAGGGCAGAAAGCGGGAAATAGACGGGGAAAGGACGGGGTTGGCGATGGAAGAAGCGAAGCGGCCGGCGATGGCGGGAACCGAACCCGCCCAGGCCATGGAGGCGGTGACCGAATTGCGCGCGGCACCGGACGGCGCGCCGGTGGGCCGCCGTGATGTCGGGGGAAGGGATCCGGGAATGAACGTGCTCGTGGGGTCGTACGTCGTGGAGATCAGTACGGGGCGTGTGGGCCGCGTGACGGGCCACGAGGGTCCGCACCTCCAGCTGAGACCGTACGGCGGCGGACGCGAGTGGGAGTGTCCTGCGGAGGGGGTGCGGCCCGCGACGGACGCGGAGCGGCTCAGCGCGGCGACGGCGTACGCGAACGCCCGCAGCCGGGGCGAAGTGCCGTGACCCCGGCCACGTGGCCGGGCCCATGAGACCCGGCCCCGGCCCCGGTGGCCCGCCGCGTACGGGACAATGGCCCCATGACCCTGTTCCGCGACGACGGCATCGTGCTGCGCACCCAGAAGCTGGGCGAGGCGGACCGCATCATCACGATCCTCACGCGCGGGCACGGGCGCGTGCGGGCCGTCGCACGCGGCGTACGGCGGACGAAGTCCAAGTTCGGGGCGCGGCTGGAGCCCTTCAGCCACGTCGACGTGCAGTTCTTCGCGCGGGGCAGCGAGCTCGTCGGGCGCGGGCTGCCGCTGTGTACGCAGAGCGAGACGATCGCCCCGTACGGCAGCGGCATCGTCACCGACTACGCCCGCTACACCGCCGGGACGGCCATGCTGGAGACCGCCGAGCGGTTCACGGACCATGAGGGCGAGCCCGCCGTGCAGCAGTACCTGCTGCTCATCGGCGGGCTGCGGACCCTCGCGCGCGGCGAGCACGCGCCGAATCTGATCCTCGACGCCTTCCTGCTCCGCTCCCTCGCCGTCAACGGCTACGCGCCGTCGTTCGAGGACTGCGCCCGGTGCGGGCTCCCCGGGCCGAACCGATTCTTCTCGGTCGCTGCGGGCGGGGTCATCTGCGGCGACTGCCGGGTCCCCGGCAGCGTCGTACCCTCTGCGGAGGCCGTGGGCCTGCTCAGCGCGCTGCTGACCGGCGACTGGGAGACGGCGGACGCGTGCGAGCCGCGCCACGTCAGGGAGGGGAGCGGACTGGTGTCCGCGTATCTGCACTGGCACCTGGAGCGGGGGCTGCGCTCCCTCCGGTACGTGGAGAAGTGAACAAGAGGAAGTAGGAGATGGAGCGCATGGCACGACGCGGATTCCTGGGCCGGTCCCGCCGCGACTACAAGGACCCCGAGCCGCACCCGTCGGGCGCGCGCCCGCCGAAGTTCCCCGGCGAGCTGGTGCCCAAGCACGTGGCGATCGTCATGGACGGCAACGGCCGCTGGGCGAAGGACCGCGGCCTGCCGCGTACCGAGGGCCACAAGGTCGGTGCCGAGCGCGTGCTGGACGTGCTCCAGGGGGCCATCGAGATGGGCGTCGGCGCCATCTCGCTGTACGCCTTCTCCACCGAGAACTGGAAGCGCTCCCCGGACGAGGTGCGCTTCCTGATGAACTTCAACCGGGACTTCATCCGCAAGACCCGCGACCAGCTCGACGAGCTCGGCATCCGGGTCCGCTGGGTGGGCCGGATGCCCAAGCTGTGGAAGTCGGTGGCCCAGGAGCTCCAGATCGCCCAGGAGCAGACCAAGGGCAACGACCGCCTCACGCTGTACTTCTGCATGAACTACGGCGGTCGCGCGGAGATCGCGGACGCGGCGCAGCGGATCGCCGAGGACGTGAAGGCGGGCAGGCTCGACCCGTCGAAGGTCAGCGAGAAGACGATCCAGAAGTACCTGTACTACCCGGACATGCCGGACGTGGACCTGTTCCTGCGGCCCAGCGGCGAGCAGCGCACCTCCAACTACCTGATCTGGCAGAGCGCGTACGCCGAGATGGTCTTCCAGGACGTGCTGTGGCCCGACTTCGACCGCCGCGACCTGTGGCGGGCCTGCCTGGAGTACGCCCAGCGCGACCGCCGCTTCGGCGGGGCCATCCCCAACGAGGAGCTGCTGGCGATGCAGGGCCGCCAGGACGAGGGCGGCGAGCGGAGCCCGCAGGCGTGATCTGGGTGCACAGGCTCGTCGCGATCGCGCTGTTCCTGTTCGCCCTGCTGGTGATGGCCTTCAGCTTCGGGGGGACCATCGAGATGGAGTCCTTCCCCGGACTGCGGCAGAACCTCACGATCCCCGTGATCGCCGTCGGCGTCTTCGCGGTCGTGGTGGCGGCCGCCGGACTGGTGCTGGCGGGGGTCCGCTCCCGCCTCGCCCAGGCCGCGACCGCCTGCGTGGTCCTGCTGCTGGCGTGGCGGGTGTACACGCTGGGGCCGGTGCTGCACTGCTGGGACCACAACAGCGTGGGGCGCGACGACGACGGTACGTACCGCTGCTACGACCTCTGAACGTCGAGGCGGCATGAGTGAAGCCCCTGGCCATGGCCAAGGGCTTCACTCATGTGCGCGGGGTCCGGTCAGGCGTCGTCCTTCAGCGACGCCGCGCACTCCGTGCACGTGCCGAAGATCTCCACCGTGTGCGCCACGTTCACAAAGCCGTGCTCCGCCGCGATCGTCTCCGCCCACTGCTCGACCGCCGGGCCCTCGACCTCGACCGCCTTGCCGCAGACGCGGCACACCAGGTGGTGGTGGTGCTCGCCCGAGGAGCAGCGGCGGTAGACGGCCTCGCCGTCGCTGGTGCGCAGCACGTCCACCTCCCCCGCGTCGGCGAGCGACTGCAGGGTGCGGTAGACCGTCGTCAGGCCCACGGAGTCGCCGCGGTGCTTGAGCATGTCGTGCAGCTCCTGCGCGCTGCGGAACTCGTCCACCTCGTTCAGCGCCGCCGAAACGGCGGCTCGCTGTCGGGTCGACCGGCCGCGTACGCCGGTAGGTCCAGCCGTCGCCACAGGTGCCTCCTTAGCCTCGGCCCGCTCGGAAAGTCGTCCAGTCCGTCGGGCCATTCTGCCAGGCCGTCCCGCGGGGCCCGGCAGACCGTACTCAGCCCTTCGCCGCCTTGACGTCGTCCGCGGGGGCGACGTCGAGGTCGCAGCCCTGCGGCGCGGGCCGCTCCGCCGCCCGGGCGCGGCGCCGGGCCAGCGGGGTGGCCAGGGCGGTCAGGACGACGAACACCGCGATGGCCATCAGCACGATCGTCGCACCCGGCGGCACGTCGTTGTAGTACGTGGTGACCGTGCCGGCCAGCGTCACGCCCGTACCGATGAGCACCGCCCCCGCGAACGTCGTACGGAAGCTGCGCGACAGCTGCTGCGCGGCCGCGACCGGGACCACCATCAGCGCGCTGATCAGCAGCAGACCGACCACCCGCATGGCCACCGTCACGGTGACCGCGGCGGTGATCGCGACCAGCAGATTGAGCGTGCGCACCGGCAGGCCGGTCACGCGCGCGAACTCCTCGTCCTGGCTGATCGCGAAGAGCTGGCGCCGCAGCCCCAGGGTGACCAGCAGCACGAAGGACGCCAGCACGCACATCGCGACGACGTCCTCGTCCGAGACCGTCGACAGGGAGCCGAAGAGGTACGAGACGAGGTTGGCGTTCGAGCCGGTCGGGGAGAGGTTGATCAGCATGACGCCGCCGGCCATGCCGCCGTAGAAGAGCAGCGCCAGCGCGATGTCGCCGCGCGTGCGCCCGTACGTCCGGATCAGCTCCATCGTCACGGCGCCGGCGACCGCCACCAGCGTGGCCATCCACACCGGGTTGGCGGACATCAGGAAGCCGAGGCCGACGCCCGTCATGGCGACGTGGCCGATGCCGTCGCCCATCAGGGCCTGGCGGCGCTGCACCAAGTGGATGCCGACGGCGGGAGCGGTGATGCCGACCAGGACGGCCGCGAGGAGCGCCCGTTGCATGAAGGTGTCGTGCAGGAGGTCCATGATCAGGTCAGCAGTCCCGTGCGGAGCGGCTCGTGGGCCGCGTGCGGATGTACGTGGTCGTGGCCGGGCAGCGCGTGCTGGCCGACGGCCTCGGGCGGCGGCCCGTCGTGGACCACGCAGCCGTCGCGCAGCACGACCGCGCGGTCGATCAGCGGCTCCAGCGGGCCCAGCTCGTGCAGCACGAGCAGGACGGTCGTGCCGCCCGCGACCTGCTCGCGCAGCGTCGAGGCGAGCACCTCCTGGCTGGCCAGGTCGACGCCCGCCATGGGCTCGTCCATGATCAGCAGGTCGGGCTCGGAGGCGAGCGCCCGGGCGATCAGCACCCGCTGGTGCTGGCCCCCGGACAGGGCGCCGACGGAGTCCTTGGCGCGGTCGGCGAGCCCCACGAGCGCGATGGCCCGCTCCACGGCCGCCTTGTCGGCCCTGGACGGCCACCTCAGCCTCGTACGCGACAGGCGCCCGGAGGAGACCACCTCGCGGACGGTCGCCGGCACCCCGCTCGCGGCGGTCGTGCGCTGCGGTACGTAGCCGACGCGCGCCCAGTCGCGGAAGCGCCTCAGCTCCGTACCGAAGAGGGCGACGGACCCGCCGGTGAGCGGGACCTGGCCGATCACCGAGCGGACGGCGGTCGACTTGCCCGAGCCGTTCGCGCCGAGCAGGGCGACGACCTCACCGCGGTGCACGGTGAGGTCGATGCCGCGCAGCACGGGGCGGGCGCCCAGGGTGGCGGTGGCCTCGCGGACGGATATGACGGGCTCGCTGCTCACGTCGATGCTCACGTCGCTGCCTCCGTTGCGTGCTTGACGTGCGGGGGATGTCACTTGGCGCCGAGGGCCTTCTTCAGCGCCGCGAGGTTGGACTCCATCACCTCGATGTAGTCAGCGCCCTTGGACTTGTCCGTGATTCCCTCCAGCGGGTCCAGGACGTCCGTCTTCAGGCCGGCGTCCTTCGCGAGGGTCTTCGCGGTCTTGTCGCTGGCGAGCGTCTCGAAGAAGACGGTCGTGACCTTCTCCGCCTTCGCGGTGTCGCGCAGCTCCTTGATCCGGGCGGGGCTCGGCTCGGACTCGGGGTCCATGCCGGAGATGCCCTCCTGGTCCAGCTTGTAGCGCTCGGCGAGGTAGCCGAAGGCGGAGTGGGTGGTGATGAAGGTGCGGGTGGAGGTGTTCTTCAGGCCCTGGTCGAACGTCACGTGGAGGGCGTCGAGCTTCTTCACCAGCTCCGCGGTGTTCTTCTTGTAGTCGGCGGCGTGGGCCGGGTCGGCCTTCTCCAGGGAGGCGCCGACGCCCTTGGCGACCTCGGCGTATTTCACCGGGTCCAGCCAGATGTGCGGGTCGGCGCCCGCTTCCTCTTCGCCGTGGCCCTCTTCCGCGTGGCCTTCTTCCGCGTGGCCCTCTTCGTGGCCGTGGTCGTGGCCGCCGGTCTCGGTGCCGTGCGCCTCCAGCTTGGTGAGGGTCGCGGCGTCCACCGTGTTCTTGACGCCCGCCTGCTGGATCGCCTCGTCGACGGCGGGCTGGATGCCCTTGAGGTAGAGGACGTAGTCCGCCTGCCCCAGCTCGCGGACCTGGCTCGCCTTGAGCTCCAGGTCGTGCGGCTCGACACCCGGCTTGGTGAGCGTGTTGACGGTGACGTGGTCGCCGCCTATCTGCTCGGCCAGGAACTGCATGGGGTAGAAGGACGCCACCACGTCCAGCTTGCCGCCGTTCCCCTTGCCGCCGGCGCCGGACGCGTCCGAGCAGGCGGAGAGCGTGACCAGGCCGAGGATCACGGCTCCGGTGACGGCGGTGGTGGGTATGAGGCGGCGTCGTACGTTCATGGGATTCATTTTCATCAAAAGTGGAAACGATTGTCAACAAACGTGGTATGTGGCCCAGCCCACCCCCGATTTGATCCAGAGCCCCCGCGCGCCGCTAATCTGAAGCATTCGCCCTTCCTCATCGTCGTACTGAAGAGAGCACCGTGGCCGCCGACAAGATCGACACCATCGTCAGCCTGAGCAAGCGCCGTGGCTTCGTCTACCCCTGCAGCGAGATCTACGGCGGACAGCGCGCCGCCTGGGACTACGGGCCGCTGGGTGTCGAGCTGAAGGAGAACATCAAGCGCCAGTGGTGGCGTTACATGGTCACCTCGCGTGAGGACGTCGTCGGTCTCGACTCGTCGGTGATCCTCGCCCCCGAGGTCTGGGAGGCCTCCGGCCACGTCGCCACCTTCACCGACCCGCTCACCGAGTGCACCTCCTGCCACAAGCGCTTCCGCGCCGACCACCTGGAGGAGGCGTACGAGGCGAAGCACGGCCGCCTCCCCGAGAACGGCCTCGCCGACCTCAACTGCCCCAACTGCGGCAACAAGGGCACCTTCACCGAGCCCAAGCAGTTCTCCGGCCTGCTCTCCACGCACCTCGGCCCGACCCAGGACTCCGGCTCCGTCGCCTACCTGCGCCCCGAGACCGCCCAGGGCATCTTCACCAACTTCGCGCAGGTGCAGCAGACCTCGCGCAAGAAGCCGCCGTTCGGCATCGCGCAGATGGGCAAGTCCTTCCGGAACGAGATCACTCCGGGCAACTTCATCTTCCGCACCCGCGAGTTCGAGCAGATGGAGATGGAGTTCTTCGTCAAGCCGGGCGAGGACGAGCAGTGGCAGGAATACTGGATGGAGCAGCGCTGGAACTGGTACACGGGCCTGGGTCTCCGTGAGGAGAACATGCGCTGGTACGAGCACCCCAAGGAGAAGCTCTCCCACTACTCCAAGCGCACCGCCGACATCGAGTACCGCTTCCAGTTCGGCGGCAACGAGTGGGGCGAGCTCGAGGGCGTCGCCAACCGCACCGACTACGACCTGAGCGCCCACTCCAAGGCGTCCGGCCAGGACCTGTCGTACTTCGACCAGGAGGCCGGCGAGCGCTGGACGCCGTACGTCATCGAGCCCGCCGCCGGTGTCGGCCGCACGATGCTGGCGTTCCTCCTCGACGCGTACAACGAGGACGAGGCCCCGAACGCCAAGGGCGTCATGGAGAAGCGCACCGTCATGCGCCTCGACCCGCGCATCGCGCCGGTCAAGGTCGCGGTGCTGCCGCTCTCCCGCAACCCGCAGCTGTCGCCGAAGGCCAAGGGCCTCGCCACCGACCTGCGCCAGAACTGGAACATCGAGTTCGACGACGCGGGCGCCATCGGCCGCCGCTACCGCCGCCAGGACGAGATCGGCACGCCGTTCTGCGTCACCGTCGACTTCGACACCCTCGACGACAACGCGGTGACCGTGCGCGAGCGCGACACCATGAAGCAGGAGCGCGTCTCCCTGGACCAGATCCAGGGCTACCTCGCGAGCCGCCTCATCGGCTGCTGACGCACTCGTCGCACCGCGCCGCGGGCGCCCGCTCCCTCAGGGGGCGGGCGCCCGTTTCGTACGCGCCCGTCGGCCGGTTGAGGAGGGCGGGGGCCGGGCCGTGGGTGGATCTTGGCGTCACCTAAGCTCGGGACACAGGCAGGGCTGGGCAGGGGGGAGCGGTACACGTGACCAACATTCCGGAGACCGGGCGCACTCCGCGCGTGCGGATACGACTCGTCGTCCTCCAGGTGCTGGTGTTCTCCCTGCTGCTGACCCTCGGCGGCCGCCTCTGGTACATGCAGATCCGCAACGGCCAGGAGTACGCCGAGGAGGCGTCCCGCAACCGCGTGCAGCAGGTCGTCCAGCCCGCCGTGCGCGGCTCGATACTCGACGCGCGCGGTGTACCGCTCGCCGACAACGAGACGCGGCTGGTCGTGTCGGCCTCCCGTACCGAGCTGATGAAGATGAAGGACGACGGCAAGGGCGTCCTGACCCGGCTCGCGGGCGTGCTCGACATGGAGCCGAAGGAGGTCATGGACAAGGTCCGCCTCTGCGACGCCGACACCCCGCAGCCCTGCTGGAACGGCTCGCCGTACCAGCCGATCCCCGTCACCGACGAGGCAACGCCCAAGCAGGCCCTCCAGATCCGCGAGCGCGCCGAGGACTTCCCGGGCATCACCGCCGAACCCACCGCAGTGCGCCGCTACACCGCGCCCGGCGGCGCTCGCACCGCGCAGGTCCTCGGCTACCTCTCGCCCGTCACGGACCAGGAGATCGAGAAGGCGAAGCACAGCGACTCGCCGTTCCTCCGCTCCGACCAGGTCGGCCGCTCCGGCCTGGAGCGCACGTACGACAAGGAGCTGCGCGGCAAGGCCGGCATCACGCGGTACGAGGTCGACCACCTCGGCCGCGTCCTCGGCGAGGCCCGGCGCGACCCGGCCCGGCCCGGCTCCAACGTCGTCACCTCCATCGACGCGCGGGTGCAGGCCGTCGCCGAGTACGAGCTCAACGAGGCGATGAAGGCCGCCCGCAAGGAGTTCGACCGCAACACGAAGCGGAAGTACGAGGCCGACTCCGGCGCCGTCGTGGTCATGGAGGCCAAGACCGGCCGCATCGTGGCCATGGCCTCGCTGCCGGACTACGACCCCAACGCCTGGGTCGGCGGCATATCCGCCAAGGACTACGCCAAGCTCACCGGCGAGAAGTCCAACTTCCCGCTGCTCAACCGGGCCATCCAGGGCCAGTCGGCCCCCGGATCGATCTTCAAGGTCATCCCGACCACGGCGGCCGTCAACGCCGGATACCGGTTCAACGGCCGCTACGACTGCTCCAGCTCGTACTCCATCGGCGACCGGTCCTTCTCGAACTTCGAGTCGAAGGGCTACGGCATGATCGACCTCGGCCGCGCCCTCGAGGTCTCCTGCGACACCGTGTACTACCGGCTGGCGCACGAGGAGTGGCGCAAGGACGGCGGCACCAAGCCGAAGAAGAACGCCAAGGACGTCTTCTACACCACCGCCCGCCAGTTCGGGCTCGGCAAGGAGACCGGCATCGACCTTCCCAACGAGGTCAAGGGCCGGGTCCCCGACCGCCGGTGGAAGCAGGACTACTGGGAGGCCAACAAGGACGCCTGGTGCGAGCAGGGCAAGAAGAACGGCTCGTACACGGAGCGGATCGCGTACGAGAACTGCGTCTCCTTCAAGGACCTGCGCGCCGGTGACTCCGTGAACTACTCCATCGGGCAGGGCGACACGCTCGTCACGCCGATCCAGATGGCCGCCATCTACGCCGCGCTCTCCAACGGCGGCACGCTCTACACCCCGAGCGTCGGCAAGGCGATCGTCAGCCCGGACGGCAAGCGGATCGACGAGATCAAGCCGAAGGCGCACGGCAAGCTCCCGGTCGACAGGAAGCTGCTGGAGCAGATGGGCGACGCCCTCGCCGGGGTCGCCACGCGCGGCACCGCCGCCTGGCGGTTCGGCGGCTGGCCGCAGGACAAGATCCCGATGCACGCCAAGACCGGTACGGCCGAGGTCTACGGCAAGCAGACGACGTCGTGGTTCGCCACGTACACCAAGGACTACGCGATCGTCATGACGATCGCGCAGGGTGGTACGGGCTCCGGGGCCTCGGGTCCGGCCGTGCGCAACATCTACGACGCGCTGTACGGCCTGGACAAGCAAGGCAACCAGGACCTCAAGCGCGCGCTGCTGCCCCGGCCGCAGACGGCGCTGCCGAAGATCCAGCCGGACGGCACGATCGACGCGCCGCCCGTCCAGCCGTACAAGCCGGGACGCCCGTGGGGGGCGGTGGCCAAGCCGAAAAGCTGATGCGAGGCGGGGCGGCGGCGGTTAACGTCGACGGCATGTGGCTCTTCCAGATCTACGAGTGAGATCCCCCCAGGTACGACGTTCCGATCACTTCTCACCCCATTGGGAGACACCGTGGCCAAGAGCCGTAACAACCTTCTCGGGGTCGGCGGACAGCGCAAGAAGCTGTCCCGCGCCGACCAGCAGGGCTCCGCGCCGGCGCGCGCCGCCGACCGCAGGGCGGCCGCCGACCAGAAGCAGGAGCTGCTGCGCAAGATGCGCGAGCGGGCGGAAGGCAAGCAGCAGGAGAGCTGACGCCGCGCGTACGGGACTGCGCGTACGGGGGACGGAAGGGCTCGGGCGGATCGCCCGGGCCCTTCGGTGTACCGCCTCCACGGTGTACCGCCTCCACGGTGTACCGCCTCCAGGATGTGCCGCGCGTCACGGGGGTGCCGGGCGTCAGGCGGGGTGTGCGTGCGGGTGGGTGACAATGGGGGGCATGACCGCGTTCAGTCCTCTCTCCATCGGGCCGCACGTCGTGCAGCCGCCGGTGGTGCTCGCGCCGATGGCCGGCATCACGAATGCTCCGTTCCGCACCCTGTGCCGCGAGTTCAGCGGCGGGAAGGGGCTGTTCGTGAGCGAGATGATCACCACGCGGGCGCTGGTCGAGCGCAACGAGAAGACCATGCAGCTGATCCACTTCGACGAGAGCGAGACGCCTCGGTCGATCCAGCTGTACGGGGTCGACCCGGTGACGGTCGGCAAGGCGGTCCGGATGATCGTCGACGAGAACCTGGCCGACCACATCGACCTGAACTTCGGTTGCCCCGTGCCGAAGGTCACCCGCAAGGGCGGCGGATCCGCCCTGCCGTACAAGCGCCCGCTGCTGCGGGCGATCCTGAACGAGGCCGTCACAGGCGCTGGTGACCTGCCGGTCACCATGAAGATGCGCAAGGGCATCGACGACGACCACATCACGTACCTCGACGCGGGGCGCATAGCCGTCGAGGAGGGCGTGACCGCCATCGCCCTGCACGGCCGCACGGCCGCCCAGCACTACGGCGGCACGGCGGACTGGGACGCCATCGCCCGGCTGAAGGAGCACGTGCCCGAGATCCCCGTGCTGGGCAACGGCGACATCTGGTGCGCCGAGGACGCCAAGCGGATGATGCGCGAGACCGGCTGCGACGGTGTCGTGGTCGGGCGCGGCTGCCTGGGCCGGCCGTGGCTCTTCGGCGACCTGGTCAGCGCGTTCGAGGGTACGGGGGAGTCGGCGGCGCCCACGCTGCGCGAGGTCGCGGACGTGATGGTGCGGCACGCGCAGCTGCTGGGGGAGTGGATCGGGGACGAGACGCGGGGCGTCATCGACTTCCGCAAGCACGTGGCCTGGTACCTGAAGGGCTTCGCGGTGGGCTCGGAGATGCGCAAGCGGCTGGCGGTGACGTCGTCGCTGGACGAGCTGCGCGCTCAGCTGAGCGAGCTGGACCTGGAGCAGGGGTGGCCGCTGGGCGCGGACGGGCCGCGCGGGCGGACGTCCGGCAACAACCGGGTCGTCCTGCCGGACGGCTGGCTCAAGGACCCGTACGACTGCTCCGCGGTGGTGGGCGCGGAGGCGGAGCTGGACACGTCGGGGGGCTGAGGGGCTGCTGTCGCGGGTCCGACCGGCGGTCCGGATGCTGGAATTTCCGGTGATCGGCGCGCGTGATTCTCGCCACCCCTGATAGGGGTTGCGCTCAGATGAGCGCATGCGAAGCGACTGCACTTTTCAAAGGGTGGCACTCAGTGCCACCCTTCTTGCGTTCAAGAGTTGAACTCACCTGCCTGAGTGGGTGCTCACATGAGCGCTCAGGGCCAGCTTTCGGTCAAGTGGTGTTCAGAGAGTGAAGGATTGAACCCCTTGCATGTTACTGGCGGGTTACCTGCGATCTGCTGGCGGACGGGTGGTTAAGGCCGTATGACGGGTAAGTGGACGTACCCAGAAGCCTTCGATCTGGGTATGTTCCTCGCCGTCAGGGCAGCCACCGAGTCCTCGAGGAGTCGAGACCCGTGTCGGAAATCAAAGATCAGAAGTTCGTGTACGACTTCACCGAGGGCAACAAGGACCTCAAGGACCTGCTCGGCGGAAAAGGTGCCAACCTCGCCGAGATGACCAACCTGGGTCTCCCCGTCCCTCCGGGCTTCACCATCACCACCGAGGCCTGCAAGGTCTACCTCGAGAGCGGCGACGAGCCGGTCGAGCTGAGGGACGAGGTCACCGCGCACCTCGACGCGCTCGAGAAGAAGATGGGCAAGAAGCTCGGCCAGGCCGACAACCCCCTCCTCGTCTCCGTCCGCTCCGGCGCGAAGTTCTCGATGCCCGGCATGATGGACACCGTCCTCAACATCGGGCTCTCCGACAAGTCCGTCGAGGGCCTCGCCCAGCAGGCCGGCGACGAGCGCTTCGCCTGGGACTCGTACCGCCGCCTGATCCAGATGTTCGGCAAGACCGTCCTCGGGGTGGACGGCGAGCTCTTCGAGGAGGCCCTCGAGGAGGCCAAGGCCGCCAAGAAGGTCACCGTCGACACCGACCTCGACGCGGGCGACCTCAAGAAGCTGGTCAAGCAGTTCAAGAAGATCGTCAAGGCCGAGGCCGGACGCGACTTCCCACAGGACCCGCGCGAGCAGATGGACCTCGCCATCAAGGCCGTCTTCGACTCCTGGAACGGCGACCGCGCGAAGCTGTACCGCCGCCAGGAGCGCATCCCGCACGACCTCGGCACGGCGGTCAACGTCTGCTCCATGGTCTTCGGCAACCTCGGCCCCGACTCGGGCACCGGTGTCGCCTTCACCCGCGACCCCGCCTCCGGCCACCAGGGCGTCTACGGCGACTACCTCCAGAACGCCCAGGGCGAGGACGTCGTCGCCGGTATCCGCAACACCGTGCCGCTGGCCGACCTCGAGTCGATCGACAAGAAGTCGTACGACCAGCTGATGCAGATCATGGAGACGCTGGAGAACCACTACAAGGATCTCTGCGACATCGAGTTCACCATCGAGCGCGGCCAGCTGTGGATGCTCCAGACCCGCGTCGGCAAGCGCACCGCCGGTGCGGCCTTCCGGATCGCGACGCAGCTCGTCGACCAGGGCCTCATCGACGAGGCGGAGGCGCTCCAGCGCGTCAACGGCGCCCAGCTCGCGCAGCTGATGTTCCCGCGCTTCGACGAGAAGGCCGAGGTCCAGCAGGTCGGCCGCGGCATCGCCGCCTCCCCGGGCGCGGCCGTCGGCAAGGCCGTCTTCGACTCGTACACCGCCGTCAAGTGGTCCCGGTCCGGCGAGAAGGTCATCCTGATCCGCCGCGAGACCAACCCGGACGACCTGGACGGCATGATCGCCGCCGAGGGCATCCTCACCTCGCGGGGCGGCAAGACCTCCCACGCGGCCGTCGTCGCGCGCGGCATGGGCAAGACCTGTGTCTGCGGCGCCGAGGAGCTCGAGGTCGACACCAAGCGCCGCCGCATGACCGTGCCCGGCGGGCACGTCGTGGAGGAGGGCGACGTCGTCTCCATCGACGGCTCCACCGGCAAGGTGTACCTCGGCGAGGTCCCGGTCGTGCCGTCGCCGGTCGTCGAGTACTTCGAGGGCCGCATGCACGCGGGCGCCGACGACGCCGACGAGCTGGTCCAGGCCGTGCACCGGATCATGGCGTACGCGGACCGAGTACGCCGGCTGCGCGTACGCGCCAACGCCGACAACGCCGAGGACGCGCTGCGCGCCCGCCGCTTCGGCGCGCAGGGCATCGGCCTGTGCCGCACCGAGCACATGTTCCTCGGCGAGCGCCGCGAGTACGTCGAGCGCCTGATCCTCGCCGACACGGACGCGGAGCGCGAGGACGCCCTCAAGGCCCTGCTGCCGCTCCAGAAGCAGGACTTCGTCGAGCTGTTCGAGGCGATGGACGGCCTGCCGGTCACGGTCCGCCTCCTCGACCCGCCGCTGCACGAGTTCCTGCCCGACATCACCGAGCTGTCGGTGCGCGTCGCCCTCGCCGAGGCCCGCAAGGAGCCGCACGAGAACGAGCTGCGCCTGCTCCAGGCCGTGCACCGGCTGCACGAGCAGAACCCGATGCTGGGTCTGCGCGGCGTCCGCCTCGGCCTGGTCATCCCCGGCCTGTTCACCATGCAGGTGCGGGCCATCGCGGAGGCCGCGGCCCAGCGCATCGAGGCGAAGGGCGACCCGCGCGCGGAGATCATGATCCCGCTCGTCGGGACCGTGCAGGAGCTGGAGCTCGTCCGCGACGAGGCCGAGCAGGTCATCGCCGAGGTGCAGGCCCAGACCGGTGTGGAGCTGAAGCTCGCGCTCGGCACGATGATCGAGCTGCCGCGCGCCGCCGTGACCGCCGGACAGATCGCCGAGTGCGCCGAGTTCTTCTCCTTCGGCACCAACGACCTCACCCAGACGGTGTGGGGCTTCTCCCGGGACGACGTGGAGGCGAGCTTCTTCACCGCGTACCTGGAGAAGGGCATCTTCGGCGTCAGCCCGTTCGAGACGATCGACAAGGACGGCGTCGGCGCGCTCGTGCGCCACGCGGTCGAGGCCGGCCGCGCCACCCGCCCCGACATCAAGCTCGGTGTGTGCGGTGAGCACGGCGGCGACCCCGAGTCGGTGCACTTCTTCCACGAGGTGGGCCTCGACTACGTCTCCTGCTCGCCGTTCCGGATCCCGGTGGCGCGCCTGGAGGCGGGCCGGGCCGCGGCGCAGTCGTCGGGCAGCGACAGCCGCTGAGGCCGGCGGCCGTTGAGGCCGCGCCAGGCCCGACCGTCCCGGCCTCCCCGGCCGGACGGCAGGGCCCCGAGTCACCGGAGCCGCCGTTGGTCCCCGACCCTCACCGATCGGCGGCGGCTCCGGGTCGCAAGAGAGACGGGGCGGACACCTTGTGCGGAGGTGTCCGCCCCGTCGTATTTCGTCCGGGTGCTGTCGAGTATTCCTGCGGCGTTACAACCGGTTGAATTCCGGGCTGTTGAAGGACGGACTTCAGGTGTCCGCTCGAATTGCGCCATTCGTGCCGCAAACAAAGGGCGGAGCGCGGCCACCGGATCCCCACCCGCCGACCGCGCCCCATTACCCCTGCCGGACAGGAGAGCCGCAACCTGTCAGGACCGCCGCCGGACGCGCGAAGCCCCCCACGGTCTTCACCACGTCACCTCGGTCCGGAAGGTTTCCCGTCCGACGGCGTACAGCTTTTCGGTTTACACCCTGCCTGCGCGATGCGTTTCAACTGTGGCTGAAATGCCGTGGTGACGTGCTGTGATGGCGTGCATACTCAGTGGTGGGGGGTGATTGCGGATGCAACAGGTGGGGGTTCAGTGCTGCGTATACATTTCACCGGGGCCGACCTTGCCGGGGTTCGGATGGCGGCCCGGCCGGATGTGTTGTGGGAAACAGTCCTCAGCTTTCACCGATTGCGGGACCGGCGTGGTGCCCTCGTCTACGGAGAATGGCGCTCGGAAACCCGCACGCGGTTGAACGGTGAAACACGGTTGCTGGGGGCACTCGTCCCGCAGCGGGGCTATTTCCCGGACTTCCTGACGCCCCCCGAGGGGCTCGGCGGCCTCGACACGGCCCTGGAGGCCGTACGGGAGACCCCGCCCGCCCGGATCGGCACCGAGCTGGCCCTGCTGGCCGCCTCGCGGCCCGGCGCGGCGCCGCTGCCCGGTTGGGTCGCCGGGCTCGTGGAGGGCCGCCCCGAGCCGTTCAGCCGGCTGCTGGGGGCGCTGCGCGGCTACCACCGCGCCGCCATCGAGCCGTACTGGACGTACATCCAGTCCCGCGTGGAGGCCGATCGTGCCGTGCGCGGCAGGGCGCTGCTCGACGGCGGCGCCGACGAGCTGCTCGCCTCCCTGCCGCCGACGCTGCGCTGGCGCTCGCCCGTGCTGGAGGCGGACTATCCGGTCGACCGGGACCTGTACCTCGACGGGCGGGGGCTGCTGCTCCAGCCGTCGTTCTTCTGCCGGGGCACCCCGGTCGTCTACCGCGACCCGGGGCTGCCGCCGGTGCTGGTGTACCCGGTGACGCACTCCGACGCCCCGGCGGCCGGGGAGCCGGCCGGCGGCGGCGCAGCGTCGTCGTCACTGGGCCGGCTCGTCGGGCACACCCGCTCCGCCGTCCTGAAGGCCATCGGCCACGGCGGCACGACCAGCGAACTGGCCCGCCGGGCCGGGGTGTCGCTCGCCTCCGCCAGCCAGCACGCGGGCGTGCTGCGCGAAGCGGGCCTGGTGGTCACGCTGCGCCAGGGCAGCTCCGTCCTGCACACGCTGACGCCGCTGGGCGCCGCCCTCCTGCACGGCGGCGCCCAGTACGGCCGGATCCCCCAGCAGCAGCAGCAGCGGCGGCGGAGTTACGCCCGGAACGGGCCCGTCACCTCGTAGGTGATGCCGCCCGACGAGCTGCCCGTCGTACCCCGCTGGCTGGAGAAGTACAGCCGCTTGCCGTCCGGCGAGAAGGCCGGCCCGCAGATCTCCGAACCGGACTGGCCCTCGATGCGCAGGAACGGCGCCACGACGTCGTCCGGGGTGACGACGCAGATGTCCATGGAGCCGCCGTCCTCCGCGATGTACAGGTCGCCGGAGGACGCGCCGGTGACGTTGTCCACGCCGGTCAGCGGGGCGGTGCCGCTGGTGACGAGCGAGTCGTCGTAGGCCAGCTCGTAGGTGTTGGCGGTGAGGTTGAGCCGCCAGAGGCGGTTGTCGCCCTTGGTGGTGAACCAGACGGTGTCGTTGGCGTAGTAGCAGCCCTCGCCGCCGTTGAACTTCTTCGCGCCGGACACCTGGCTGCGGGTGGCGGTGGGGGAGCCGTCGGGGTCGGGCACGTTGGCCCAGGTGAAGGTGCCCGACGTGGCGGTGCCCGCCTTGAGGACCTGGAGCGTGCCGGAGGACAGGTCGCCCCACGTGGCGGGGACGAAGCGGTAGAAGCAGCCGTCCGACTTGTCCTCGGTCAGGTAGATCACCTTGCGGACCGGGTCGGCGGCCGCGGCCTCGTGGTTGAAGCGGCCCATGGCGGGGTGGCGCACGGCGGCCTTCACGCCCCAGGGGTCGGTCTCGTAGACGTAGCCCGTGTCCACCTCCTCGCAGGACAGCCAGGTGTTCCACGGCGTCGCGCCGCCCGCGCAGTTGCGGTTGGTGTTGGAGAGGATGCGGTACGCGCCGGTGATGGCGCCGGTCGCGGAGAACTTGATCGCGCTCGCGCCGCCCGTGGAGGAGATCTCGGAGTTGGAGACGTAGATCCAGCCGGTGCCGTCCGCGAAACAGGCGCCGCCGTCCGGCGCGTTGTGCCAGGTGTACGAGGTGGAGCCGACCTTCTGGCCGGACCGGGCTATCACCCGGCTGGTGAAGCCGCTGGGCAGCCGGATGCCGTTGGCGTCCGCCGCGCCGAGCGCCCCGTACGGGCCCGGGCCCGGCTGGGCGGGCGCCGCGTAGGCCGCGCCGCGCATCAGGGTGAAGCCGAAGGCGGCGGACGTACCGCCGATGACCGCTCCGCGCAGGAAACTGCGACGTTCCACTTGTCACTCCAGGAGGGGGTGTGAGCCTGCCCCGCCGCCGGACGGCCGGCGGGGTCGCGCGCGCTTGGAGGAACCTAGAACTCCCGCGTGGGTCCTGCATTGACGGTGCATCAACAACCGGTGAAGGGGAAGCGGCGGGCACCCGGGCGGGTGGTCGACTTCCGGCCTTTTCCGGTCGGGTCCGATCGTTCGTGACCTCTCCCGGGGCTCATGACGCCACCTAGGCCGGGGTGCGAGGCCCCGCAACGTGAGGGAGATTTTTTCCGAGAGGGCTTCGAGGGAGCGATGAGTTTTCACGGAGGGCCCGGTCTACCCCTCGAAAGCACACGGGAACCACACCGAACGGATGGATGACATGCCTCAGATGATCTTCGTGAACCTGCCCGTCAAGGACCTGGAGGTCTCCAAGGCCTTCTGGGGCAAGCTCGGCTACTCCTTCAACGAGCAGTTCACCGACGAGCACGCCGCCTGCCTCGTCTTCAGCGACACCATCTTCGCGATGCTCCTCACCGAGGAGCGCTTCAAGGACTTCACGAAGAAGGAGATCGCCGACGCGCGGACGTCGACCGAGGCGATCATCGCGCTGAGCGCCGACTCCCGAGAGAAGGTGGACGAGCTGGCCGACGCCGCCCTGGCGGCCGGTGGCTCCCCGGCCAACGACCCCCAGGACTACGGCATGATGTACGGCCGCTCCTTCCAGGACCCGGACCACCACCTGTGGGAGGTCATGTGGATGGACCCGTCGGCCGTCCAGGGCTGAGACCCGCGTCGGCCGGTGCGTTACGCCGCGGCGCCGCCGTCCACCACCAGATCGGTTCCGACCACCGAGCCCGCGGCCGGGGACGCCAGGTACAGCACGGCGTCGGCGACCTCCCGCGCGGAGGTCAGCCGGCCGAGAGGCGTGGTCAGCCGGGCCGCCCGCTCCTCGTGGGTCTCGCCGGGCAGCAGGGACATCGGGGCCTCGGAGGCGCCGGGGCTGACCGTGTTGATCCGGACGCCGTCCCCGATGTGGTCGAGGGCGGCGATGCGGGTCAGCACGGAGACGGCGGCCTTGCCGACCGCGTAGCCGCCGGTGCCCGGCACGCGGACGTGCGCCCCCAAATTGGAGCTGACGTTGACGATCGCGCCGCCGCCGTGCGCCCGCATGTGGGCGATCTCGGCCTGGAGCGCGTACAGCACTCCGCTGACGTTGATGTCGAGCATGGCCTGCCAGTCCGCCGGGTCGAGGTCGCCGACCGGGCTGCCCGCGCCGCGCAGCACGGCGGCGTTGTTGACCGCCACGTCCAAGCCGCCGAAGCGCTCGACGGTACGCCGCACCAGGGCGCTTACGTCGTCGGCGCGGCTCACATCGGCGGTGAAGGCGGCCGCCGTGCCGCCCTCCTTCTCGATCAGGGCGACCGTCTCGTCCAGGGGCGCCGCGGTGCGCCCGGCCACGGCCACCGAGGCGCCCTCGGCGGCGAAGGCGAGCGCGATGGCCCGGCCGAGGCCGGAGCCCGCGCCGGTGACGAGGACGGTGCTGCCGCGGAAACGGGTCGAGGGGGACATGCTGGGCGACTCCTTTTTTGACCGTACGTTCCATTATTGGGGCGAAAAACAAGCCCCCGCAGGGGCTTGCTCTCCATGTGGCCGGCTCTTCGGTCCGTCAGTCCAGCTGGGCCAGCGCCGCTTCCGCCGCCTCGCGGACCCGGGCCGGGTCGGAGGACACCTTCCCGACCACCCGGATGCCCTGGAGCAGGACCAGCAGCATCCGCGCCAGGGCGCGGGGCTCGCGGCCGGCCGCAAGCTCGCCCTGGGCGCGGGCGCGCAGCAGCGCCGAGTGCAGCGCGGTCTCGACGTGCTCCCAGCTGAGCTCCACCCGGTGCGTCGCGGCCCGGTCGCGCGGCGCCAGCTCGGCGGCCGTGTTGGTGAAGAAGCAGCCGGTCAGCCGCTTCTCGTCCGAGGACGCCTCGGCCGCGAACGCCCGCACCAGCGCCCGGACCGCCGGCAGCGCCGGACCCGGCTGCGACAGTTGCGCCAGCAGGGAGGGCTCGCGGGTCTCGGCATACCGGTCCATGGCCTTCAGGTACAGCTCGTGCTTGTTGCCGAAGGTGGCGTAGATGCTGGCGCGGCCGATGCCGAGGCGGTCCACGAGGTCCGCCATCGACGTCGCTTCGTAACCGCGCTCCCAGAACAGCTCGAGGGCTGCCTGGAGTGCGGCGTCCGGATCGAATTCCTTGGTCCTGGCCACGGACGGAACTCTAAGTCGATCTGGAACGAATGGTCAAGAAACTGCGGCCAGTTCCCGCGTCCGCACCGGGAAGACCGCCACCGCGACCTCCTCGTCGTCCAGGCACCGCCCCGTCTCCAGGTCGAAGCGCTGCTTCAGCAGCGGCGACGCCACGAACGGCCGGCCGGCCGCCGAGCCGAGGAGCCCCCGCGCCAGCACCTGGGCACCCGTGAAGGGGTCCCGGTTGTCGACCGCGTACCACCGGCCCGCCCGGTCCTGGAACAGCGCCACCTGGCGTCCGTCGGGCAGCAGCGCCGCCATGCCGCGCCCCGGCGTCAGCGCCGCGGCCTCGCAGATCGGCAGCCAGGCGTCGTCGTAGGAGAGTTCGAGCATCATCGGGCGGAAGCTCCTTCCAGGGGTTCCAGCGTCAGGACGGTCAGGTCCGGCTTGATCTGGCCGCGCTCCGGCACGAACTTCACCGACGGGTCCGGGGCGTCCGGAGCGTTGACGAAGGAGACGAACCGGCGCAGGCGCTCGGGGTCGTTCAGGGTCTCGGCCCACTCGTCGTGGTAGCTCGCGACGTGCGCGGCCATCTGCGCCTCCAGCTCGTCGCAGAGGCCGAGCTTGTCGTGCACGATCACGTCGCGGAGGTGGTCCAGGCCGCCCTCCAGCCGCTCCAGCCAGGTCGCCGTGCGCTCGAGGCGGTCGGCGGTGCGGATGTAGAACATCAGGAACCGGTCGATCAGCCGGATCAGCTCCGCGTCCGACAGGTCCTGCGCGAGCAGGTCCGCGTGGCGGGGCGTGGCACCCCCGTTGCCGCCGACGTACAAGTTCCAGCCGTTGGCCGTGGCGATCACGCCGAAGTCCTTCGACTGGGCCTCGGCGCACTCGCGCGCGCAGCCGGAGACGGCCGACTTGAGCTTGTGCGGGGCGCGCAGGCCCCGGTAGCGCAGCTCCAGGTCGATCGCCATCTTCACCGAGTCCTGCACGCCGTAGCGGCACCAGGTCTGGCCCACGCACGACTTCACCGTGCGCAGCGACTTGCCGTACGCGTGCCCCGACTCGAAGCCCGCGTCGACCAGTCGCGCCCAGATCGCCGGCAGCTGGTCGACCCGGGCACCGAAGAGGTCGATCCGCTGCCCGCCCGTGATCTTGGTGTAGAGGCCGAAGTCGCGGGCCACCTCGCCGATCACGATCAGCTTCTCCGGGGTGATCTCACCGCCCGGGATGCGCGGCACGATCGAGTACGAGCCGTTGCGCTGCATGTTCGCCAGGAAGTGGTCGTTGGTGTCCTGGAGCGCGGCGCGCTCGCCGTCGAGGATGTACTCGTTGTGCAGGCTCGCCAGGATCGACGCCACGGCCGGCTTGCAGATCTCGCACCCCTCGCCGCCGCGCGCCTCCTCCCGCCCGTGCGAGTCGAGCAGCTGCCCGTACGACGTGAAGCGCATGGTGCGGACGATCTCGAACAGCTCGCTGCGCGTGTACGAGAAGCAGCCGCACATGCCGGTGTCGGCGGGCTTCGGCAGCAGCTGCTGGATCACCTTCACGCAGCTGCCGCAGCCCGTGCCCGCCTTGGTGCACTTCTTCACCTCGGGCAGCGACGAGCAGGCGCAGATGGCGCCCTTGGTGACGTTGTGGCAGGAGCAGATGATCGCGTCGTCGGGGAGGGCGGACGGGCCGAGCGTCACCGGCGCCCCCGCGCCCGCCGGCAGCACCAGCTGCTCGGGCGCGACGGGCGGCTTGGTGCCGGTCATCGGCCGCAGCATGCCGTACGACTCGGCGTCGCCCACGAGCACACCGCCGAGGAGCACGCCGTCCGCGTCCACGACGAGCTTCTTGTAGACGCCGGCCCGCGAGTCGGAGTACACGACGTCGAGGCAGCCCTCGGCCGTGCCGTGCGCGTCACCGAAGGAGGCCACGTCCACGCCGAGCAGCTTCAGCTTGGTGGAGGTGTCGGCGCCGGTGAACGTCTGGCCCTGCTCGTCGGCGATCGCGGCGGCCGCCGTCAGCGCCATCTCGTACCCGGGCGCCACCAGCCCGTACACCCGGCCGTCGGCCGCGAGGGCGCACTCACCGATCGCGTACACCGCCGGGTCCGACGTACGGCACCGCTCGTCGACCGCGATGCCGCCGCGCTCGCCGACCGTCAGGCCGCAGTCGCGCGCCAGCTGGTCCCGGGGACGTACGCCCGCCGAGAAGACGACCATGTCGGTCGCGACCGTCGAACCGTCGGACAGGGCCATGCCCGTCACGGCGCCGTTCTCGGTGAGGACCTCCTGCGTGCCGGTGCCGGTGTGGACGATGAGGCCCATGTTCTCGATGGTGCGCAGCAGGGCCGCGCCGCCGCCCTCGTCCACCTGCACCGGCATCAGGCGCGGCGCGAACTCCACGATGTGCGTCTCCAGGCCCAGCCCCTTGAGCGCGCCCGCCGCCTCCAGGCCGAGCAGCCCGCCGCCGACCACCGCGCCGGTCCTCGCCGTCTTCGCGTACTCCTCGATGGCGAGGAGGTCCTCGATCGTGCGGTAGACGAAGCAGCCGGTCGCGTCCTTGCCCGGCACGGGCGGGACGAAGGGGAACGAACCGGTCGCCAGGACGAGCGTGTCGTACGCGATCACGCGGCCGGCGCGGGAAGTGACCGTGCGCGCCTCGCGGTCGATGGTCTCGGCCGGGTCGTCCAGGTGCAGCTCGATGCCGTGCCGCGCCAGGAAGCCGTCCTCGACCATGGACAGGTCGTCGGGCGTCTTGCCGTCGAAGTACGAGGTGAGCCGGACCCGGTCGTACGCGGGGCGAGGCTCCTCGCAGAAGACGACGATCCGGGCCCGCTCGGTGACGCCCCGGTCGGCGAGGGCCTCCAGGAAGCGCTGACCGACCATGCCGTGGCCGATGAGGACGATGGTGGGCGTGTGCTGCCTGTTCGGCGTGGTCGGCATGTTGGGCGTGTGGGCCATGTCAGGAGCCTCCGTCATGGGTGAGCAGGTGGAGCAGGGGCGCTTCCGGCAGGGCCTCGTCGCCCTCCCAGGCCCGGGCGAGCGCCCCGACCGCGCCGAGATCGCCGAGCAGGACCCCGCCGACGAGCCGGTCGCCGCGGACGACGACCTTCCGGTACGCGCCGCTCGTCGCGTCGGCCAGCCGCACGGTGTCGTCACCGGGCAGCGGCGTCGCCTCGCCGAACGCCGCCAGTTCGAGGGCGTCCATGCTGAGCCGGGTCAGCGCGCGGGTGCCGCGGTAGGCGCCGGTGCCGTGCAGAAGGACGTCCGCGAGGACATCTGCCTGCTCCAGGGCGGCGCCGGCCAGGCCGTAGAGCCGGCCGTCGTGCTCGGCGCAGTCGCCGACGGCGTGGATGTACGGGTCGGAGGTGCGCAGCTGGTCGTCCACGACGATCCCGCGCCGCACGTCGAGACCCGCCTGAAGGGCGAGGCCGACGCGCGGCCGTACGCCGCAGGCGATGACGACGACGTCCGCGTCGAGCACGAAGCCGTCGGCGAGTTCCACCGCTTCGACCGTGTCGTCCACGCACCGCAGGCCGCGGACGCGGCACTCGGTGTGCACCTCCACGCCCAGGTCCGCCTCCAGATGGCGGCGCAGCATGTGCGCCGCCTCCGCGTCCAGCTGGCGTTCCATCAGGTGCTCGCCCTGCTGCGCCAGCACCACCTCGGCGCCCCGGGCCGCCAGCGCGCGGCTCGCCGACACGCCGAGCAGGCCGCCGCCGATCACCACCGCCCGCACCCCGGGGCCGACCAGCGCGTCCAGCGCCAGGCAGTCGTCGAGCGTGCGGAAGGCGTGCACCCCGGACGGCAGCCGGTCGCCGCCGAGCCCGCGCAGGGGCGGCAGCACCGGGTTCGAGCCGGTGGCCAGCACCAGGCGGTCGTACGCGAACGCCTCGCCTCCCGCGCAGTGCACCACCCGGGCGGCGCGGTCGACGGCGGTCACCCGCACCTCGTGCCGCGACCCCCCGTCGCGCGGCGAGGGCAGGGCGATGACCTCGGGCCCGTACCGCCCGGCGAGGACGTCCGCGAGCAGCACCCTGTTGTACGGGGTGTGCGGCTCCTCGCCGAGCAGGGTGACGGGCAGCCGCTCGGCGAGGCGTGCGCCCGCCGTGCCTCCGCCGACCACCACGATCCGTGAACTCATGCTCAGCAGCGTGCGTTGGCGGTGTTTCCCGGCAGCATCCCGTTTGTTTCGGGCACGGAAAGCTGACCTCAGCGGGTGGGAGCGGGAGCGGTGAGGCGTCTGGGGCGGCGGCACGGCCGTCGCACCCAGTCGTGGGACCTCATCGAGTCGCCGAACCTCATGGAGTCGCTGAACCTCGTCGAGTCGTCGAACCTCATGGACAGCTCAAGTCTCCGCGGTTTCGCGGACGTCGCCCCGCCCCCGTCCATAGGGTCGGATCATGCACGACATATCGCTGACCACCGTCCTCTTCCTCTGCGCCGCCGCGCTCCTGGCCGGCTGGATCGATGCCGTCGTCGGCGGTGGGGGGCTGCTGCTCCTCCCCGCGCTGCTCCTCGGCGTTCCGCACGTCCCGGCCCCGCAGGTCCTCGGCACGAACAAGGCGGTGGCCATCGTCGGCACGACGGGCGCCGCCGTGACGTACGTACGCCGGGCCTCGGTGCGGATCCCGGTGAAGACGGCGGTACGGGTGGGACTGGCGGCGCTGGCCGGCTCCATGGGCGGGGCGTTCTTCGCGGGGGGCATCAGCAATGAGGTCCTGCGTCCGGTGATCATGGTGGTGCTGCTGGGTGTGGCGGCCTTCGTGATGCTGCGGCCGTCCTTCGGGACCGGAGAGGTCAAGGGTGCCGTGACGCGGGCCCGGGTCGTCACGGCCATCGTGCTCGTGGGCGGCGGGATCGGCTTCTACGACGGGCTGTTCGGCCCGGGGACGGGGACGTTCCTGGTCCTGGCCCTCACCGCCGTACTCCATCTGGACCTGGTGACGGCGTCCGCCACCGCGAAGATCGTGAACGTGTGCACGAACGTCGGCGCGCTCGCGACGTTCGCGTACCAGGGGAACGTGCTGTGGCAGCTGGCCGCCGTCATGGCGGTGTTCAACCTGGCGGGCGGGCTGCTGGGGGCGCGGATGGCGCTCAGCAAGGGGGCGGAGTTCGTGCGCGGGGTGCTGCTGGTGGTCGTCTTCTCGCTGGTGGCGAAGCTGGCGTTCGATCAGTGGTACTGAGCCGGGGGCCTGCCGACGCGGGCCACGGCACGCGTAAATTTACATCCGTAGCAAATTTATATTGACGGCCTACGTGCCACTGGTCTAAATTTACCTCTGTCGCAGTTTTGTGGCGGCGGGGGCGCGGTCCGTTCCTCCGTCGGCTTCGAGCAAAGGACCTCGCGTGCAGATCACGGCCTCCACCGTCTCGCTCACCGTCGACGACGTCACCGCGTCCTCCGCCTTCCTCACCGCACACCTCGGCTACGAGGAGCGGATGGCCGCCGACGGTTTCGCCTCGCTCGGCCGTTCCGACGCCGCGGCCGACATTGTCCTGCTGCGCCGCGGCACCGAAGTGCTGCCGGCCGACCAGCGCGACCGGCACGCCGACGGGCTGATCCTCGCGTTCACCCTGGAGGGTGGCATCGCGGAAGAGGAGGCCAGGCTCCGGGCCGAGGGCGTCGAGATCACCATGCCGCTGCGCGAAGAGCCGTGGGGCGAGCGGCTCTTCCAGATCACCGACCCCAACGGTGTCGTCCTTCAGTTCGTGGAGTGGGCCACCGGGGCCGCCGGGGGCGCGGACGCCGCCGGGACCGAGGGCGCCGCCGGGGCCGCTGGGGGCGGCGTATGAGAGTGCTCCAGACCGTGGCCCTGACGACGTCCACGCTCGCGGCCGGGCTGATGGCAGGGCTGTTCGCGGCCTTCGCCTACGCCGTGATGCCCGGCCTCGCGCGCTCCGGCGACCACGCCTTCGTCCAGGTCATGCAGAACATCAACCGCGCCATCATCAACGGCTGGTTCCTGCTCCCGTTCCTGCTGCCCCTGCCCCTGCTGCTTCTCGCGGCCTTCCTGGCCGGGGACGGGCCGAACGCCGGAGCCGTCCGCTTCTGGGTCATCGCGGCACTCGTGCTGTACGTCGCGGCCTTCCTCGTCACCGGGACGCAGAACGTCCCGCTCAACGAAGCGCTCGACAAGGTGGCCGCCCTCGCCTCCGACCGCGACGGACTCGCCGCCGCCCGCGCCGCGTTCGAGGAGGCGTGGGTCAGGTGGAACACCGTACGGGCGCTGCTGCACGCCATGGCCTTTGGTTGCACGGCCTGGGCCCTGCACCTGCACGGCTGACCGGGCCCTGCACCTGCACGCCGGACCGGGCCGTGCACCTGCACGGCTGACCGAACCGACCCGTACCCCTCCCGCATCCCCATCACCGCTTGACGAAAGGTCTTCATGCGCAAGCTCGTCTACTCCATCGCCTCCACCCTCGACGGCTTCATCGCCGGCCCGGACGGCGCGGACCCCACGGGCCCCGACGGCTTCTGGCCGATCACGCCGGACTACATCCAGCACATGGTCGCCACCTACCCCGAGACCCTGCCCGCCGGGGCCCGGGAGGCGCTGGGCGTCACGGCCGAGGGCACGCACTTCGACACCGTCCTCGAGGGCCGCAAGAGTTACGAGATCGGCCTGGCGGCCGGCGTTCCGGACGCCTACCCGCACCTGCGTCACCTCGTCTTCTCCACCACCCTCACCGAGGTGCCCGCCCCGGCCGTGGAACTCGTCGCCGGCGATCCGGCGGCGAAGGTCCGCGAGCTGAAGCGGGAGGACGGCAAGGACATCTGGCTCGTCGGCGGAGCGCAGTTGGCGGGTGCCCTCTCCTCCGAGATCGACCGGCTGATCGTCAAGCTCAGTCCCCTCACCATCGGCAACGGCATCCCCCTCTTCTCCCGTGACGCCGCCTTCGACCCGCGCGGCTGGCGGCTCACCGACCACACCGCACTGGAGAACGGCGCCTTCTTCCTCACCTACGACCGGTGAGGTGCGCGTACGCGACCACGTTGCCCTGGTAACCGGTCTTCGCGTCGAACCCGCCTCCGCAGGTGATCAGGCGGAGTTCGGCGCGGTCGGCGGCGCCGTAGACCTTGTGGTCGGGGAAGTCGTCGTTGTCGTACACCTCGACCGCGTCGATCGTGAAGACGGCGGTGCGGCCGTCGAGGCGGGTGACCTCGACGCTGTGGCCCTTTCTGAGCGCGCCGAGGGCGTAGAAGACGGCGGGGCCGTCGGCGTTGTCGACATGACCGGCGATGATCGCGGTGCCCTTGGCGCCGGGCGGCGTGCCGTGCTGGAACCAGCCGGCGATGTTCGGGTCGCCGACGGGTGGGACCTCCAGGCTGCGGTCGGGGGCGAGGCCGAGGCGCATGACGGGCGCGTCGACGTCGATCTCGGGGATGCGGACGCGGACCGGCGCGGAGGGTGGCAGGGGGTCGGCGACGGCCTCGGTCCGCTGGAAGTGCGGGCCGACGGCGAAAGCCTCGGCGGCCGAGGGCGCGGGCGGCGTGATGTCGGCGGAGCCGTTCTGAATGAGCCACACGCCGATGAAGGCGGCGACCGCCAGGCCCCATCCCTTTCCGCTGCGGCTCTCGCTGTGGGTGCTGCCGGCGTTGCCGCTGCCGCTCCAGTCGCTGCTGGCGCCTGTGCTCATCGTGGCTTCCCTGGGGTACCGGTGGTGCTCCCCGCCCGCGCCACGGCCTCGGGGCGCGCGCGGCGGGGGCGGGGAGCGGAGCGGCGGGTCAGTGGCCCTGCGCGCCGCTCGCCCGGCGGCGCAGGAGCCAGATCCCGCCGACGGCGGTCGCGGCCAGGACGGCCGCACCCGCCGCGATCTGGACGGTGTCGGGGCCGACGCTGCCCCCGACACCGGTCTTGACGTGTCCGCTCGGAACGTGGCCGGCACCGGTCTCCTTGCCGCCGGTGTCGGTGCCGGTTCCGGTCCCGGTCCCGCCGGTGTCGGTGCCGGTTCCGGTGCCGGTGCCGGTTCCGGTCCCGCCGGTGTCGGTGCCGCCCGTGCCGCTGCCTCCGCCGGCGTGCGTGACGCCCAGATCGCCGGTGGCCGTCTTGCCGTTCTCGCAGGCCACGCTGATGGTGTACGTCCCCGGCTTGGCGTGTGCGGGCACCTTGAACTGCCCGATCACCACCTCTTTGTGGGTGCCGGGCGCCAGTTTGAACTCGCCGGCGCCCAGGGTGCCCGCGTCACCGACGCCCTTGCCGTTCTTGCCGCAGGCGGTGGTGTTGACCGTGACGGTCTGGCCGGGGGCGGCGGTCGACGGGTAGACCTCCAGCTGTCCGAGGTCCCCGGCGTACGCGGTCGGCGAGGCCACGGCGATGCCGCCGAGCGAGGCGACCGCCAACGCGGTACCGGACAGCAGGCGGGTGGTGGTGCGCATGAGGGGTCCTCCGGGCGCGAGGGGCGGTGTGTCCTTGTCCCATGGGTAGGCCGCGCCCTCCGCGCCCGCATGCCGATGCACCGTCACATGCGTGTCGCCACGCCACCCGCGTACGAGTGTTTCCGCAGGTCACGGCGGGGCGTGGGGTTCAGGTGCCCTGCTCCGTGCCGGACGCACCGAACGGGTGACCCCCGCCCGGCGAAAGAGGGGCTTGACCTCAAGTTTGGTTGAGGTACGAGGCTCCTCGGCATGGACATCAACAACGCCACGCCGCAGATTCACGCCACGCCGAACCACGCCACGCCGCTGAAGCTCGCCCTCATCGTCGCCAGCAACCGCGAGGGCCGCTTCGGCCCCGTCATCGCCGACTGGTTCCTCTCCCGGACCGCCGAGCGCGACGACTTCGCCGTCGACGTCGTCGACCTCGCCGTCATCGACCTGCCCACCGCCCTCTCCTCCACCCCCGGCCCCGCCGCCCGCGCCGCACTCGCCGAGGTCAGCCCGAAGCTCGCCGACGCCGACGCGTTCGTCGTCCTCACCCCCGAGTACAACCACTCCTTCCCCGCCGCCCTCAAGAGCCTCATCGACTGGCACTTCAGCGAGTGGCAGGCCAAGCCGGTCGGCTTCGTCTCCTACGGCGGGATGTCCGGCGGCCTGCGGGCGGTGGAGCAACTGCGCCAGGTCTTCGCCGAGATGCACGCCGTCACCGTCCGCGACACCGTCTCCTTCCACAACGCCCGCGGCCACTTCGACGAGACCGGCCGGCACAAGGACCCCACCGGCCCGGACGCCGCCGCCAAGACGATGCTCGACCAGCTCGCCTGGTGGGCGCACGCCCTGCGCGACGCCAAGTCCGTCCGCCCGTACGCGGGCTGAGGCGCGCGCTCCCATGGTGCTGACCCGACTGCTGGGCGCCCGCCTGCGCCCGTACCGGCGGACGATCGCGCTGCTCGTCCTCCTCCAGCTGATCCAGTCCCTCGCCACCCTCTACCTGCCCACCCTCAACGCCGACATCGTCAACAACGGCGTCCTGCGCGGCGAGACCGACCACATCCTGTCCACCGGCGGCGTCATGCTCGCCGTCACCCTGCTCCAGGTCGTGGCCGCGGCCGCCGCCGTGTACTGCGCCGCCCGCGTCGCCATGGGCGTCGGCCGCGACCTGCGGTCCGCCGTCTTCCGCCGCGTACAGGACTTCTCCGTACGGGAGATGGGGCGCTTCGGCGCCTCGTCCCTGATCACTCGCACCACCAACGACGTCACGCAGGTGCAGACGTTCACCGTCCTCGCCCTCACCCTGCTCGTCGCCGCGCCGCTGATGTGCCTCGGCGGCATCGCGATGGCCGTCGGCCAGGACGTACCGCTCGCGCTGCTCCTGCTCGTCTTCGTACCGCTGCTCGGCGGGTCCGTCGGGCTCATCGTCCGCCGCCTGCCGCCGCTGTTCCGGAGCCTGCAAGGGCGGCTGGACACGGTCAACCGGGTGCTGCGCGAGCAGATCACCGGCATCCGCGTCATCCGCGCCTTCGTCCGCGACCGGCACGAGCAGTACCGTTTCGCCGGCGCCAACGCGGAGCTGATGAACGTCGCACTGCGCGCCGGGCGGCTCATGGCGCTGATGTTCCCGACGGTGCTGCTGGTCTGGGAGGCCGCCACCGTCGCCGTCATCTGGTTCGGCGGGCTGCGGCTCGACTCCGGCTCGCTGCAGGCCGGTTCGCTGATCGCCTTCCTCGGCTACCTGATGCAGATCCTGATGGCCGTGATGATGACGCTGTTCCTGATGATGCAGCTGCCGCGCGCCGAGGTCAGCGCCGAACGCATCCAGGAGGTGCTCACCACCGTCCCGTCCGTCGCCCCGCCCCCCGCGCCCGTCCACGCGCTGCGCCACCCCGCTCGCATCGACATCCGCGCGGCCGACTTCAGCTACCCGGGCGCCGAGGAACCGGTGCTGCGCGGCGTGGACCTCGTCGCCCGCCCCGGCCGCACCACCGCCGTCATCGGCTCGACCGGCAGCGGGAAGAGCACCCTGCTCAACCTGGTGCCCCGGCTCTTCGACGCGACCGGCGGCGAGGTCCGCGTCGGCGGCGTCGACGTCCGCGACCTGGAGCCCGAGGCGCTGGCGCGCACGGTCGGGCTCGTACCGCAGAAGCCGTACCTCTTCTCGGGGACCGTGGCGACGAACCTGCGGTACGGGAATCCGGACGCGACGGACGCGGAGCTGTGGCACGCGCTGGAGGTCGCGCAGGCCGCCGACTTCGTACGGGAACTGGCGGAGGGGCTGGACGCCCCGGTCTCCCAGGGCGGCACCAACCTCTCCGGCGGACAGCGCCAGCGCCTCGCCATCGCCCGCGTGCTGGTGGCCCGGCCGGCCGTCTACCTCTTCGACGACTCGTTCTCGGCGCTGGACTACGCCACGGACGCGCGCCTGCGGGCCGCGCTGGCGGCGGAGACGGCGGACGCGACGGTCGTGATCGTCGCGCAGCGGGTGTCGACGATCCGCGACGCCGACCGGATCGTCGTCCTCGACGAGGGCCGGGTCGTCGGCACCGGCACGCATGACGCGCTGCTGCGGGACAACCACACGTACCGGGAGATCGTGCTCTCCCAGCTGAGCGAGGAGGAAGCCGCGTGAACGCGGAGGAGGAGCGGGACGGAGGCACCGGCCGTGGCCGCGAGCGCGGTGCAGGGTCCGAGAGAGTGCCCGTGCAGCGTGCGGCGCCCGAGCGGCGGGGGCCTGCCGTGCAGCGCGCCGCGCCCGAGCGGCGGGGGCCCGCCGTGCAGCGGGGGCCCGGCATGGTGGCCACCCCGTCCCTCGAACGCTCGCTGGACTTCCGCCGCTCCGGGCTCCGGTTGCTGCGCACGTTCGCCCCCGAGCGCCGCCTCGTCCTCGGGGTCCTCGCCGCCGGCACCGCCGCCGTCGCGCTCGCCGTCACCGCGCCCAAGATCCTGGGCCACGCCACCGACCTGGTCGTGGGCGGCGCGGCGACCCCCGCCGGTGTCGACTTCCGGGCCGTCGGCGAGGTCCTCGCCCTCGCCGTCGGCGTCATCGCCGCCTCCTCCGCCCTCACCTGGGTGCAGATGCGGCTCGCCATGACGGCCGTCCAGCGGACCGGTCACCGGCTGCGCGAGCTGGCCCAGGAGAAGCTGGCGCGGCTGCCGCTGGCGTACTTCGACAAGCAGCCGCGCGGGGAGATCCTCAGCCGCGCCACCAACGACATCGACAACATCACCCAGACCATGCAGCAGGCCTTCAGCCAGATGGTCCGCGCCCTGCTCACCCTCACCGGCGTGCTGGCGATGATGTTCTGGATCTCGCCCCTGCTGGCGCTCATCGCGCTCGCGACCGTCCCCCTGTCCGTGGTGGCCGCCACCCTCATCGGCAAGCGCGCGCAACCGCAGTTCGTCCGCCAGTGGGCCGTCACCGGCAAGCTCAACGCCCACGTCGAGGAGATGTACACCGGCCACGCGGAGGTGCTGCTCTTCGGCCGCAAGCGGCAGGCCGTCGAGGCCTTCGACGAGCTCGGCGAGCAGCTGTACGCGTCCAGCTTCCGCGCCCAGTTCATGTCGGGGCTCATCCAGCCCGCCACCGCCTTCGTCGGCAACCTCAACTACGTGCTCATCGCGGTCGTCGGCGGGCTGCGCGTGGCGTCCGGGACGCTGTCGATCGGCGACGTACAGGCCTTCGTCCAGTACTCGTACGAGTTCAACGGCCCGATCACGCAGGTCGCGGCCATGGCCAACCTCCTCCAGTCCGGGGTGGCGTCGGCCGAGCGGGTCTTCGACCTGCTGGACGCGGAGGAGGAGGACGAGGAGGAGGACAAGGAGGCGGGGGCGCGGACCCCGGCCCTGACGACGCCCACCCTCAAGCACGGGCAGGCCGGGGAGGCCGGGGAGGCCGGGGAGGCCGGGCAGGTCAGGCAGGCCGGGCAGGCCGGGCAGGCCGGGCAGGTCGCCTTCGAGAAGGTCGCCTTCCGGTACGAGCCGGGCAAGCCCCTCATCGAGGACCTGTCGCTGACCGTCGAGCCCGGCCAGACCGTCGCGATCGTCGGCCCCACCGGCGCCGGCAAGACCACGCTCGTCAACCTGCTGATGCGCTTCTACGAGACGACCGCGGGCCGCATCCTCCTCGACGGTGTCGACGTGTCGACGATGTCCCGCCGCGCACTGCGCTCCGGCATCGGCATGGTGCTCCAGGACACCTGGCTCTTCGGCGGCACGATCGCCGACAACATCGCGTACGGCGTGCCGGGTGAGGTGCCGCGCGAGCGGATCGTGGAGGCGGCCATGGCCACCCACGCGGACCGCTTCATCCGCACCCTCCCCGACGGCTACGACACCGTCATCGACGAGGAGGGCGCGAACCTCAGCGCCGGCGAGAAGCAGCTCCTCACCATCGCCCGGGCGTTCCTCATCGAGCCGTCCATCCTCGTCCTCGACGAGGCCACCAGCTCCGTCGACACGCGTACCGAGCTCCTCATCCAGCGCGCGATGGCGTCGCTGCGGGCGGGCCGGACGTCGTTCGTGATCGCGCACCGGCTCTCCACCATCCGGGACGCGGACGTGATCCTGGTGATGGAGGCGGGCCGCATCGTGGAGCAGGGCACGCACGACGAACTGCTGGCGGCCGGGGGTGCGTACGCTCGGCTGTACGCGGCGCAGTTCGCCGCCGCGGTGTGAGCGGGAGCACAACGCGCGGAGGAGAGACGAACGTGACCCTGGCCCTGACCGTCCTCACCACGACCGACAGCGCCGAGAAGGCCGAGGAGCTCGCCCGCGGCGCGGTGGAGGCGCGGCTCGCCGCCTGCGCGCAGATCTCCGGCCCGGTCACCTCCGTCTACCACTGGAAGAACGCCATCGAGACCAGCCAGGAGTGGCAGGTGCTCTTCAAGACGACGGAGGCGTGTTACGACGCGCTGGAGGCGCACCTTGTCGCGGCGCACGACTACGACACGCCGGAGATCATCGCCATGCCGGTGGTCCAGGGCAGCACGGGCTACCTGGCGTGGCTGCGGCAGGAGACGTCGGCGAAGTGACCGAGCTGCCGTTCTTCGTGTACGGGACGCTGCGCCCGGGCGAGCACAACCACGACCTGTTCCTCCGCGGCCGTACGGCGGCGGAGGAGCCGGCCCGCCTGCCCGGCGCGCTCCTGTACGACGGCCCCGGCTACCCCTACCTGGTGCGGGACGCGGGGCCCGGTGAGGTGACGGGGGAGCTGGAGGAGGTGGCGGGGGAGCTGGTCAGCGCGGCCCCCGGCGAGTACGCCGCCCTCCTCTCCGTACTGGACGCGCTGGAGGAGTACCTGGGCCCCGGCCACCCGCTGAACCTGTACGAGCGCGAGGTCTGCGACGTACGGCGGACGCGGGACGGGCGGATGGTCAGGGCCTGGGTGTACGTCGCGGCGCCGGCGGCGCGGCTCGGCCGGCCGATAGCGGGGGGCGACTGGCTCAGCCGTCGGTCGCTGGAACCGGGCCGTCCGCGGCTTCGAGAGCGGCTTGGAGGGGAACCGCGGCTGCGCGAGGAACCGCGGCTGCGCGGGGAACCGCGGCTGCGCGAGGAACCGCGGCTTCGAGACGTACCGCGCACACCTTGAACTCCGGCATGCGGGAGGTCGGGTCGAGGGCGGGGTTGGTGAGGGTGTTGGCCCGGCCCTCGCCCGCCCAGTGGAACGGCATGAAGACCGTGTCCGGCCGGATGCCGGTGGTGATGCGGGCAGGGGCCACGGCTCGCCCGCGCCGCGACACGACCGCCACCGGCTCGCCCTCGGCGACGCCGAGCCGCTCCGCCAGCCGGGGGTGCAGCTCCACGAACGGGCCGGGCGCGGCGGCGTTCAGCTCGGCGACACGCCGGGTCTGGGCGCCGGACTGGTACTGCGAGACGACACGCCCGGTCGTCAGCACCACCGGATACTCGTCGTCCGTCTCCTCGCCCGCCGGGCGGTGCGTGACCGGTACGAAGCGGGCCCGCCCGTCCGGGGTGGCGAACCGCTCCAGGAAGAGGCGCGGCGTGCCGGGGTGCGCGGGCTCCGGGCAGGGCCAGAAGACCCCGTCCTCCTCGGCGATGCGGCGGTAGCTGATGCCCGCGTAGTCGGCGGGGCCGCCGGCCGAGGCACGGCGCAGCTCGTCGAAGACCTCTTCGGGGTCGGTGGGGAAGCCCTTCTCCCAGCCGAGCAGCTCGGCGAGGGCGTTCATGACCTCCAGGTCGCTGCGTACGCCCTCCGGGGGGTCGATGGCGCGGCGGCGGAGGATGACACGGCCTTCGAGGTTGGTGAGGGTGCCGGTCTCCTCGGCCCACTGGGTGACGGGCAGGACGACGTCGGCGAGCGCGGCGGTCTCCGACAGCACCACATCGGCCACGGCGAGGAAGTCGAGGGACTCGAGCCGCTCCTGGATGTGCGCGGCGCGTGGCGCGGACACGACGGGGTTGGAGCCCATGAGGAGGAGGGCCTTGATGTCGGTGCCGAGCGCGTCGAGGAGTTCGTAGGCGCTGCGGCCGGGCCCGGGGAGGCTGTCGGGGTCCACGCCCCAGACGCCGGCGACGTGGGCGCGGGCGGCCGGGTCGTCGAGCTTGCGGTAGCCGGGCAGCTGATCGGCCTTCTGGCCGTGCTCGCGCCCGCCCTGCCCGTTGCCCTGACCGGTCAGGCAGCCGTAACCGGACAGGGGCCGGCCGGCGCGGCCGGTGGCCAGGCACAGGTTGATCCAGGCGCCGACGGTGTCGGTCCCCTTCGACTGCTGCTCGGGCCCGCGGGCGGTGAGCACCATCGCGTTGTCGGGGTCGCAGAACAGCCGTACCGCCTCGCGCAGCTGCGGCACCGGCACGCCGGTGATGCGCTCCACGAGCGCCGGCCAGTGGGACATGGCGGCGGCGCGGGCGTCGGCCCAGCCGGTCGTACGCTCCCGGATGAAGTCCTCGTCCGTGCGGCCCTCGGCCACGACCAGGTGCAGCAGCCCGAGCGCGAGCGCGAGATCGGTGCCGGGGCGCGGCGCCAGGTGCAGGTCGGCCTGCTCGGCGGTACGGGTGCGGCGCGGGTCGACGACGATGAGGCGGCCGCCGTTCTCCTTCAGCTCGGTCAGGTAGCGCAGGGCGGGCGGCATCGTCTCGGCGAGGTTCGACCCGACGAGGATCACGCAGCCGGTGCGCGGGATGTCCTCCAGCGGGAAGGGGAGGCCCCGGTCCAGGCCGAAGGCCCGCTGGTGCGCCGCGGCGGCGGACGACATGCAGAAGCGGCCGTTGTAGTCGATCTGCGAGGTCCCGAGGACGAGGCGGGCGAACTTGCCGAGCGCGTACGCCTTCTCGTTGGTGAGCCCGCCGCCCCCGAAGACCCCGACGGCGTCGGCCCCGTGGCTCTCCCTGGTGCCGCGCAACCCGTCGGCGACGGTACGCAGAGCCTCCTCCCAGGTGGCCGGCTCGAGCCTGCCTGTGGCGGGGCGTCGGACCAGTGGCCCGGCCAGCCTGGCCTGGGAGGAGAGCACCGCGGGCGCGGTGCGTCCCTTACCGCACAGGGCTCCCCGGTTCACGGGGAAGTCCGCGCGCTCCACCACCTCAACGCCCTGGCCGGTGCTCTGCCCGGCGACGCTCTGTCCGGCGCCCTCTCCGGTGCCTTGACCGGTGGGCCGCAGGTTCATCCCGCACTGCAGGGAGCAGTACGGACAGTGCGTGGGGGTGGTGACGGTGAGCATGCCCCTGAGCATGCGACGCCTGTGTTACGCCTGCGCACCCGCCGCATTACGCCCCCGGTACGTCCCTCTCCATCCGGCGGGAACCGACCGGTGAGCGGCGGTGGGGCGGAGCCCCGGTTCGGGGAGAGGACGGGGACGGGGTGGGGGCGGGGACGGGGTGGGGGAGAGCCACCGTCAACGAGACGCCAGCGCCTCCGCCACGCCGCTCTCCTCCCGCCCCAAGAACCTCGGATCCGGCCTGAACACCGCGTCCACCGCCGCCTTCCCCGCCGCCGCCAGCTCCCTCACCTCGCCGTAGTACCAGACAGAGTCGTGCGGCTCGGCGACGCCGACCCCGTACGAGTCGACGCCCGCCGCCCGGCACAGCGTCACGGCCCGCTGGATGTGGAAACCCTGCGTCACCAGGACGGCCCGGTCGACGCCGAACACCTTCTTCGCGCGGACGCACGAGTCCCACGTGTCGAACCCGGCGTAGTCGCTGACGATCCGCCCGTCCGGCACCCCCCGCTCCTTCAGGTACGCGCGCATCGCGTCGGGCTCGTCGTACTCGACGCGGCTGTTGTCCCCGGTGACCAGGAGCACCTTCACCTTGCCGTCCCGGTAGAGCTGCGCGGCCATGTCGAGGCGGTGGGCCAGGTACGGGGTGGGCCGGCCGTTCCACAGGCCCGCGCCGAAGACGACGGCGACGTCGTGGGAGGGGACGTCGTCGGCGGTGCGCAGCCGGCTGTCGGCGACGGCGTGCATCCACGTCATGGGCGCGAGCGCCAGCACGCAACCGAGCATGACGGCCTGTACCACCCGCCGCTGTCCCCGCCGGCTCCGTGGCAGCAGCGACAGCCGCGTGCGACGCATGTACGAACCTCCCCTTGGTGTTCCCGCCCTGCCCTCTCCGACGCGAAAGGACCGCACGCGGTTCACTCGACGACGGTTCAGCCGACAACCGGCTTCCCGTCCGGCCCCCGTCCGGTCCCCGACGGCCTCCGCCGCCCGGCTCAGCCCGCGGCCGGCCCGGCCCCCGGTGGTCGCCTCCCGTACAGCAGGCTCGCCAGCCCCGCCCCGAGCAGGCCGCCGACGAGCTGTGCCGCGATGAAGCCCGGGAGCGAGGCCGGGGCGATCCCGGTGAAGGAGTCGGTCAGGGACCGGCCGACCGTCGCCGCCGGGTTGGCGAACGACCCGGACGACGTGAACCAGATCGCCGCCGCGATGTACGCCGCGACCGCCACCGGCGCCAGCCCCGCACGCCCGATCCGGTCCAGGCCCTGGATCAGCAGGACCAGCCCGGCCGTGGCGACCGTCTCGCCGAGCAGCAGGTGCCCATCCGACCGCATCTGGGTGGACCAGCTGCCGGGCGCCCGCCCGAACATCGCCTCGGCGAGCAGCGCGCCGGCGACCGCGCCGGCCAGCTGCGCGCCGATGTACAGCGCCACCTCGCGGCCGAGCATTCCGTCCCCGTCGCGCCGCCGCGTCCACCAGACGCAGAGGGTGACGACGGGGTTGAGGTGCGCCCCGGAGACCGGTGCGAACAGCGCGATGAGCAGGCCGAGTCCGATCGCCGACGCCAGCGAGTTGGCCAGCAGCCGCACTCCGACGTCGTCGCTGAGTGCGCTGGCCTGTAGGCCGGAGCCGATGATGACGGCGACCAGTGCCGCGCTGCCGACGAGCTCGGCGACTGCGCGGCGGGGCAGAGCCCGGTCCGTAGCCATGAGTACCCCCCAAGTCCCGATTCAACGGAAAATATATTCCGTGTTTCGGAAAGTTCGACAGGGGGCAGGGTAGCGGGACCACACCTGTCACTATCGCCACATGGATCTGGACGTGGACCTGGGCCGAGAAGCAGCCGCCCGGAACAACGCCGAGTGGTGCGATGCGATGTGCCAGGCCCACGGCCTCGCAGGCGGGACGTTCGGCGGCCGCGCCTGGACACATCCGCGGCGCACTCCGCCGTACTACCCGGACGCCGTCACCCTCGCCCCCGGCGCCTCGGATGCCGAGATACGCGACATGCTGGACGCCGTCGACCGCAGCACACCCGGCTGCTCGGTCAAGGACAGCTTCGCGGAGCTGGACCTGACGCCACACGGCTTCGAGGTGCTCTTCGAAGCCCAGTGGATCCATCGCCCCGCGGCCCTCCCTCTCCCGGGACCGGTCACCAGCGCCTGGGAACCGGTCGAGACCGCCGCCGAGCTCGCCGCCTGGGAGACGGCCTGGAACGGCGGCGCAGGCATCGGCCTCTTCCGCCCCGCGCTGCTCGCCCACCCGGCGACCACGGTCCTCGCCGGCCGCGCGCCGGACGGCCGTATCGTCGCGGGCGCCGTCGTCAGCCGCACCGCCACCGCCACCGCGTACGCCGGTGCCACGGGCGTGGTCGGCGTCTCGAACCTGTTCGGCCCCGACGCCTGGCCCGGCTGCCTCACCGCGATCGCCGACCGCTGGCCGGGCATGCCGGTCGTCGGGTACGAGCACGGCGACGACCTCGCAGCCGCCCTGCGTCACGGCTTCACGGCCACCGGCCTTCTCCGGGTCTGGCTCTCTTCATCAGCCGGCCCCGGCCCTGACGTCGTCCCCGGTCCCGGCCCCGGCACCGCGCCCAACCATGCCGCCGACAGCAGCGAGCGGGACGCCGCCGACGCGTAGACGGACGCGGCCAGCCACGCCCGCGCGTACGCGCCCGAGTCCCCTGGCAGCAGGCGCCCCAGCGCGTCCAGGGTCCGTGCCGCCGCCGCGTCCTCGAGGTCCCGGGCGCAGCGCGCACCGGTCGTGAGACCCACCGCGTGCAGCCGACGCGGCAGGTCGCCGTCGGCCGCGGCCGCCGCGACGGGGCGGCCACCCGCCACCGCACGGTCCACCGCGCGGCGCAGGAGGCCAAGCTCCAGCGGCAAGGTCTCGGGCAACGCCTCCGGCACCGGCGGCCCGGCGGCAGCGACCGCCCGCGTGGCGGGTACGTCCGTGCGGTTCAGCCTGCGCAGGCCCAGGTCCGCGCGGAGCGGCTCACCGTCGTGACCGGCCCAGGCCGCGGCGAGCGCCCGCACCCCGCCGGCCGGCTCGGGGGCGGCCCGGGCGATCAGCCGCAGCCGCAGCCCCGGGAAGGCGGCGAGCAGCCGCAGGTTCTCGGCGTACGGCAACTCGGGCCGTTCGTCCGGCGCGTACAGCGTGACGGTCGGCCCGCCGTCGACCGCGAACCAGGCGCGGCCGCCGTCGCCGGTGACCGTACCCGTGAGGAACAGCAGGTCGCCGCCTGCCGGGCGTTCGTCGGCGGGCTGCGTCAACCAATCCAGGGCGGCATCCAGTTGGGCGGACGGCGGACGCTGCCAGAGCGCGTCGAGCGGCGGTTCGTGCCAGGCGCACCCCGCCGCCCGTACGGAACGCACCGACCCGCCACCGCCGATCCGGCCGTCCGCCGAGACGGTCGGCGACGTGAGGATGACCCCGCCGCCGTCGCCGAGCTCCCGCAGCGCCAGCGCGGAGCCACCCGGCACCACGGCCGTGGCGGACGCCTGCACCGCCCGTTCCGGGCCACCGGGCGCCACGTCGGAGACGGTGTGGACGGAACCGTCCGGCGTCACCGCGTACACCGTCGCGCCCGCGTACCCCGACGCCGTCACGACCGGCTCGGTGAACAGCCCGTACAGCCGCAGCGGCTGGGCCGACCGGTACGCGCGCCGGACAGGGCCGGCCAGTGCCGCCGCGTCCGTCCGTTGTACGGAGTCGAGGAGCGCGGCCAGGTCGGCGGACAACTCGGGCAGCCGGAAGGCCGGGTCCTCCGACCGGGCCTCTCCGAGACGCCGTGCGACACGTACGGCGACGGCGGCGGGCCGGTGCAGCCCGGCGAGCCGCGCGGAGTGCGCCGCCCGCAGCAACTTGGCCCGCACCACGGCACCCGCCCCGGCCACGCCCGCGACGAGCACCTCCACCGCGGCGTCCCCGAGTGCGTGCAGGGCCGCTGTCTGCACGGCGGTGAGCCCGCCGTCGCCCTCACGCGCCGCAACTGGCTCCCTGCTCGCGCCCTCGCTCGTATCCGGCCCAGGGGCGGTCTGCTTTTCCGGCGCGGCCGCCGCCGCGGCGGGCCCCTCCTCCGCGACCGGCGCGCGGGACAGGACCGCCGCGCGGTGCAGGCAGGCCGGGGCCAGCAGGCAGCTGCACACCGCCCCGTCCGCCGACGCCACGACACCGCCGTCCGCCGTCGTCAGCGTCACCACCGTGTCGTCACCGGCGCGGACCAGCACACCGTCGGCCGTCTCCTCCACCGGCCAGTCGGCGGCCTTCGCCACCGCGCCGTCCACGCGTTTGCGCAGCCGCGCGGGCAGCAGGTCGAGCGCGGTCGCCACCACTTCCGCGGCCACCGGAGGCAGACCTGAGGGGAAAGCCGTCACCGCTGCGTACCTCCTACGCGTTCGCCGACCCAGCGGGCCAGTTCCAGTGGGCTGAGCGCGGCGACCGGCATGCCGGCCGCCACCAGCAGCCCCGCCACACCCGCCGAATACCGCGGACGCCCCTGGTCGTCGAGCGAGGCGCAACCGAGGACATGGCAGCCCGCGTCCACCAGCGCCCGCACCTCCGACAGGAGAGGGCCGACCGGGCCGCCCTCCTCGAAGTCGCTGACCAGCACGACGAGCGTGCGCGACGGCACCGTGACCAGTTCGCGGGCGTGCCGCAGGCCCCGCGCGATGCGCGTGCCGCCGCCGACCCTGACCTCCAGGAGGAGGCTCAGCGGGTCGTCGACATGGCCGGTCAGATCCAGCACCTCGGTGGAGAAGGCGACGAAGTGCGTACTGAGCGCGGGCACCCCGGCGAGGACGGACGCGGTCAGCGCCGACCAGATGGTGGACGCCTCCATCGACCCGGACACGTCCACGACGAGCACCAGCCGCCAGTCCGCCTGCCTGCGCGCCCGGGTACGGAACACGGGCCGCTCGGGCAGAACGGTCACCGCGCCCGTCACCGGGTCGCGACGTGCTGACGCGAGGTTCGCGCGCAGGGTCCGCGGCAGATCGAGCGGGCCGCCGGGGCGGCGCGTGGGCCGCGGATGCGCGAGCCCGGCCAGCGCGGGGCGCAGCCGGTTGGCGAGCGCCTGCGTCAACTCCCGTACGAGGCGGGCGACCAGCGGCCGCAACCGGGCGAGCCGCTGCTCCGACAGGCCACCCGCGTACGACAGGACCGTACGCAACAGCTCCACCGAGGGGCGGGCCGCCGCCGGGTCGAGCTCCAGCGCGGCGTCCAGCCGCCCGGCGTCGGCGGCAGCGGCCAGGACCTCCTCGCGTACGCCCGGCCCGAACAGTGCGGCCAGCTCCTCCGACCAGGAACGTACGTCCGGGAACGGCGCACCGTCGCCGGCCCCGGCCCCGTAGCCGGCGGCCTCTTCGCCCCGCGAGCCTTCTCCGCGCCCCCGCCCGTACAGTTCGTCGAGCGCCCGCGCCACCCGCCCGGCGGGCCCGGTCAACTCCCGCGCCCGCCCGAGCAGCAGCCGCCACCGCTCTCCCGGGGTGAGCGCACCCGGCACGGGCACACCCGCGCGCCCACCCTCGGGCGCCACCGGTCCCACACCGACGGGTCCCACACCGGAGACTCCCACACCGGCCGAGGCGACATCGGCGGCAGCGACCTCGCCGTCGGAGGCCGTGCCGTCGGAGGCCGCGCCGAAGCCCCGTGCCGCCAGCGCCTCGCGGCCCGCCAGGTCCGCCCGGGCGAGGAGTGCGAGCGCGGCTGCGTCGCTCACCTCCCGCGGCAGGGCGTCGGGCGAGGTGCAACCGGTGCGGTCCTCGACCACGGCCAGCAGCCGTGAACGGGCCGCGGGCGACAGCGTGTCGAACCCCGCCCGCAGCGCGGGCAGGCGGTCCAGGAAGTCGCGGTCCGGCCAGGTCCCCACCCGCTCGAGCAACGGGTCGAGGGCGCGGCCCGCCTCCAGGAGCGGGCCCGCCGCCAACAGGGAGCCGCGCAGGAGACCGGCCAGTTCGGCCCGCATCTCGGGCGTGGTCGCGCTGTCCGCCCGCGAGGACAGCCGCACCCCGAACTCCCCGGCGTCCCGCTGCCCCAGCAGCACCCGCGCCGCGCCGGCCGCCCCCTGGATCAGGGGCGTCGCTCCGGCGTCGAGCCGGGCGAGCGCGTCGGCCAGCCGCAGGCCGCCGCCCGAGGCGGTGTCGGCCTGGGCGGCGAGGGCGACGAGCGCGCGGGCGTCCTCCGGATCCGTGGAGCCGGCCAGCCCGTCCAGTGCGCGGACCCCGGCCGCGGCGAGCTCCTCGTACGCCGCGTCCACCGCATCCCGTTGCCACCCCTGGGGCAGCCCCGGCACATGACCGGACCGGATGCGGTCCAACAGGGCAAGCCCGTCGAGCAGTTCCGGCAGCGTGCCGGAGGCGGACAGTGCGACGGCCGCCTCCGCGAGCCGCTCGGCCGCCAGGTCGGAGAGCGCGCAGCGCGCCGCCTCCCGCAGACCCTCCAGGACCTCGATCGCCGTGGGCCCGCCTTCGCGCGCCTGCGCCGCGTGCCGCTGCCGCAACACCCCGGCGGCAGCCTGCTCCAGGGTCACGCCGTGCACACCCGCCACGTCGAGCATCGCCGCGGTGGACGGAGACCAGGCGACCGTCCACCGTGTGGTGAGCGCGTCGGCGCCGCCCACGCCCGCCACCTCGGCCTCCTGCCCGTACGGCACGCCGCACACGGCGAGCCGCCGCAGGCAGATCTCCCGCTCCCGGTCCAGATCCCCGCGCAACGCGTCCAGCCGCAGCTCCCGCGCGGCGGGCTCGTCCGGCACCGGCAGCGACAAGCGGCCCAGCAGCGCCTCGACCGCAGGTCCCAGGCCGGAGCGCGGGGTACCGGGCGCGAGCCGCCCGCGCCGGTCGCCGACCAGGACCTTCTCCATCGCCGCGGCCACCACCCGGCCGCGCCCGAACAGCCGGCCCTGCGTCAGCACGGACTGCGCGGCCTCCGCGAGCTCGCCGCGCCCGGCGGCCGGCAGCCCCCGCAGCGTGGCCAGATCCCTGGCGAGCCGCACCACTTCGCGCGCGTCGGCGGGGCCGCACGGGTGGCCCGCGTCCCGTACGGCGGCACATATTCGTACCGCTGTCGACAGCAGCAGCTCGTCCAGCAGCGCGGGGTCGCCCGCGGCGGCATGAACGCCGTGCTGCCACTCCGGGTCACGGATCCCGGCCGGGTAGCCGGAGCGCTCGTCCAGGAGCCCGTACGCGTACGGCACGAGCGACGTGACCACCTCACCGGGAGCCTTCTCGCCTGGTGCCACCTCACCGGAGCGGGTCTCCTCGACGGCGCCGTCCCGCACCACCGCCGGCAGCAGCGCGGGCGCGTGGAAGGCGCCGACGACGGCCGCCGCGCGCCGGTCCGCGTACGCGGCCAGCCGGCGCCGCATGTGCGCCTCCCTCAGCAGGTCGTACGGGTCGACCGCTTCCCGGTCGACCCGCAGCGCCCAGCCCACCAGCAGCGCCGCACGCCGCAGCGCCTCGGGCGTCGCACCAGGAGCGGCGGCCTCCACGAGCCGGTCCCACAGGTCGTCCCCGGCCCGGCCCCCGACCCGTGCTCGCAGGGCAGCGGCGACCCCCCGCTCGCAGGAAGCGGAAGCCGGAGCCGGTACCGGCGCCGTCCCCGGAACGCACTCCGTCACCGACTCCGGCACCGACTCCGGTGACGAAGCCTGGCGGCCCCGGCCCCGTGCCCCCAACGGCAGATCGAACGGCACCACCTCGACGCCCGCCTCCCGCGCCCAGCGGATCGCGGCCAGCTCCGGCGAGAACTCCGCGAACGGCAGGAACACCAGCCCACCCTCACCACCTCCACCGGCCAGCGCCACCGGCGGCACCGTTGCCGGATCCGACAGCCACACCAGCCACGGCGCGAACTCCTCCGGCAGCTCCACCAACAGCACCTCCGGTGCCGCATCGGCCAGCATCGCCGGCACGGCCGCCGCCAGCGCGGGGGAGTGGTGCCGGACCCCGATCAGAAACGGGTCACGGCACCCCGCCAGCTCCTCCACCGCCTCCGCGGGCCGGTCAGGTGAGCTCATCGCGCAGCTCCCACAGCGTTCGCCACAGCGGGGCCCCGCCCTCCGCGCGGCGCCGCACCGGCCCGTCCCAGTACCCCAGCAGCCGCCCGTGGTCGGCCGGGTCGTCCTTGCGGACCGTGCCTAGGAGATGGCCCGGCAGAGTACGCACCACATCGCGGCCGTTGCCGAGATACGCCGCGCCGAGCCCCATGGACGTGGCGACCTGCACGGCCTCCGCCGTCGACATCACCGTGGACGGCCGCTCCACCTCCCAGCCCTCCGCGCTGCGCCCGGTGCGCAGGTCCCGGAACGCCGTGACCAGAGCCTCCAACACCGCCTCGTCCAGCGCGAACGGAGCCCCGCCGCGCGCCAGCGCCGCCGTGGCCTGCGCCCGCACCAGCTCCGTCTCGGCCGCCAGGTCGTCGATGGGCCCGACGGTCTCGAAGTTGAAGCGCCGCTTGAGCGCGGCGGACATCTCCGAGACGCCCCGGTCGCGCAGATTGGCCGTGGCGATCAGGGTGAAGCCGGGCGCCGCGTGCACCGTCCCGTCCTCGCCCTCACGGCCTGCCTCGCCCGTCCCCGCCAGCTCCGGCACGGACATGCGCCGCTCCGACAGAAGCGACACCAGCGAGTCCTGCACCTCGGGCAGGCAGCGGGTGACCTCCTCGACCCGGGCGACCGCGCCCCGCACCATCGCCGTCAGCACCGGCGACGGCACCAGGGCCTCCCGGCTGGGCCCCTTCGCGAGCAGCATCGCGTAGTTCCAGCCGTACCGCAGCTGGTCCTCCGTGGTCCCTGCGGTGCCCTGCACGGTGAGGGTGCTGGTGCCGCACACGGCGGCGGCCAGCAGCTCCGACAGCATCGACTTGGCGGTGCCCGGCTCACCCACGAGCAGCAGCCCGCGCTCGCCGGCCAGTGTCACCACGCACCGCTCGACCAGCGCCCGGTCGCCCACGAACTTCCGCGACACCACCAGCCGTCGGCCGTCACCCGCCTCCAGCTCCTCACCGCCGGAACCGCACACGAAGACCACCACCGCGCGCGGTGTGAGCCGCCACCCGGGCGGCCGAGGTCCGTCGTCGTACGCCGCCAGGAACGCCAGCTCGTCGGCGTACCGGTCCTCCGGCAGCTCCACTTGCCGCCGAACACCCTGGTCCCCCTGGGCCTCGTCGGCCACCTCGGCCCGCACGCTCACGCTCATCGCTTTCCTCCCCGGCCGTCGCCCGTGCCACGGCCCGTGCCGCGCCCCCGGGCCCGGCTCTCGAACTCCTCGTATCCGGGCGCGTCACCGTCGACCACCCGGCGCCACGCCGCCGCGTACACCTCGGCCACCGGGCGGTCCGGCACCAAAAAGGCGTACGCCTCCCTCGGGAACAGCTCCGCCTTCCAGCTCTCCAGCGGGAGTTGCGGCGCCGACCGCTCCAGCCAGCCGCCGGGCAGGAACAACGACCTCCCCGCGCGGGGGCGCTTGGCCTCCACCGCCAGGTCGGTGGCGGCCAGTTCGGCCCGCGCCTTCTTCAGCCGGGCCGGCTTCCAGCCCGTCCACTCCGCCTGCTTGCGGTCCGTCGGGTCCGGAAGCGCGAGCAGCATGAGGTACAGCGCGGCCGCGTCCTGAGACAGCTCGAACCGCTCCGCCGCCTGCTCCACCAGTTCGGGCACGCTGTACACCGGGTGCTGCGGCGCGCCCGCCGCGCCACCCGCCGGACAGTCGACCGTCACCAGCGCCTCGAACCCGTCGCTCAGCAGTGTGCGCAGTGCCTCCAACAGCCCCGACGGCCTGGACACGGCAGTCAGCAGTGTCAGCGCCGGATGGTCGGGGCCTCCGTGTTCACCCGCGCCCGGCAGTACCGCCGCCGGCCGCAGCCACACGTCCTCCCACTCGGGCCTGTACTGCATCGGCGTGAGCACCAGGGCGCCCCCCAGCTCGACGAGGCCCTGCCGGTCAGTCCCGCCCTGGGCGGGCAGCCCGTACGCCTCGCGGATCCGCGGCGCGCTGCAGTTGCCCTGCGCGTCCCAGCCGACGCCCAGGTCCAGCAGCAGCCCCGGATCCGCCAGCCGCTCGCGCAGCATCCGCAGCGTGACGGGCAGCACCGCGCGCAGCGGGTCGCCGAACGGCAGCCGGTACGCCAGCCAGCGCAGCATCGCCACGTAGGCCGTGATGCGGTGCCCGGTGAGCAGTTTCTCCGGCTCGGCGGCGGTGAGGCGGCCGTGCTCCGGGTCGACGCGCTGTTCGGTACGGCCCGTCAGCTCCGGCTGTGCCTCGGGGTTGAGTACGGCGTCGAGCATGCCGTTCTGCCGGGTCTCGGTGACGGCGCGGGCGACCAGATCGGGCGGTAGCACGCGCCGCCTGCCCCGCGCCCGTACCCAGGCGTCGGTCAACGGCTCCAGATCGACGCCGGACTCCCACAGTCCGGCGACGGCATCGGCGTCACCGGGCAGCAACAGGGCGGTATAGCGCTGCCGTTCCGTGTTCGGCAGCGTCCTGAGGGCCGTCCTGGCCGCCTCCGCCTGCGCGGTCTTGGCCCCCAGCGGAGCCAGCACGTCGGCCGGCAGCAGGCTCTGCCGGTCCCAGTCGTCCACGCCGGGCATCCCGAGCAGCACCAGCGCCGCTGTGGGAGCGCTGACTCCGACCCGGTCCGCGAAGTGGAGCGCCTGCTCCGGCCGGTACGGCAGCGGGCCCCGCTCCCGCACCAGCTCCACCGTCCGCCGCACAGATGCGGCCAGCGGTGCGTCGTCCCGCTTTCCGAGCACCGTGGAGTCGACCAGGGCGAAGCCGTCCCACGCCCCGAACGCGCCCGACGGGTCGTACTCGACTCCGGTGTAGAAGCAGTGCTGTTCGTCCTGACGCACCATGGCGAACAGCACCATGCGCCGCGCCTCCGACCGGTGCACCTCGCCCAACCGCTGCGTGCCGCCCGGCCGGGCGACCTTCAGCTTCACGAGACGCAGTCGCCCACGCGGGTCCACCAGCACCGGCTCGCCGTCCACCATCACGGCACCCGCCAGCTCCAGGAACTCCAGCAGCGCGGCCCGGTGCGCCTCCTCGGTCACCGGCGACGCGGCCCGCACCGCGAGCGCCGCGAGACCGTGCCCCGCGAACGACAGCCACGGCACCCCCGACGCGGGCAGCTTCACCTTCTCCGGCACTCCGTCCGCCGGCGCGCCGAGAACGGCCGCCACCTGACGCAGCTGGTCGACGGCCGTGTGCGTACCGGGGCCGCGGCCCCAGTAGCCATACGCGTTCGCCCCGGGACCCAGACCGACCATCGCCCCGGCCAGCGCCTCGTCCTGCGCGAACCGCACCGACGGCTCCGCCTCCACAGGCGTCCGCAGCCCCCGCTCCGCCTTCTCCGCGAGCTCCGTCAGCCGCTTGCCGCACCGGGCCGCCTCCTCCACGAGCCCCGCGACACCGGCGACCAGCCCCGGGTGCGTCAGCTCGGGCAGGACCCGCGCCACCGCCTCGGCGGGAGCCGCGCCCCCGGCCACGGCCTCCAGCAGCGCGGCGGCGTCCGCGTCCGTCACTGCACGCAGGCGGGCCGAGCCGCGCTCGTCGCGCGGCCGCAGCGCGTGCCAGTACGCCAGAGGCGGCACCAGCGGCGTACCGGCCGCGTACCTGCCGCCCCGGTCGCACAACTGGACCTGGGCGATCCGCACGCCCTCCGCGTCGTACAGGTCGACGACGGTGTCGAAGCGCTGGGTCTCGCGCGGATGCAGTGCCGCCCCGCCCGGCAGGCGCAGCGGCGGCAGCGGAACGCCACCTGCGATTTGCTCCCCGTACGCCCCCGGCAGCGCCGGGACCGCCGGGCTGCGACTGCCGTCCACCGAACAGGCCGTCATCGTCCGCGTCTTCGGGTCGTACAGCACCCACCAGCCCAGCAGCCCGTCCTTGCTGCCGAACGGCGACGACTCCAGGCCGGGCTGCACGGGCATGAGGCGGCAGTACCCCTCCAGCAACCGCTCCCCGCCGGCCGCACCGGCCAGGGCCCCGTCGAAGAACGCGGGGCCCGCAGCACGGCCGCGCCGCGCGGTCGCCGGGTCGTACTCCCACCAGCCGTCGTCGTGCAGCACCCACACCGAGACACCGTCGGAGGCCACCTTCCGCCGCTCCTCGGCGAACGACGTGTCACCGGCGTGCACCGGCCGCCCGCCGTAGCAGCGACCTCCGCCGGGCAGCGGCAGCGACGCCATGTGCGCCGTCAGCCAGTGGTCGTCCAGCCGGCCGGCCGGGACGAAGACGTCGGCGGGCCGCCCGGACCACACGGCGCGCCGGTCGGGGCCGTGGCCGTTCGCCACCAGCCACTGGCCGTCCACGTACCGCACGGTGGGCTGGTCCCAGCCGCGCGTCTTCGCCGCGGGGAGCGTCAGCGTGCGGACGTCCACAGCCTCGTCCGGGCCCACCACGGCCGCCTCGTTGCCGTTGCGCACGATCAGCGCGGGCCAGGCGTCCGCCAGCCGGTACCACTGCTCGGCGAGGAACGCGTGCCGCTGCCCCGCCGCCGTCGGGTGGACCTTGCCGAGCTTCGGCAGCGTCTCCTCCAGGGAGGGCCAGCCCAGCTCGTCCAGCACACCCGCCCGCAAGGTCCGCGCCAGCGCGGCGGTCGGCGTGACGGCGGCGATCCGCTCCATCGCGGCGGGCGCCGCGGCCAGTACCGACGGGGTCGAGAACTTCGACAGACGGGCCAACTGCTCGCGCAGCTCCGGAAACCCGAACGCCTGCGACAGGTCGTCGGCGCGGTCCGCGATCCAGCCCGCCAGCACGGTGCGCAGCGCGGGGTGCTCCACCACCCGGCGCAGCCGGGCCGGGGCCTCACCGTCACCGGCCAGCTGCTCCACGGAACGCCGCAGCATCCCCGTGAACCGTTCGTCGGCGGCCAGTGCCACCAGATCCCGGCGCCCCTCCGCCTCGTCGCGCAACCAGCCCGCCAGGTCCAGATGGCTGGTGGTGCTCTCCGCGGGCGGCTCCACCGGAACACCCAGCGTCAGGCACAGGTCCAGCAGATCCAGGTCGGCGCCCATGCGCCAGCCGCCGCCCCCGATCAGCCGCACCGGCACACCGTCCTGTACGAGCCGGTCCGCGAGCCGTTCCACCAGGGCAAGCTCGGCCGCCAGGCGCGTCGCCCGTCCGTACCCGCGCCGACGGTACGCCGCCCAGGCCGACAGCCACCCGGCGGCCGGTACCGTCCCGTCCAGCAGCAGGTCCGTCGCGCCGCAGTCGTCCAGCAGCGCCAGCCACGACGTCTCGAACTCCGCCCGGTGGTCGCCGCTCACCGTCGGCATCAGGTTCAGCAGCCGCTCCCGCACCGCGCGGTCCTCGGCCGCGACCGCCGCCAGCGCGGGAAGCGCCGTTTTCCAGAAGCCCGCCGCGGCCCGGCTCACCGCCCCGGTGTGGATGATCTCCGCCAGCAGCGACCGCTCCTCGGCGGCCACGTCGAGCCGCGCCGCCTTCGCCAGGCGCCTCAAGTCCTCCAGCATGCCCGCGTACGGCGCGAGACCCGCCGCGCACCGCTCCAGCGACACCATCCTGAACTGCTCGTACGCCGTCGGCGCGGGCAGCCGGGCCGCGAGGCCCTTGGCGTGCTCGCGCAGCGCCTTGCCGCTCAGCGCGCCCGCCCCCGCGAACTCCAGGAACACCTCGCGCAGCCGTTCCTCGTCCACGGCGAGCGCGTGCCGCTGCTCCGCCGCCCGCGCCTTGCCGAAGAAGAGGGACGCGTACGACCGCGACTCAGCGGCCAGGAAGAGCCGCGCCACCTGCTCGTAGTAGGTGGGAAGGAAGTGCGGTACGGACCGGTCGAGCCGTTCCCCGATGCCCTCGAAGCCCTCCTTGCCCAGGCCGGGCTTGGTGGCGACGAGCCGGGACAGCCGCTCCATCTCCTTGACGACCGCCAGGGCGTGATGGCCGTTGTCCGGGTCGTGCACCAGCGCCCAGGCCGGGAAGCCGAGCGCCTTCCGCCGCACGCGCCCCACCGGCTCGGGGTCCTGCTCACCGGTGAACCCCAGGTACTCCAGCGACAGATCCTCGGCAGGCCCGATCGCCTGCGGTACCAGCCGTACGACCGTGCGCCCTTCCAGGGCCGGGTGCGCGTACGCCCGCGCGGTCAGCACGTCCACATCCACGTCCACGGCCCCGGCGCCGACTCGGCCCGCACCTGCGCCTGCGCCTGCCTGGCCGGTCCCCGTACGGTCCGCGCCCGCGCCCTCCGGGGCCGCGACGCCTGCCCGCTCCGCGTCCGCGCTGGGCCCGTCCGCGGCCGCCGGCCCCCGGTCGGCCTCCGTACCCGGCGCCGCGCCAACGCCGACGGCACCGCCGGCCGCAGTACCGCTGATCGCGCCACCGCCGGTGGCAACGCCGTCGCCCTCACCGCCCCTGCCGCCGGCCAGCGGCAGCACCGCGCCGGCGTCCAGCAAGCCGTCCAACAGCCGGTCCAGCAACGCGTCCGACAGGTCGGCCAAGAGCCCTTCCCGCACCTCCCCGTCAGGAGCCGCGGCCGACACGCCGTCAGACGCCTCCTCGGACACCCCGTTCAGCACCCCGCTCATCGCGCTTCCCCCTCCTCGTCCACCACACGCCCCGCGTACACCAGCGCGGCCATCCGCTCGCCCTCCGACCAGGCGACCGGCCCGACCTCCGCGAGCGGCAGCCGCCGCCCGGCCCGGTCGCGCCACTCCAGCGCGCCGGTCTCCGTCTCCGCTTCCGGGTACTCGTCGCCGAGCCAGTACGCCGCCTCCAGCGGCCGGCCCGCCTCGACCAGCGGGCACACCGCGTACCCACCGCGCGCCCGATACCCCAGGGAGGCTGCTCGCGCCGTAGCGTGCCGCAGCTCCGCGAAGCGCCCCCGCGCGTACGCGTCCCAGGACGTCCTCGGGCCCGCGCCCGCGCCCTCATCCGCGATCTCATCCGGCCGCCGCCACACCTCGCGGAACAGCTGCTCGGCACCCTGCTCGACCCCGAGCTCGACCGCGAACTCCCGCAACTCCTCCAGGTCCTCCAGCAGGACCGGGTGGGGTATCAGCACCGCCTCGACACCCTGCTCCGCGCCCAGCCGCACCGAGTCGCCGTCCAGGTCGACGATGCCCAGTCCACGCACCGGATCCGGATCCGCGTCCCGTAGGAACCCGGCCCGCTCCACCTCGGCCGACCCGTCCGCGCCCATCGGCGCCACCACCAGGTCCCGCAGCACCCCCTGCCACGCCGCGTCCTGCCACACCCGGGCCAGCAGCGGCACCGGAACCGGCAGCGAACGCACCAGCCAGCCATCCACCTGCTCGCGGCACTCCCGCTCGTGCCGCTCCAGCCACTCCGCCAGCTGCCGCAGTCGCACCACCTCGGCGTCGTCCCGCAGCTTCGCCGGCACCTGCTTCAGCGTGCGCCCCGCGGCGTTGCGGCACACCACCCGCGTGCCGTCCAGCGTGACGGCGTACCCGCCACTCTTCGTATCGATCCACCCCATGGCGCGACCGCCTCCCCGACCTTCCGGTTCCGATGACGATCACAGTAGGTGACGGGTCTGACAGTGCCCCCGCGAGCCCGTGAGCCTGTGGAAAACTTCCGTCACGCCCGCGCAACGGCCCCGCAACGTCCGCCCGTGACCATCGGTTCATGACGGAGCCGGCAGATCCTCGCGAATGCACCTTCGACTCCACCGCCCAACTCCTCGGCCGCATCACCGAGCAGCTGGGTACGCAGCTGAACCAACCCCGGCTGCGGCACCACCTCCACCGCAACGGAACGCGCAGGCCCATGACCACACCCGACCGCCCCACCCTCGTCGCCGTCGCGCACGGCAGCCGCGACCCGCGAGCCCTGCCGGCCGTGTCGGCGCTGCTCGACCGGGTGCGCGAGCTGCGGCCCGGCCTGCGCGTCCGCCTCGGGCACATCGAGCTGAACGCGCCACTCCTCACCGACACCCTGCGCGACCTGGGCGGCGGCGACGCCGTCCTCGTACCGCTGCTCCTCAGCCGGGGCTATCACGTCAAGCACGACCTGCCCGGCGCGGCAGCCGCCGCCGAACCGGGCCTGCGCGTAGGCGTCGCCGCCCCGCTCGGCCCGCACCCGCTGCTCGTCGAGGCGCTCTACGACCGGCTCGCCGAGGCGGGCTGGCGCTCCGACCACGGCACGAGCCGCAGCACCGGCGTGGTGCTCGCCGCCGCGGGCTCGCGCGACCGCGAATCGGCTGCCGACACCCGCCGCACGGCTCGGCTGCTCAGCGAACGCCTCGGCGGAGTGCCCGTCGTCCCCGCGTACGCCTCCGCCGCCTCGCCGACCGTCCCGCAGGCGATCCGCGCGCTCGCCGCCCGCGGCCGCCACCGCATAGCCGTCGCGTCCTGCTTCACCGCTCCGGGCCTGTTCGCGACGCGTGCCGCCGACGCCGCGCCGTGGATCGCCTCCGCCCCGCTCGGCCCGCATCCGGCCATGGCCCGCCTCGTCCTGCACCGTTACGACCGGGCTGTAGAGCAGGCCGAGATTATCTGCGGTTCCACCGGAACCCCGCTCCCACTGGAACTCGCTTCCGCTTGACGGGTTCGCTGTCAGTGCCTGCGGTTACCTTCAGTGCATGGAAGGTCCTGAGGAGACGGCTGACGAGACGGCGTACACCACGACGCACCACACGACGTACGACGACAACGCGGCGAGGTACTACGACCCCGCGGCGACCGAGCGCTGGGCCACCGAGCCCGACAAACGGCCCGGCCGCACCGCCTTCCAACGCGACCGCGCCCGTGTGCTGCACTCCGCGGCGCTACGCCGCCTGGCCGGCAAGACGCAGGTCGTCACCCCCGGCACCCGCAGCCCGGTCTGGGACGCCAGCCCCCGCACCCGGCTGACCCACTCCCTGGAGTGTGCCCAGGTCGGCCGAGAGCTGGGCGCCGCACTCGGCTGCGATCCCGACCTCGTCGAGGCCGCCTGCCTTGCCCACGACATGGGGCACCCACCCTTCGGGCACAACGGCGAACAGGCGCTCAACGACTTCGCCAAGGACTGCGGCGGATTCGAGGGCAACGCCCAGTCGCTGCGCCTGCTCACCCGCATCGAACCCAAGCGGTTCGTGCCCAGCGAGGCGACCGGGGACCTCGTCAGCGTCGGTCTCAACCTCACGCGCGCCACCCTGGACGCCGCCACCAAGTACCCGTGGCCGCGCGGCGCCCACCCCACCGAACCGGGGTCCCCCAAATTCGGGGTCTACGAGGACGACCTGCCCGTCTTCGAATGGGTACGGCAGGGCGCGCCGCGCCACCGCAAGTGCTTCGAGGCCCAGGTCATGGACTGGTCCGACGACGTCGCGTACTCGGTGCACGACTTCGAGGACGGCCTGCACGCCGGCCACATCGACCCCAACATGCTGCTCGCCGAGCCCGAGCGTGCCGACATCTGGCGGGTGGCCATCGGCAGGTACGTACCGGACGACACCGATCCGCAGGAGCTCGCCGACGCCCTCGACCGGCTCATCGAGCAGGAGTGGTGGCCGCACGGCTACGACGGGACGTCCGTCGCCCAGGCCCGGCTCAAGGACGCCACCAGCCAGCTGATCGGCCGCTTCTGCCTGGCCGCCGAGGGCGCCACGCGCCAGGCGTACGGTTCGGGCCGCCTCACGCGGTACGGCGCCGCACTCGTCGTACCCCGGGAGACCCGCAACGAGTGCGCGGTGCTCAAGGCCGTCGCCGACCGTTACGTCATGCAGCGGGCCGAGCAGGAGGCGCTGCGGGCCGATCAGCGCATCGTGCTCGCCGAGCTCGCCGAGGCGCTGACCGTACGGGCGCCGGAGGGCCTGGACCCGCAGTTCCGCGCGCTGTTCGACGCGGCTCCGGACGACCGCGCCCGCAAGCGGGTCATCGTCGACCAGATCGCCTCGCTCACCGACGCATCGGCCCGCACCCTGCACGCCCGCCTGGCGACGCATCGCTGAACGGCCGGGCCGAGGCGGAGCCGGCATGGCCGACCGGCCCTAGCCGAGCGGAGCACCGCCGCGGCGTAGCGTGGAGAACGCCCTGAACCGCAAGGAGGCAACCAGTGGTCGACGCACCTCGCACCTTCGTCATCGTCGGCGGGGGACTGGCCGGCGCCAAGGCAGCGGAGACCCTCCGCTCCGAGGGGTTCACCGGCCGCGTCATCCTCGTCGGTGACGAACACGACCACCCCTATGAACGCCCGCCGCTCTCCAAGGGCTACCTCACCGGCAAGGAGGAGCGCGACAGCGCCTTCGTCCACGAGCCGAGCTGGTACACCGACGCCGGCATCGAGCTCCACCTCGGGCAGCCCGTCACCGCGATCGACCGCGCCCAGAAGGCCGTGCACCTCAGCGACGGCACCACCATCCGGTACGACAAGCTGCTCCTCGCCACCGGTGCGGAACCGCGCCGCCTCGACATCCCCGGCACGGGCCTGGGAGGCGTGCACCAGCTGCGCCGCCTCGTCGACGCCGACCGGCTCCGCTCCACCCTCGCCTCCCTCGGCCGGGACAACGGCCATCTCGTGATCGCCGGGGCAGGCTGGATCGGCCTGGAGGTCGCCGCAGCGGCCCGCGGGTACGGCGCCGAGGTCACCGTCGTCGAACCGGAACCGACGCCGCTCCACCGGGTCATCGGCCCCGAGCTCGGCCAGTTCTTCATGGAACTGCACGCCGACCGGGGCGTCCGCTTCCGCTTCGGCACCCGCCTGACCGAGATCACCGGCCAGGACGGCATGGTGCTGGCCGCCCGCACCGACGACGGCGACGAGCACCCGGCGCACGCGGTGCTCATCGCCATCGGTGCCGCCCCGAACACCGCCCTCGCCGAGGCCGCCGGGCTCGACCTGGCGGACCGCGCCGAGGGCGGGGGCATCGCCGTCGACGCCACCCTGCGCACCTCCGACCCCGACATCCACGCCGTCGGCGACGTGGCGAGTGCGCTCCACCCCCTGTTCGGCTTCCGGCTGCGCGTCGAGCACTGGGCCAACGCCCTCAACGGCGGCCCGGCGGCCGCCCGCGCCATGCTCGGCCAGGACGTCGCCTACGACCGGATCCCGTACTTCTACTCCGACCAGTACGACCTGGGCATGGAGTACTCGGGCTGGGCGCCGCCCGGCTCGTACGACCAGGTGGTGCTGCGTGGCGACGCGGGCAAGCGGCAGTTCATCGCCTTCTGGCTGAAGGAGCGCCGCGTGCTGGCCGGGATGAACGTCAATGTGTGGGACGTCACAGATGCCGTCCAGCAGCTCGTACGTTCCGGCGCCCCCGTGGACCCCGAGGCGCTCGCCGACCCCGCGACGCCGCTCACCACCGTCGTGCCCGGCCCGTAGAACCGTAGAATTCGTGCGTGGCAGGCGGCAGGATCAACGATGACGACGTGAAGGCGGTACGGGACGCGGTCCCGATCGACGCCGTCGTGTCCGAGTACCTCCAGCTGCGCAACGCCGGCGGTGGCAACCTCAAGGGCCTGTGCCCCTTCCACGACGAGAAGTCCCCCTCCTTCCAGGTCAGCCCCAGCAAGGGTCTCTTCCACTGCTTCGGCTGCCAGGAGGGCGGCGACACCATCGCCTTCGTGATGAAGATCGACCACCTCTCCTTCTCGGAGACGGTCGAGCGCCTCGCCGCGAAGGCGGGCATCACCCTGCGGTACGAAGAGGGCGGCTACACCCCGGGCCACCAGCGCGGCGAGCGCATCCGCCTGATCGAGGCACACCAGGCCGCCGCCCAGTTCTACGTCGAGCAGCTCGACAGCGCCGAGGCCGAGATAGGGCGGAAGTTCCTCGCCGAGCGCGGGTTCGACCAGGCCGCCGCCCAGCACTTCTCCGTCGGCTACAGCCCCGCCGGCTGGGACCACCTCACCCGCTATCTGCGCGGCAAGGGCTTCTCCGACAAGGAGCTCATCCTCTCCGGCCTCTCGCAGGACGGCCGCCGCGGGCCCATCGACCGCTTCCGCGGCCGCCTGATGTGGCCCATCCGGGACGTCGGCGGCGACGTCGTCGGCTTCGGCGCGCGCAAGCTCCGCGACGACGACAACGGACCCAAGTACCTCAACACCCCCGAGACCCCGATCTACAAGAAGTCCCAGGTGCTGTACGGCATCGACCTGGCCAAGAAGGACATCGCCAAGTCCAGCCGCGCCGTGGTCGTCGAGGGGTACACCGACGTGATGGCATGCCATCTCGCCGGGGTCACCACCGCCATCGCCACTTGTGGCACCGCCTTCGGCGGCGACCACATCAAGATCTTGCGCCGGCTGCTCATGGACAACGGCTCGGCCCGCGTCATCTTCACCTTCGACGGCGACGCCGCCGGCCAGAAGGCCGCTCTGCGCGCCTTCGAGGACGACCAGAAGTTCGCCGCCGAGACGTACATCGCCATCGCCCCCGACGGCATGGACCCCTGCGAGCTGCGCCTCGCCAAGGGAGACGAGGCCGTCCAGGAGCTCGTCGAGCCGCGCACCCCGCTCTTCGAGTTCGCGCTCCGCCAGATCGTCGGCCGGTACGACCTGGAGACCCCGGCCGGCCGCGCCGCCGCGCTCGACGAGGCCGCGCCGATCGTCGCCCGCATCAAGAACGTCTCCTCGCAGCACGAGGTCGCCGTGCAACTCGCAGGCATGCTCGGCATCCTCGACACGCAATTCGTCGTCCGGCGTGTCGCCCAGCTCGCCCGCTGGGCCCGGGACCGCGGCGGCCGAGGTCCGGCGCCCGCGACGCCCCGCCCCGGGACCTCACCCCAGGCCCATGCCCAGGCTCATGCCCACGCCCCCTCCGGCCCTGCCGGTCCCGCGCTCAACCTGCGCAACCCCGTCCACCAGACCGAGCGCGAGCTGCTGAAGCTCGCCCTCCAGTACCCCGCTCTGGTCTCGCCGGCCTTCGACGCGTACGGCGTCGACGAGTTCACCGCCCCGCCGTACGCCGCCGTGCGCCAGACCATCGCCGACGCGGGCGGCGCCGAGCAGGGCATCGAAGGGACCACCGACTACCTGACCCGGGTGCGGGACGCCGCGCCCAACGACACGGTGCGCGCCCTGGTCACGGAGCTCGCCGTGGAGGCGATCCACGGGCGCGTGGTCGACGAGACGTACGCAGGCATGCAGCTCGTCGCCGTCCGCCTCCGTGCCGTGGACCGCCGCATCCGCGACGTCCAGGGCACCCTCACCCGCCTCGGCGCCCACGGCGACCCGGAGCGCCTGGCGGCCGTTCAGAACGAGCTGTGGGTGCTCCAGCAGTACGCCCAGTCCCTCCGCAACCGCGGCGCGGACGCGCTCTGACCGCGTAACCGCTCCGTCACGCACCGCCCGCAAAAAGTGCTCGCACGCCCCTCGTGGCGGTGATGTGTCGTACCCCACACTAAGGGGCGGTGCCTGAGTCCTCGGAGCGCGGCCGGTCCACAGACGGTGGGCCACTCATCCCCGCGGATCCGCTCATCGTGTACGGGACGGAAGAAAGCGGCACGGCCGCCGCAGCCGTCCCGCTGCCGCACGCCCCCGAACCGGCAGCGATCACCCTGGAGGTCGCCCCCGTGCAGACCCAGACCCTGACCGACATCGACCCCGCCACGGCCACTGCGACCGCGACTGCCCTGGCCGTCCCCATGCAGGCCCTGCCGCCCCACCATCCGGAAGCGCTCCCCGACGTCCCGGACACGGAGGATGCCTCCGAGGTCCCGGAGATCGCCGACGTCACCGAGATCGCCGACGTCACCGAGATCGCCGAGGCCGTCGAGCCACCCGTGGGCCGGCCCACCGCCGCAGCCGGGGCCGGAAGCGGGCCCTCCGCCGACCTCTTCCGCCAGTACCTGCGTGAGATAGGCCGGATACCGCTCCTCACCGCCGCCGAGGAGGTCGAACTGGCCCGCCGGGTCGAAGCCGGCCTCTTCGCCGAGGAGAAGCTCGCGAGCACCCCCGACCTGGACTCACAGCTCGCCCTCGACCTCGACCGACTCGTCGTCATGGGCCGCATGGCCAAGCGCCGCCTCATCGAGGCGAATCTGCGTCTCGTCGTCTCCGTCGCGAAGCGGTACGTCGGCCGCGGCCTGACCATGCTCGACCTCGTCCAGGAGGGGAACCTGGGCCTGATCAGGGCGGTGGAGAAGTTCGACTACGCGCGCGGCTACAAGTTCTCGACGTACGCGACCTGGTGGATACGCCAGGCCATGTCCCGCGCCCTCGCCGACCAGGCCCGCACCATCCGGGTGCCGGTCCATGTCGTCGAGCTGATCAACCGGGTCGTACGGGTCCAGCGCCGCATGCTCCAGGAGCGCGGTTATGAACCGACGCACGACGAGGTCGCCGCCCACCTGGACCTGGCGCCCGAGCGGGTCGGCGAGGTGCTGCGCCTGGCTCAGGAGCCGGTCTCGCTGCACGCGCCGGTCGGTGAGGAGGACGACGTCGCGCTCGGCGACCTCATCGAGGACGGAGACGCCGCGTCTCCCGTCGAGTCCGCGGCGTTCCTGCTACTGCGCGAGCACCTGGAGGTGGTCCTCTCCACCCTCGGCGAACGCGAACGCAAAGTCGTCCAGCTCCGTTACGGCTTGATCGACGGCAGGCCCCGCACCCTGGAGGAGATCGGACGGATCTTCGGCGTGACGCGCGAACGCATCCGCCAGATCGAGTCCAAGACCCTCGGCAAGCTGCGGGACCACGCCTTCGCGGAACAACTACGCGGCTACCTCGACTGACCGGTCAGAAGGACGCCAGAAGACGCCCAAAGACGCCAGACATAGCCAGAAGCCCGTCGGAAGAGCCCAAGGTTCGACCCAGGCGATCGCAAAGGTCATGAAGGATGTTCAGTCGACCCCTGCCGACGGCGTGACGCGTCCACCCCGGCGCCGACCGCCGCGCCCAGGCTCAGCCCCAAGGCGATGCCCAGCCCCAGGTTGTCGCTCAGCTGCCCCAGGCTGATCCCCAGTGCCACCCCGATCGGCAGCCACAGCGCCAGCCCCGTCCCGGCGCGGCTCCCGCCCGGACCTCCGCCCGAACCCGCGCCCGAACCCCCGACCATCTCTCCGGCGCCCATCTCTCCGGCGCCCATCTCTCCCGCGCCCGCGCCCTCTTCCGCCATGTTCCCCAGCTCCCCCTTGATCCGTTTCCCTCGCCGCACGGTCAGTCGACCTCGGCGACCGCCTGCGCGAACTGCGCCGCGTACAGGCGCGCGTACGCGCCCTCCGCCGCCAACAGCTCCGCGTGCGTCCCCTGTTCGACGATGGCCCCATTCTCCATCACCAAGATCACGTCCGCGTCGCGGATCGTCGACAGCCGGTGAGCGATCACGAAACTCGTCCGCCCGTGCGCCAGCCGCGCCATCGCCTTCTGGATCAGCACCTCCGTGCGCGTGTCCACGGAGCTCGTCGCCTCGTCCAGGATCAGGATCACCGGGTCCGACAGGAACGCCCGCGCGATCGTGATCAGCTGCTTCTCGCCCGCGCTGACCCCCGCGCCCTCGTCGTCGATGACGGTGTCGTACCCGTCGGGGAGCGTCCGGATGAACCGGTCCGCGTGCGCGGCCCGCGCCGCCGCCTCGATCTCCTCCCGCGACACCTCGCGCGAGCGCGGCGCGCCGTACGCGATGTTGTCGGCGATCGTGCCGCCGAACAGCCAGGTGTCCTGGAGCACCATGCCGATGCGCGAGCGCAGTTCCTCGCGCGACACCGCGGTCGCGTCGACCCCGTCGAAGAGGACGCGGCCGCCTGTCACCTCGTAGAACCGCATCAGCAGGTTCACGAGCGTCGTCTTGCCCGCGCCCGTCGGGCCGACGATGGCGACCGTCTGCCCCGGCTCGACCGTCACCGACAGGTCCTCGATGAGCGGCTTGTCCGGCTCGTATCGGAACGACACCTTCTCCAGGGAGACCCGCCCCGCCGGCTCGAAGACCCGGCCCGCCACCGGTGCGGCGTCCGGCGCCTGCTCCTCCGCGTCCAGCAGCTCGAAGACGCGCTCGGCGGACGCGACACCCGACTGCACCAGGTTCGCCATGGACGCGACCTGCGTCAGCGGCATCGAGAACTGACGCGAGTACTGGACGAACGCCTGCACGTCCCCGATGGACAGCGCCCCCGAGGCGACCCGCAGCCCGCCCACCACGGCCACCAGCACGTAGTTGAGGTTCGACACGAAGAACATCAGCGGCTGCATGAGCCCGCTGTTGAACTGCGCCTTGAACCCAGCCTCGTACAGCGCCTCGTTCTGCTCCCGGAAGCCCTCGGCTGCTTGCTCCTGCCGCCCGAAGACCTTGACCAGCGCGTGTCCGCTGTACATCTCCTCGATGTGGGCGTTGAGGCGGCCCGTCGACTGCCACTGCCGCACGAAGTGCGGCTGCGACCGCTTGCCGACCCTCATCGCCACGACCACCGACAACGGCACGGTCACCAGCGCGACCAGGGCCAGCAACGGTGAGATCCAGAACATCATGGCCAGCACGCCCACGATGGTCAGCGCCGAGTTGATCAGCTGTCCCATGGTCTGCTGCATGGTCTGCGAGATGTTGTCGATGTCGTTCGTCACCCGGCTCAGCACCTCGCCGCGCTTGGCCCGGTCGAAGTACGACAGCGGCAGCCGCTCCAGCTTCGCCTGGACGTCCTCGCGCATCCGGTACACGGTCCGGTTGATCACCTTGATCGACAGACGTGTCGACACCAGCATCGTCACACCGGCGACCACGTACACCACCAGCACCGCCAGCAACACCGAACCCACGGAGCCGAAGTCGATCCCGTGCCCGGGCGTGAAGTCCACCCCGGACAGCATGTCCGCCAGCCCGTCGTCGCCCTTCGCCCGCAGTGCCTCCAGCGCCTGCTCCTTGGAGGCGCCCTCCGGCATCCCGCGCCCCACCACCCCCGCGAAGACCAGGTCCGTCGCCTTGCCGAGGATCATCGGCCCGGCCACCGACAGCGCCACGCCCACCACACCGGCCGCCAGCATCAGCCACAGCGTGGCCTTCTCCGGCGCCAGCTGCCGCAGCAGCCGCCTGCCCGACCCCTTGAAGTCCATCGACCTCTGGTCGGGGCCGCCGCCGGCCATCATCCGTCCCGCCGGCCCCGCCATCAGGCTGCCTCCGCTTCCGTCAGCTGGGAGAGCACGATCTCCCGGTACGTCTCATTGCGCGCCATCAGCTCCTCATGGCGCCCCACCCCCACGACCCGGCCCTCGTCGAGGACGACGATCCGGTCGGCGTCGCGGATCGTCGACACGCGCTGCGCGACGATCACGACCGTCGCGTCCGCCGTCTCCGCCGCCAGCGCGGCCCGCAGGCGCGCGTCCGTGGCGTAGTCCAGCGCCGAGAACGAGTCGTCGAAGAGATAGATCTCCGGCCGCTGCACCAGCGTCCGCGCGATGGCCAGTCGCTGCCGCTGCCCGCCCGACACGTTCGTCCCGCCCTGCGCGATGGGCGCCTCGAGACCGTGCTCCAACTCCCGTACGAAGTCGGCGGCCTGCGCCACCTCCAGCGCGTGCCACAGCTCCTCGTCCGTCGCGCCCGGGTTCCCGTACCGCAGGTTCGTCGCGATCGTCCCCGAGAAGAGGTACGGCTTCTGCGGTACGAGCCCGACCGTACGCGCCATCAGTGCCGGGTCGAGCTCGCGCACGTCGACGCCGTCGACCAGCACCTCGCCGCCCGTCGCGTCGAACAGCCGGGGCACCAGCCCCAGCAGGGTCGACTTGCCGCTGCCCGTCGACCCGATGACCGCCGTCACCTCGCCGGGCCGGGCGACCAGGTCGACACCGCGCAGTACCGGCTCCTCGGCGCCCGGATAGCGGAAGTCTGCGTTCCGTATCTCCAGGTGTCCGTGCCGGGCCAGCTCCCGCACGGGTGACGCCGGCGGCACGACGCTCGACTCGGTCCGCAGCACCTCCTCGATGCGCTCGGCGCACACCTCGGCACGCGGCACCATCATGAACATGAAGGTGGCCATCATCACGGCCATCACGATCTGCAGCAGATACGCGAGGAAGGCCGTCAGCGCCCCGATCCCCATCCCGCCGCTGTCGATCCGGTGCGCGCCGAACCACACCACCGCGACGCTCGACACGTTCACCACGGTCATCACCGTCGGGAACATCAGCGCCATCAGCCGCCCGGTCGCCACGGACACGTCGGTCAGAGCGCCGTTCGCCGCCCCGAACCGCTCCCGCTCGTACGCGTCCCGTACGAAGGCACGGATGACCCGGTTACCGGTGATCTGCTCGCGCAGCACCCGGTTCACGGCGTCCAGCCGCTCCTGCATCGTGCGGAACAGCGGACGCATCCGCCTCACGATGAGCGAGACGGATAGGGCGAGCACCGGCACCACGGCCAGCAGCACCGACGACAGCGGCACGTCCTGCCCGAGCGCCATGACGATGCCGCCCACGCACATGATCGGTGCCGACACCATCAGAGTGAACGACATCAGCACCAGCATCTGGACCTGCTGGACGTCATTGGTCGTACGCGTGATGAGGGACGGCGCCCCGAACTGCCCGACCTCCCGCGCCGAGAACGACTGCACCCGGTCGAAGACCGCCGCCCGTACGTCCCGGCCCAACGCGGCCGCCGTGCGCGCCCCGTAGTAGACGGCGCCGATGTTGCAGACTACCTGCACCACCGAGACGGCGATCATCACGGCGCCGAACCGAAGGATGTAGCCCGTGTCACCGAGGACGACACCGTTGTCGATGGTGTCGGCGTTCAGGCTGGGGAGGTAGAGGGAGGCGCAGGTCTGCAGAAACTGAAGGACCACCAACACGACGATGGGCCGTTTGTACGGCCCTAGGTGGCGGCGAAGAAGTTGTCTGAGCACACCATCAACTATCCCCGCCGCCCCGGCCCCTTACGAGCGCTTTTCGCCGATCATCGCGGGCAGCAGGGGCATTGGCCGCCCGTTGCCCGGCGCGAAAGGCTTCGCGCGCGGGCGTTCACGCCTCGAACGCTCCCGGGTGCAGCTGGTCCCGCGTCGCCCCGTACTGCTGCCGCACCGCCTGCCCCACGGCCAGCTCCTCACCCGGCTCGAACACCTGCATCGCGGCCGCCTGCCAGGCCGGCGGAGCCTGCGGCGACAGCGCACCGTGGGACACCCCCAGCGCCCACGCCGCCTGCCGCGCCGCACCGAGCGCCGCGTAATCCGCCGGCTGCGGCACGACGACCTGCGCGCCGAAGATCGCCGGCGCGGCGGCCTGCACGGCGGGCAGCTCGGCGGCCGCCCCCAGCAGGAACACCCGCCGCACCTCCACGCCGCGCCCGCGCAGTACGTCCATGGCGTCGGCGAGCGAGCACAGCATGCCCTCGAAAGCCGCCCGCGCCAGATGTTCGGGCTTCATCGACTCGCGCCGCAGCCCGCTCAGAGTCCCCGCGGTGTGCGGCAGCTGCGGCGTCCGCTCACCCTCCAGATACGGCAGGAGTACGAGTCCGGAGGCGCCCGGCGTCGACTTCAGCGCCAGCGCCGACAGCTCCTCGAGGCTGTCCACGCCCAGCATCTCCGCGGTGCCGCGCAGCGCCCGCACCGCGTTCGAGGTGTGCACGACCGGCAGGTGCATCCCGGTCGCGTCCGCGAACGCCGTGATCATGCCTCGCGGGTCGGCCAGCGCCTCGTGGTGCACGGCCATCACCGACCCCGACGCGCCTAGCGAGACCACGGCGTCACCGATCCCGAGCCCGAGCCCCAGCGCGGCGGCCATGGTCTCGCCGGTCCCCGCGGAGATCAGCAGCCCCTCGGGCGTGACGCCCGCGGCCTCGGCGGGTCCCAGGACCTCCGGCAGCGCGGCCTGGTGCCCCAGCGCCAGCTCCACCAGGTCCGGCCGGTACGCACCGGTGCCGGCCGACCAGTACCCCGTACCGGAAGCCGCCCCCCGGTCCGTGGTGCGGCGCGCCGGCCGGCCCAGCAGCTGCCACACCAGCCAGTCGTGCGGCTGCATCACCATCGCCACGCGCGCCGCCGCCTCCGGCTCGGTACGCGCCAGCCACCGCAGCTTCGCCACCGGCTGCGCCGCCTGCGGTACGCAGCCGACGGCCTCGGCCCACGCCTGACGGCCGCCGAACGCCTCGATCAGGTCCGCGGCGGCGACCTGCGCGCGCTTGTCGTTGCCGACCAGCGCGGGCCGCACCAGCGCACCCTGCGGGTCCAGCGGCAGCAACCCGTGCTGCTGCGCGGAGACGCCGATGGCCTGCACACCTTCCAGCAGGCCGCCGGAAGCGGCTTCCCCGAGGGAGAGCAGCCACGCCTGCGGGTCGACCTCGGTGGCCTTCGGCTCGACGGGGTGGGGCGCGTAGCCCTGCCGCAGTACGGCGCCCGTGTCCGTGTCACAGACGACGATGCGCGTGAAACCCGACGAACTGTCCAACCCGGCGACTATCCCCATGGGCATAGATTCTGCCGCACTCGGGACACACCACGGCCCGCCAGGTACCGCGGCCGGTCGCGACCGGCCGGGGTGTCACCGGCATTACAGCGGCGCAGGGCGCAGGCGCTGAGCGGCTCGGCTCAGGTATTAGTGGTTCCCCACTCGTCCTCACCGCCCTGGCCGCGCTCCCGCAGCGAGCGCACCCGCTCGGCGACCGACTCGGGAACCCGGTCCCCGACCTTGTCGCTCACGGCGTGAAGTGCCTTCTCGGCCACTTCCCGCCCGGTGTGCGCCGCCGACTCGGCGGCGTTGCGCACGGCCGGGTTCTGCGAGAGGTCACGCGCCGACTTCCGCAACTGCTCGTACCTCTCCCGGCCGGCCCGGGTGCCGAGCACGTACCCGAAGGCCAGTCCAACGACGAACGCGAGCTTGTACCGCATGGCTGCCACCCTTCCGAAGGCGTTGGTGCTGGCCGCCTACCCGCGTGGCCGGAGATCACCCCGGGGAACCGATTGGCGGAGCACCCCCCTGCTTGCGCTAATGTATGTGTCGCAGCGAGCGAGCGCCGCCCGGGAAGCCCCGGGTGGGTGCGTTCGGTGCAACGCAGCAATCCCCTGTAGCTCAATTGGCAGAGCAGCCGGCTGTTAACCGGCAGGTTACTGGTTCGAGTCCAGTCGGGGGAGCGCGATCCCCTGTAGCTCAATTGGCAGAGCATTCGGCTGTTAACCGGAGGGTTGCTGGTTCGAGTCCAGCCGGGGGAGCGGTGCTGGGAGAGGACCCCTGGGAGGGGGTCCTCTTTCGCGTTCCGGCGGTGAAACCGAGGCTTCCCGGATCGATCCGACCGTGACGGGAACCGCGCAGCGCTCAGCGCGGTCTTCATGGGCGTGCGTATGCCGACCATCCGGAGCAGGAGATCGTATGAGCGGCTATGCTGCGGCAGACGGCGCGCACAAATGTGCGCGACGCGCCGTAAGGGGCGGTAGCTCAGCCGGTTAGAGCAGCGGACTCATAATCCGTCGGCCGTGGGTTCGAGTCCCACCCGCCCCACCACAGCAGTGGTCAGCAGAAACGTTTCTTCTCGTAGAGACGTACCAGCGGGCGCCGCCGCTCCCCGGCGGTGCCACCGCTGAGCCGCTCCCTATCAAGCCACCGTCCCTCGTACGGGCACGAGTACGAGTGTGGGTACGCGTACGGGGAGACGCCGCGCGGCGGGGCTACGCCGCCGAGGTGATGTCCCCCTGCTGTGCCGCAGCCCAGAGGACGACGAGGCGCTGATAGATCCGGTGCTCGTCCGGCGACAGCTGCCCGCCGGCGCGCGCCCACAGCTCTCGGATCGCCGAATTCAAGGCATCGGCATCCGGCTGGACGGGAGAACGCAGGGTGTGGGACATGGCATCCAGCGTAGGACGAGGATCCGATAATCCGGGCACTCCGCGGACGTGCGATCCGCCACGAATGTCGGCATACCGGTGATCACCCACGTCTGATCACCGGATGCGCACAGGGCGGTTCCGCCGCCGCACGCAGGGGCGGAAGGTGGCGGACCGATCAGAAGGAGACGTCACAGCCGCGCCGGCAGCGAGCACGCCGTGCGGAATCCCACATCGTCGATCCGGAAGGTCGGGTGGCTGCGCCGCCGCACCGAGGCCCGGCAGCTCCAGTGCTCGTCGGACCATCCGCCGCCGCGGAGCACCCGGTAGGTGCCGTACACCTCGGCGTCGTAGACGTCCCAGCACCAGTCCCACACGTTGCCCAGCATGTCGTACAGACCCCAGGCGTTGGGCCGCTTACCGCCGACAGGGCGGATGCACCCCTCCGAGTTGTCCCCGTACCAGGCGACGTCGTCGAGCGGGCCGTACCGGGGGCCGGTCGTCCCCGCGCGGCAGGCGTGCTCCCATTCGGCCTCGGTCGGGAGCCGGTGCCCCTCGGCGGAGGCATCCCATTCGACCGTCTCGTCGTCGGAGGAGAGGCGGTACGCGGGCGTCAGCCCCTCGCGCGAGGACAACGCGTTGCAGAAGCGGACCGCGTCCCACCACGACACACCCTCCACGGGCAGCCGGTCGCCCTGGGCGGTACTCGGCCGCACGCCGGTGACCTGGGCGTACAACGACTGCGTGACCGGGAAGGCAGCCATCCGGAACGGCGCGACATCGACCGCCCAACCGCGCTGCGTCCGCCGATCCGACAGCGTCACCCGCCCCGGCGGTACCGCGACCATCTCAATTCCCGAGCCCCCGTCCATGACGGGCCACCCTACTGGTCTCTGCCGCTTCGACCGGCCCCGCTGCGATCACCCCACGCAAGGGGTACGCGATGAGGAGCGCGACCAGGACGAGGAGTGCGCTCGCCCAGAGCGGCCCGAGGCCCCCGGCCGCGGTGCCGAGGGCAGCCGCGGCGATCAGCGGTCCGGCGGCGGCGCCGACGTTGAGGGCCGCGGTCGCGTAGGAGCCGGCCATGGTGGGGGCTCCTGCGGCCTCGTAGAGGACTCGCGTGATCAGTGTGCTGCCCAGCGCGAAGGACAGCGCGCCTTGCACGAACACGAGGGTCAGCAGAGCGACCGGCTTGTCGGCCAGCAGGGCCAGAGCCGGCCAGCCGACGAGCAGCAGCGGGCCGCCGAAGGCGAGGACCAGGCCGGGGCGCCGGTCGGAGAGGCGTCCGGCGAGCGTGACACCGACGAGGGAACCGGCACCGAAGAGCACTAGGGCCATGGGGATCCACAGCGCGCCGAGCCCGGCCGTGTCGGTCACGACAGGGGCGAGGAAGGTGAAGCTCGCGAAGGTCGCCGCGTTGACCAGCGCGCCGAGCAGCATGACGAGGATCACTCGCGGCCTTCGGAGCTGTGCGAGCTCCGACCGCAGGGCCGGACCGCCGACGAGGCCGTCCGCCGCGGCCCGCGCCGGGACTCCCGTGAGGATGCCGAGCGCCGCGGGAAGGCAGAGAACAGCGACAGCCCAGAAAGCGGCACGCCAGCCGAGCAGTGTGCCGAGCACCGAACCCGCTGGGACGCCGGCGATCGTGGCCACCGTCGTGCCGGACAGCAGCACCGCCAGCGCACGCCCCTTCTTGTCGGGCGGGACGAGGGTGGCGGCAGTGGTCAGAGCCACGGCGAGGAACCCGGCGTTCGCGAGCGCCGAGACCACCCGGGTCGCGGACAGGACCAGGAAGCTCGTGGTGGCAGCGCCCACGACATGGGTGGCCAAGAACACGAGGACGAACCCGAGAAGGCTGCTCCGCCCCGGCCGGTTGCGGGCAAGTGCGGCCATGAGCGGGGCGCCGACGGCCATTCCGATCGCGAAGGCCGAGGTGAGTGTGCCTGCCGCTCCGACGGTGACGCCGAAGTCCGAGGCGATGCCCGGCAGGAGGCCGGCGAGCATGAATTCGGAGGTACCCATGGCGAAGACCGCCATGGCGAGCAGATACAGCGGGAGAGGCATCAAGGGGCTCCGGGTGAGGAGAAGCACGAGACGGTCATCTCGTCACCGCGGTCAGCAACCGAAGGCACGCGCGTCCGACCCGGCCGCAGCGCGCGGCGGGGTGGCGGGGACGGCAGGACTTAGTGGTTCAGGGGGCTGACGGCGTGACCGAAAGCCCCCACCTCGTCCGACTCGGGGCTCGACATGGCCCGCACGTTACTCGCCCACGCACCCCGGCACACCTGGGTTTCCGGTGACTTTCCCGGCCGTGCGGGGTGGAGGGGGCGTGGAGGGAGGCGGGTGTACGGGGTCGAGGCCGCAGGGACGTGAGTCGGCATATCGACATGTCCGGATGTTCGTCGGCGGTATTTGTCGATATGTGTGATGAACCCTCACGAGGGTTGTGCTACTGGAATTCTATTAATCCCAAAGGGTGGCTCGAATTAAGATTTTCGGCGGCGGCGCACCAGAATGGCGGAACCCCCCGTCGCTGGAGGTCTCGTTGTCCCGCACATCCTCGTCCCCGTCGACCATCACGACCGTCGGCCTGGCCCTGTTCGCCACCCGTTGGCTCCAAGCCCCGCTGTATTTCGGCCTCGTGGCCGCACAGGGCGTGTACGTCTACAAGTTCTTCAACGAGCTCTGGCACCTCGTCGACCATGTCATCAGTGGCCAGGCGGACGAGACCTACGTCATGCTCGCCGTACTCAAGCTCGTCGATGTCGTGATGATCGCCAATCTGCTGATCATGGTGATCGTGGGCGGGTACGAGACGTTCGTCTCCCGTATCGGGCTGCAGGGACACCGCGATCAGCCGGAGTGGCTCTCGCACGTCAATTCCAATGTGCTGAAGGTGAAGCTGGCAACGGCGATCGTCGGAATTTCGTCGGTGCACCTGCTCCAGATGTTCGTCGACGTGCACCACACGCCCCGACACGACCTGTTGTGGGGCACGGTCATCCACATGGCTTTCATCGTCTCGGCGGCCATCCTCGCCTACATGTCCGGGCCCATGGCCGCGCACGAGGCCAAGGGCCATGGACCGAAGGAGTCACCGCACTACGTCGTCCTGCCGCGCCAGCGGGACGGACGGAAGGCGGACGGCAGTGACGCGAGTGAGGGAGTCGCCCGGGCCGACACGGCGCGGCACGGCCACGGAAGCCGAGGCGAGCGCGGGGCTGTGGGCGAGCAGGAGCGTTCCGAGGCGGAGGAGCGGATCCAGGCCGCCGGCTTTCCGGCGCGCAAGACACTGGAGATGTTCGACGACGGACACCTCCGGGCGCCCGACCCGCAGACTCTCGCCCAACTAGGCAAGGCCGACTTCGTCACCCGCCGGGACAACGTCGTGCTCCTCGGCCCGCCCGGCACCGGCAAGACGCACCTCGCCATCGCGCTGGGCGTACGGGCCTGCCAGGCGGGCCACCGGGTGCTGTTCGCCACCGCCGCCGACTGGGCCGACCGGCTCCGGGAGGCCAAGGCCGCCGGGCGCCTCGGGAAGCTGCTCGCCGAGCTCGACGCGTACCCGCTGCTGATCGTGGACGAGGTCGGGTACGTGCCCTTCGACGACGACGTCGCCCACCTCTTCTTCCGGCTGGTGTCGCACCGCTACGAGCGCGCCTCGCTGATCGTCACCAGCGACCGGCCCTTCGGCCGCTGGGACGAGGTCTTCGGCGACAGCGGCATCGCCTCGGCGACGGTCGACCGCCTCGTCCACCACGCGGACGTCCTCACCCTCGACGGCGAGAGCTACCGCTCGCGCCGGCTGGAGCAGACGGCGGTTACGGGGTGGGGCGGGCCGGGCTACTGACGCTCCCGTCGCCCCGGTCGTCGCCGTGCGGGTCACTCGATGACGAGCTCCACCGGAATGTTGCCGCGCGTCGCCTTGGAGTACGGGCAGTACGCGTGGGTCTTCTCCAGCAGCTCGCGGCCCGCCTCACCCTGGAGGTGGTCCGGGAGTTCGACGCGCATGACCACGGCGAGGCCGAAGCCGCCGTCGTCGTCCTTGCCGATGCTGACCTCGGCGGTGACCGAAGCGTCCTTGACGTCGATCTTCTCCTGGCGGCCGATCGCGCCCATCGCGCTGGCGAAGCAGGCCGCGTAACCGGCGGCGAAGAGCTGCTCCGGGTTGGTGCCCTGTCCGTTGCCGCCGAGCGGCTTGGGGTGGGCGAGCGGCAGGTCTATGTGACCGTCGGAGCTGACGGTGCGGCCTTCGCGGCCGTTGGCGGTGGCGACGGCGGTGTACAGGGCGTCCATGGTGGGGCCCGTCCTCTCAGGCGTGGGGCGGTGACGGGTTTCTTTGTAGCGCACTATTTAGTTGTGCACAACTGAATAGTGCTCGGAGTAACATGGATCCATGGATACGCCCGGCATCGCGCGCGACGAGGACTTCCTCCGCCTCGACCACCAGATCTGCTTCTCGCTCCACGCCGCCACACGCGCCTTCAACGGCGTGTACCGCACCGCGCTGAAGGACCTCGGCCTCACCTACCCGCAGTACCTGGTCATGCTCGTGCTCTGGGAACACGGCGAACTGCCCGTGAAGCGCATCGGCGAGCATCTGCGCCTCGACTCCGGCACCCTTTCGCCCCTGCTCAAGCGCCTGGAGAGCGCCGGCTACGTCGAGCGCCGCCGCAGCCCCGAGGACGAGCGGTCCGTGACCGTACGGCCCACGGAGGCCGGGACGGCCCTCCGTGAGCGCGCCCTTGGGGTGCCGCGGCGGATCGCCGCCGCGACCGGGATGTCGCTGGACGAGGTCCGTGCCCTGCGTGCCCGCCTCAACGAGCTGACCGCCGCACTCGACCTCGCCGAGGTGGACCCGGCGAAGGGCGAGTGCCTGGAGGAGACCCCGTAACCAACGGCGACCATCGGCTGGCAACCACCGGCCATCATCGGCCACCATCGGCGGCGTTACGTCACACGATGCCGCGCACGATGCCCAGCTCCACGAGGTCCTGCGGGCGCAGTCGCAGCTGTTCGGCCGTGTGCGGTGCTTCCTCGGGCGGCCGCTTGAGTATCGCGGCCGCCAGCTCCGGGGCGATCACCGAGAAGTAGCTGTCGGGCGTCGCCCAGGTGTTGCCCGAGGCCGCCAGGGCCAGCGCCCCGCCCGAGCCGCCCTCGCCGATCAGCAGCGTCGTCACCGGCACCCGCGCCCCGGCGACCGCCGCGAACGCGTCCGCGATCGCCGCGCCCGCGCCCGTACGCTCCGCCTCGGCGTCGTTCGCGGCGCCCGGCGTGTCGACGAGGGTCAGCACCGGCAGACCCAGCCGGTCCGCCAGGCGGATCACCCGCGCGGCCGTGCGGTAACCGACCGGGCGGGTCGCGGTGCCGCACTGCGCGACGTACGCCACCGCCTGCCCGTCGGGCCGCAGCCCCACGCCGGACAGCAGCCCCGGGTCCGCACCGCCGCAGCGGTCGCCCACGAGTGGCAGCCGGTACGTGAAGTACCGCTCCAGGTACGCCTCGGCGCGCGGCCGGGCCGGATCGCGGGCCTGGAGCACGGCGTCCCAGCCGCTGGCGGGGAGAGAGGCCGCGTCCGACAGGGCGGAGGGCGGCACCACGGGCCCCGGCGCGGGCGTCGTCAGCGCGGTCAGCCAGCGCGTGACCGTCTCCCGGAGCTCCCCTGGCCGTACGACGGCGTCGACATGACCCGCAGCCAGCTGGCCCTCGGCCGTGTACGCCGACGGGTCCGCGTCCGCCGGCCGTACGCGTGAGCCGGCGAAGCCGATCTGCGCACCGGGCAGCGCCAGGATCACATCGGCGCCCGCGCCGACCGTTGCCCAGCCGCCGCCGGTCGCCGGGTCCCGCAGCACGGCGATGTGCGGCACGCCCGCCTCCCGGAGCAGCACCGTCGCACGCGCCACCCGCTGGAGCTGGGTCAGCGCGATCATGCCCTCCTGCATACGGCTGCCGCCCGTCGCGACGAGCGAGACCAGCGGAACGCGCTGCTCGCGCGCCAGGCGGTAGGCATCCTCCAGGCGGTCGCCGGCCCGTTCGCCCAGGGAGCCGCCGAGGAAGCCGAACTCGAACGCGAGCAGCGCGCAGCGGCGGCCCCCGATGGTCGCCGTGCCGTAGAGGATGGACTCCTCCTCGCCCGTACGGTCGGCTGCACGCGCGCGTGAAGCGTCGTAACCCTGCCAGGACAGCGGCCCGTCGTCCGGGGCGTGGGCGGTGTGCCCGGCGGCAGGGTCGTGCTCGACGGAGGGCTTGTGCTCGGCGAAGTCGTCGGTGAGGAGGGCTATGGCGCGGCGGGCCGGCAGGCGGGAGTTCTCAGCCCCCGAGCTTTCGGACCCCGAGTTCCCGGACCGCGAGTTCTTGGACCGGGCGTTCTCAGACATGGAGTGCTCGCTTCATGACCTTGCCCATGTCGTTGCGGGGCAGCGAGGCGAGGTAGTGGACGGTACGGGGCCGCTTGTGGGGAGCGAGCAGGGCCGCCACGTGGTCGGCCAGCTCCTGGGCGGTGGGCGGGTCCCCGGGGTCCGCGGGGACGATCCAGGCCACGATCCGTTCGCCCAGGTCCGGGTCCGGCTCGCCGGTGACGGCGGCCTCGCGTACGCCGGGGTGGTCCAGGAGCGCGTTCTCGATCTCCCCGGCGCCGATCTTGTAGCCACCGCTCTTGATCAGATCGGTCGCCTTGCGCCCCACGAGCCGTACCGAACCGTCCGCGTCCCGTACCGCCATGTCGCCGGTCCGGAACCAGGGGCCGTCGAAGGCGGCGGCGGTGGCGTCCGGGCGGTTGAGGTATTCCGTGAACAGGTTCGGGCCCCGCACCTGGATCTCGCCGACCGTCTCCCCGTCATACGCGGTGATCTCGGAGCCGTCCTCCTCGACCAGGCGCAGCTCCACGCCGCGCAGGGGGGCGCCGACGGAGCCGGGACGTGCCTCACCGCCGACGCGGACACTGGTGTTCATCAGGGTCTCGGTCATGCCGTACCGCTCGATGACGTGCCGTCCCGTCGCGGCAGCGATCCGTTCGTGGTCGTGGACGGGCAGCGCCGCCGAGCCGGAGACCAGCAGCCGTGCGCCGGCCAGAGCCTTGGCCAGCTCCGGGTCGGAGGGAAGGGCCTCGGCGAGGCGGTGGTACATCGTCGGTACGCCGAACAGCATGGTCCCGCCCGACGCCAGCTCGCGCGTGACCCCGTCCGTGGTGAACGAGCCGAGGTGGCGTACGGATCCGCCGCGCCGGAGGGGGCCGAGGATGCCGAGGATCAGCCCGTGGACGTGGAAGAGGGGCAGGGCGTGCACGAGGACGTCGTCGGCCGTCCACGCCCAGGCCTCCTCCAGCGCGTCGAGCGTCGTCGCGATCGCGCGGCGGGGGAGGACCGCGCCCTTGGGCGGGCCGGTGGTGCCGGAGGTGTAGACGATGAGGGCGGGGGCTTCGGGCTCCTGCGGCTCACCGGTCAGCCCCACCTCGGGCTCGGCCCCGTCCCCGTCCCCGTCCGCGGCGAGGGTGATGTCGAGGCGCGCCACGCCCGCGAGCGGCGCGGGCAACTCCTCACCCGGTGCGGCCAGCACCAGGGCGGGCGCGCTGTCGGAGACGATATGCGTCAGCTCGCGCTCGCCGGTCTTCGGGTTGAGCGGTACGGCCGGTACGCCGGCGAGCAGCGCGGCGACCACCGCGACAGCGGTCTCGGGGGTGGGCGTGGCCCACACGGCGATCCGCCCCGGCTGCCGAGCGCCCGGCTGGTCGAGCGGCTTGTGGAGGGACAGAGACTGCTGGAGTCGCGCGGCCAACGCGCCTGCCGCGGCGCTCAGTTCGCCGTACGTGAGCGCGGGCCTCTCGCCGAAACGCAGCGCGGGCCGGTCCGGCCGTGCGGCCAGGGCCGGGAACAGGAAAGTCACTCGTCGTCTCCTCGCTGTCGGTGGCCCCACCATTCTCCCCGGGCGGAGCGGCGGGGAAAGTGGGGGTCAGGGCAGCGGCAGGGCGAGTTTCACCGCGTACACCGCCACCAGGCCGTACCCGATGCGGAAGGTCCACTTCCGTACGGTGTCGGAGGCGCGGGCTCCGGCGGCGCCGCTCGCCGCCACGAGCAACTGCTGCCAGGCGAGTGACGCGACGAACACCCCGGCCACGAACACCGTCCCGGCCGCCGGGCCGCTCAGTGCGGTGCCCTGCGCCGTGGTGAGCGCCGCGAAGTAGAGGGCGGTTGTGGGGTTGATGAAGGTCAGCGCCGCGAACCGCAGGAACGTCCGCCCCGCGGTCTGGGGCGGGTGGGGCGACTGGGGCGGCTGTGGCGATGCGGCGGGCTCCGTGGCGTGCCGCGAGGCCCGCAGGCCGTGCGCGGCGATGCCCAGCAGCACGGCCGCGGAGACGAGCCGCACCCATGCCTCGACACCGGACAGCGCCGCGGCGACGAGCGGCCCCAGCGCGGTGGCCACCGCCGCGTACACCATGTCGACGACGGCGACGGCCGACGCGGCGGCCCTGGCTCCGCGCCGATCGCGCATGCCCTGCTGTACGAGCAGTACGCCGACGGCGCCCAGGGGCATGGCGACCCCGAGGCCGGCGGCCGCGCCCGCGAGGGCGGGCGTCCACATCTCGGTCATCGCGTCACTGTGGCGGCGTGGGCGGCGGGGAGGCGAGCCATTTTCGGCGGACCCGGCCGTGGCGAGTTGTCGCCAGGGGCAAGGCTTCCCGGCATGGAGGGTGATTACGCAGCGTAATAATGATGTTGCGGTGCGCTTCCGCGCTCGATTCAACCGGAGGTATACGTGCGACATTTCCCAGCCAAACTGGCCGCGCTCGTCTCGGTCCTCATGCTGGCCCTCACCCTGGCCCAGCCCGCCCACGGGGCCGGCGCGGGGACCGGTCCGTCGCGAGCCGCGGCGGCGGAGACGGCGTACTTCGAATTCGACTACCCGCCCATGAGGGAGAGGTTCGTCTTCCAACTCACCGACGCCGCGAAGATCCAGGAGGCCAGGGACATCCTGAGCGGCAAGGAGAAGGAGAAGATCCACGTCATGGGCAGGGTCATCAAGCGGTCCGTGCCGTACAACCCCGGTTGGAGTTTCCACCTCGACCCCGGCTCCGTCCAGTTCTTCGAGGTCGCCATCGAGGTGTGTGACTCGTCCATCCAGTACGTCGAGGACCATCTCGACGAGGCTGGAGGCGCCTTCCTGCCCGGCGGCTGGTGGTGCCCCTGGGGCTCGCGCCTGCTGAGGGAGGTGCCGGTCTCCTAGCAGCCGTCAGCGAGGGGACTGCCAGGTAAGGGTCGCACCCCGGCTGCCGTTGTCCGCCGTGCCGTCGTCCGTGACGACCAGGCGGACGCCCGGGCGGCCATCCGGGAGGACGGCCGTCGCGTCCACCTCGACGTCCACGGACGACACGTCGGCGCGGCGGTGGGCGGAGGCGAGCGCGGCGCGCAGGGCGGACAGGAGCTCGTCGGCCACCGGGCCGCCCACCAGCGTGTCCACCGCGCCGGTGAAGTGGACCGAGGGCTGGAAGCCGAGGAGCGCGGCCGCGCCGCCGGTCTCGCGGAGCACGCGGCCGCGAAAGGAGCGGGGCACCTCGGCCGGGGGCTGCTGGAGAGCGAAGATGGCGGTTCTGACCTCCTGGATCGTCGAGTCCAGTTCGTCCACGGCCCGGTCCAGCAGTTCCGCATCCGCCGACCCCGGCTCCGCCCGCCGCCGCGTCGATTCCAGCATCATCTCGGTGGCGAACAGCCGCTGGACCACCAGGTCGTGCAGGTCGCGGGCGATGCGGTCGCGGTCCTCGTAGACCGCCAGCCGCTCCCGGTTCCGCCGCGCGTCCGCGAGCACGAGCGCCAGGGCGGCCTGGGACGCGAACTGCGAGGCGAGCAGCCGCTCCAGCGCCGTGTAGGGGCGGCCGCCGCGGCGGCGCGGGAGCGCGAGGGTGCCGATCAGTTTCCCGCCGCTCTGCAGCGGGAGCATCATCGAGGGTCCGAAGCGTGTGCGCACGTGGGTCGTCATGCGGGGGTCGGTCGCGGAGTCCTCGACGAAGACCGGTTCGCCGCCCAGCAGGTGCTCCAGTACGGGCGAGCCGGGCGCGATCGTCGTACCGATCAGGTCGCCCGGGTCGTGCGGCGTGGACGCGGCGACGATCTCCATGCCGCCCTCCTCGGTCGGCTGGAGGACGACGCCCGCCGAGGCGTCGGCGAGCACACGGGCCCGCTCGGCGACCGTCGTCAGGGCATCGCCCGCGGCGTCGCTCGTGGGGGCGTCCGCGGCGGCGCCCGGAGCGGTGTCGCCCGTGGAGCCCTCCGTCGGTTCGCCCGCCGGCTCGCCCGTCAGGAGCGAGGTCGTGACGGCGGCGGCGCCCTCGATCCAGCGCTCGCGCTGCCGTGCCGTCTCGTACAGCCGCGCGTTGCCGATCGCGATGCCGGCCTGCGCGGCCAGCACCCGCAGCATGGCCAGGTCCTCCTCGGTGAAGGTGCCCGCACGCTTCTCGGTGAGGTAGAGGTTGCCGAACACCTCGGTGTCGACGCGGATCGGTACGCCCAGGAAGGACCGCATCCGCGGATGGCCCGGCGGGATGCCGCACGAGCGCGGATCGGCCGTCAGGTCGTCCAGCCGCAGTGGCTCCGCCTCCCGGATCAGCGCGCCGAGCACCCCGCGCCGTCCGTCGGGCAGCCCGCCCACGCGCTGCCGCTCGGCCTCCGGCATCCCGTACGTGTAGAGCTCGGTGATCCGGCCCCGCTCCGGGTCGACGACGCCGAGCGCGCCGTACCGCGCGCCGGTCAGCCCGGCGGCGGAGTCCACGATCCGCTGGAGCGTGGTGCGCAGGTCGAGGTCGGTGCCGAGGCTCAGCACCGCCTGGAGCAGCGACGGAAGCCTGCTCCCGCTCCCGCTCTCGCTCGCGCTTCCGGTGCCGCTACTGGTCCCGTCCCCGCCCCTGCCCCGGCCTCCGCTCGCGTCCCGGCCCCGGCCCCCGGTCACTCCGCTTCGGTGAGCGGGTTCATCGTGAGTGGCTGGATGCGGCCCTCCAGCATCGCGCCGAGCCCCAGAACGGCGCAGATGTCGGGCCGTTCCGCGATGTGCACCGGCATGCCGGTCGCGTCACGCAGCATCTGGTCCAGGCCCGGAAGCAGCGCGCTGCCGCCGACCATCATGATGCCGCGGTCGACGAGGTCGGCCACCAGGTCGGGCGGGCAGTCGCGCAGCACCTTGCCGATGCCGTCGAGTACGGCCGTCAGCGGAGTGTGCAGCGCCTGGCGTACGGCGGCGGTGTCGACGAGTACCGAACGCGCCAGGCCGGTGGCCACGTCACGCCCGTGGATCTCGGTCGACGCCGGCCCCGCCGGGGTGAGGCCGTTGCCGTGCAGGGCGAGCTGGAGGGGGCGTACGGACTGGCTCGGCAGCATCAGCTCGTGCTGGTGGCGCAGGTACTGGATGACCGCGTGGTCGATGGCGTTCCCGCCGACCGGGATGCGCTCGGCGGTGACGATCGCCCCGAGGGAGAGCACCGCGACCTGGGTGGTGGCCGCTCCGCACACCAGGATCATCGTGGCGGTGGGTTGTTCCACCGGCAGGCCGCAGCCGACGGCCGCCGCGATGAGCGTGTCGACGAGTTCGACGCGCCGGGCGCCGAGGCCGACGAGCGTCTCGACGGTGGCGCGCTGCGCGAGCGGATCGCTGTCGTGCGGCGTGCAGGCGGCGGCGCGCAGCAGCGGCTTGCGGCGCAGCTGGCGCCGGAGTTTCTCACCCAGCAGATGACGCAGCATCCGCTGGGCCATCTCGATGTCGACGACGGTGCCGCCGGAGACGGGGCGGACGACCCGGATGTAGTCGGGGGTGCGGCCGGTCATCTTCTCGGCGAACTCGCCGACGGCGATCAGCGCTCCGGTGCGGGTGTTGACGGCGGCGACGCTCGGCTCGTCGACGACGAGCCCGACGCCCTTGACGAAGACCCGGGTCCTGGCGGCTCCCAGATCGACGGCGACATGGCAGCGGCGCAACTGCTCAAGACTGACGGTCACGGTGACGATCCTCCCGAGAGCGGTACGTCTTCGCATCGTCCGGTCACGGGGCGCGTGGCGCGCGCTGGGGGAGCTGACGGGGTGACAGAACCCGGGATGCCGGGATGTACGTACGGCGGGCGGTGGTGTCCCAGGACCGGGGGCGGTGCGGCTCCCAGACTCATCCTCGGGCTCATCCACGGGCCGTACGACAGCACGGGCCCGGCTACACGAGCCGCTGCAGCAGCCCCCACGTGAACTCCGCCACGCACGCCTCCCCGTCCGGCAGCGTGAACGCCAACCGCCACCTGGTCGGGGCGCTGCCCTCCTGCGGGCGCGCCGGCGGGAAGGCGCGGGCCACCTCGTCGACCGTGCAGCTCCAGGGGCGCAGGTCGGCGGCCGTTCGCAGCTCCGGGCCGGGTGCGCCGGGGGCGCGTACGAGCCACTCGTTCCACACGGTCCGGGCTCCCGGCGCGGTCAGCACCTCGAAACGCAGGTCGGGCCAGAGCGGGAGGCGCCACAGCAGGGCTTCGCACTCGAGGTCGCCGATCCTGCGCCGGGTCCGCGACTCGGGCTCGCCCAGCAGGGAGCGGTAGCGGGAGACGGCACCCCGCCCACGGGGCGCCCGCGCCATGGCCTGCCAGCGGCGGTTCGCCTCCCGCATGTCGGCGACCGAGGCCCCGAGCTCGCGCCTGGCCTCCTCCACGAGCCCCGGCTGGAAGTCGGCCATCCGGCGCAGGAGCACCAGTTGGAAATGGACCGGCCCGAACGGGGCGGCGGAGGGTGCGGAATCGAAGCGTCCCTTGTCCACCATGCGGACATCCTGCCCCCTTCTGGCCCCTAAAGGGTGAATCGAGCGGACGCGCCGAGTGTTGGCCGGTTCCTTACAGGATCCTCACAACCCCGGCTATCTCCGGTGTTGTGTCCCCGCATACCCTGCGGGCGCCATGGATTTCTGCCACCAGTGTCAGCGGCACCTCAACGGCGCTCTGGCCTGTGCCGGCTGCGGGACGCCCGCCGAGGAGCTCCGGCACGACGACCCGCACATGTCCGCGGCGGACGACCTCGTGATCGAGCTGAGTCGTGACGAGGAGCCGCCCGCGGGCCCTCGCCGTGCGAGCACCGGCCAGGCCAACCGCCGCCGGAGCCGTTCGGCCGGCCGCCGTGCGCGCAAGCGGCGCGGCCGCAAGGTCCTGATCGGGCTCGGCGCGCTGGTGCTGGCGGCCGGCGCGCTGAGCCTGGCCGAGCTGGCGATCGAGCACCCCGGCGAAGACGGCGCCGCCACCGCCGTACGGCAGGACGACATGGCCGAGACGGCGCAGCCGGCGCCGAACGAGCCGTCCGGCGACAGCGAGCGCCCCGACGGCCCCAGCCCGATCAGCGCGTCGGCCTCCACGGTCTCCGACGGGCCCTCCGGCGACGACGAGCCCGGCGAGGGCGACGGCGAGGGGGTCCAGGCGTCCGGCTCGCCCGGCGCCTCCGCCTCTCCGGGAGCCCCGAGCCCCGGGGCTTCCGCCCCCGGAGCCCCCGGAGCCCCGACGGTGTCCCCGGCGCCGGGCGAGCCCGGCGCTCCCGCACCGGAGGACCCGGCGCCGGGCCAGCCGGACCCCGGGACCGACCCGAACCCGGAGGAGCCGGGCCCGGGTGACGGCGACCCACCCTCGGACCCGGCCCCGGAGCAGCCTCCCTCCCAGCCCGCTCCCGACCCGACGCCGACGGAGAGCTGCGACTGGTTCCTCTGGTGGTGCGTCTAGGACACCGCTGAGCAGGGGGCCGCAGACGCGACGCCCCTACGCGCGCCCCTACGCGGGGTCCGGAGCCGGCTCCGAGCCCGGTTCGCCCAGCATTCGCCGCAGCAGGTCTCGCAGCGCCGTGCGCTCCTCCTCCGAGAGGGCCGCCAGCGGCTCGTTCGCGAAGTCCAGCGCGTCCCGCAGGCGGCGCGCCGTCGCGCGGCCTTCCTCCGTCGCGGCGGCGACCTTCACCCGGCGGTCCGCCGGATCGGGGCGGCGCTCCACCAGCCCGCGTGACTCCAGCCGGTCCACGATGCCGGTGACGTTCGACGGCTCGCACCGCAGGGACGTCGCGATACGGCGCATCGGAAGCGGCTGGAGCGTCAGCAGCCTCAGGACCCGCGCCTGCGCGCCGGTCAGCGAGTGCTGCGCCGCCGCCTGCTCGTACTCCTCGTGGTAGCGGGCGACGATCGTGCCGATGAGTTCCACCACTTCGAGGGTGAGCGGATCCGTACGCGGTCTGTCCGTACGCGATGCGTCCGTACGCGGTGTGTCCGTGCGCGGCGTCTCCGGACGCGATCTGTCCGGGCTGCCGGTGCTGCTGCTGGCCATGGACATCAGGATACCCATTTACTTGACAACCTGAAATATCCGGCCGCATGGTTGTTTCAGGTAGTGAAGCAATTTGAAGGATTGCTGAAGCACGTCTCAGGAGGCACCGCAGCATGTCCGCTCTTCCCGCGTCCGGCCGTGAATGGCACCTCGTCGCCCGCCCGCACGGCTGGCCGAAGCCGGAGGACTTCGCGCTGCGCGAGGCGCCGGTCACTGAGCCCGGTGAGGGCCGCATCCTCGTCCGCAACCTGCACTTCTCCGTCGACCCGTACATGCGTGGCCGCATGAACGACGTGAAGTCGTACGTCCCGCCCTTCCAGCTCGACCGCCCCATGGACGGCGGCGCGGTCGGTGAGGTCATCGCCTCCCGCGCCGAGGGCTTCGCCGTCGGCGACCACGTCCTCCACGGCCTCGGCTGGCGCGAGTACGCCGAGCTGGACGTGAAGCACGCCACCAAGGTCGACGGCTCCATCGCCCCGCTCTCCGCGTACCTCGGCGTCCTCGGCATGACCGGGCTCACCGCGTACGCCGGCCTCTTCGAGACCGCCTCCTTCAAGGAGGGCGACGCGGTCTTCGTCTCCGGCGCGGCCGGCGCCGTCGGCAGCCAGGTCGGCCAGCTGGCCAAGCTCCGCGGCGCCTCGCGCGTCATCGGCTCGGCGGGCTCCGACGACAAGGTCAAGCTGCTCACCGAGGAGTACGGCTTCGACGCCGCCTTCAACTACAAGAACGGCCCCGTCGCCGAGCAGCTCAAGGCGGCCGCCCCCGACGGCATCGACGTCTACTTCGACAACGTCGGCGGCGAGCACCTCGAAGCCGCCATCTCCCGGCTCAACGTCCACGGCCGCGTCACCATCTGCGGCATGATCGCCGGCTACAACGACACCGAGCCGGCCCCCGGCCCCCGCAACATGGCCATGGTCATCGGCAAGCGGCTGCGCCTCCAGGGGATGCTGGTCAGCGACCACGCCGCGCTCCAGCCGCAGTTCGTCAAGGATGTCGCCGGCTGGCTGGCCTCCGGTGAGCTGAAGTACAAGGAGACCGTCGTCGAGGGCATGGAGAACGGCGTCGAGGCCTTCCTCGGGATGTTGCGCGGCGAGAACACCGGGAAGATGATCGTTTCGCTCACCCGTTAGGCTCACCCCCAGGCCGTCGCGATCGTGGGCGCGAGTCGCGGCGCAACACAGGAGGAAACCTCTTACATGTCCATCACGCAGTCCGACGTCCTGTACACCGCTGTCGCCACCGCCGAGAACGGCCGTGACGGTCGCGTCGCCACCAACGACGGCAAGCTCGACGTGGTCGTCAACCCGCCCAAGGAGATGGGCGGCTCCGGTGAGGGCACCAACCCGGAGCAGCTGTTCGCCGCCGGTTACAGCGCCTGCTTCCAGGGCGCGCTCGGCGTGGTCGCCCGCCAGGAGGGCGCCGACATCTCCGGTTCGACGGTCACCGCCGAGGTCGGCATCGGCAAGAACGCCGAGGGCTTCGGGATCATCGTCAAGATCTCGGCGAACATCCCGAACGTGAGCGAGGCCACCGCCAAGGACCTCATCGAGAAGGCCCACCAGGTCTGCCCGTACTCCAAGGCGACCCGCGGCAACATCACGGTCGAGCTCGCGGTCTGATCGCACCGCATCCGCGCCAGCACTGCATCGGCGCCGCGTAACGCAGCGCATCAGCGCCGCGTTCAGTACCGCATCAGCATCGCGTCCGAGTCGCACCCGGCTCGCACCGTGCCAAGGGCCGCACCCCTCGCGAGGGGTGCGGCCCTTCACGCGCTACGCCCAGGCGCCCACCCATGACGAGGCCGCCTCGCGCCCCGATCGGGTGACGCCCTAGGGTGACCCCATGCGTGATCTCGGGGCGGGCTTCGGCTACGTGATGAAGGGCCAGCGTTGGGTCGGTCGGCACGGCCGGTGGTTCGGGTTCGGGCTGCTGCCCGGCCTGGTCACCCTCGTGCTGTACGCGGGGGCGCTGATCGGTCTGGTGTACGGCGCCGACGACCTGACCGCGTGGGTGACGCCCTTCGCGGACGACTGGTCCTCGCCCTGGCAGGGCCTGCTGCGCGGCTTCCTGACCGCGCTGGTCTTCACCTTCGGCCTGTTCCTCGCCGTCATCACCTTCACCGCCGTGACGCTCCTCGTCGGCCAGCCCTTCTACGAGTCGCTCTCCGAGCAGGTCGACCGATCCGAGGGCGGCGACGTACCGGAGTCCGGCCTGCCGCTCGGGCGGGAGCTGTGGATCTCCGCCCGTGACAGCCTGCGCATCCTGGTGCGGGTCGCGCTCTACGGCATCGTCCTCTTCGCCCTCGGCTTCGTCCCGGTCATCGGCCAGACCGTCGTCCCCGTGCTGGGCTTCTGCGTCTCCGGCTACTTCCTCGCCGAGGAGCTCACGGCGGTGGCGCTCCAGCGCCGCGGCGTCGAACTCAAGGAGCGCCTCGCCCTCCTGCGTGGCCGCCGCATGCTCACTCTCGGCTTCGGCGTGCCGCTGGCGCTCGCCTTCCTGGTCCCCTTCGTCGCGGTGTTCCTGATGCCCGGCGCGGTGGCGGGCGCGACGCTGATGGTCCGCGACCTGAGGGGCGAGGGGGGCCCGGACCAGGCGCACCCGGACCAGGCGTACCCGAGTCAGGCGCACCCGGATGCGACACACCCCTACGCGGCCCCGAACCCGAACGCGAACCCGAACCCGTACCTCCGCAAGGGCTGACGCCATGGCCGAGCTGATCGCCGTCGCCGTCATCACGGTCCTCGCCGTCATCAGCCCGGGCGCCGACTTCGCCATGGTCGTCCGCAACAGCTATCTGTACGGCCGTACGACGGGCCTCTTAGCCGCGGCGGGAGTCGCGGCGGGAGTCCTCGTCCACGTCACGTACACGATGCTGGGCGTCGGGCTGCTGATCGCCGCCAACACCGCGCTGTTCACCGTCATCAAACTCGTGGGTGCGGCGTATCTGGTCTACATCGGTCTGCGCACCTTCTTCGCCCGCGCCGACCTGGAGGTCGACCTCGGGAACAAGGCGTCCCTGTCCCGGTGGGGCGCCCTGCGCACCGGCTTCCTGACGAACGTCCTGAACCCGAAGACCACGCTGTTCGTCGTGTCGACCTTCACCCAGGTCGTCGGCCCGGACACGCCGCTGTGGCGGCAGGTGGGCTACGGCCTGTTCATGTCGCTCGCCCACCTGGCCTGGTTCGGCCTGGTCGCGCTGTTCTTCTCCCACACCCGCCTGCGCACCGCCATGCTGCGGGCGCAGAAGGTCCTGAACCGCACCATCGGCGCCACTCTGGTGGGACTCGGCGTCGCCCTGGGCATCACAAGCTCGCCCTGACCCGACCGTGAGCGGCGGCCTCCGGAATCAGTCCGCTGCCCCGGCCGCCCCCGCCGCCACCGTGATGATCGCCCGCACCTGGGCGGTGATGTCCGCTCGGTTGCGCAGGAACTCCGGGTCCGTCACCGCGTCCGTGTTGCCCGCCCCGAACCGCAGCACCGGCGTGTGGACGTGGCCGCCCGGCAGGGCGGGCAGCCCCAGCCGGTCGCGCAGCAGGGTCGCGCGGTAGGCGATCTCGTTCGAGAGGTAGTCGCCGCCCCCGCCCGCGCGGGCCGCGGAGCCCGGCGTCGGGCCGCCGGGGCGGACCACCGGGTCCGTCGCGCCGGCGGGAACCTCGGTCACCGAGGTGTTGTCGTACACCGGGAAGCCGCCCGTGTCCGCCGCCACGATGGCCGCGTACGGCAGCGTCGTCGCGGTCCACTGCGGCTGGGAGGCCGGGTCGGCGACCGGCACGGTCCCCGTCGACGAGGCGTTCTCGTTGTCGGGGAAGCCGCCCCGCCACGCCCCGTTGAAGCGTTCGATGTCGAAGCGGCCGACCCGCCCCTGGCTCACCGTCGTGAAGAGGTCCACGCGCGGCAGGTGCGGGCGCAGGGCACGCTCGACCGTATCGTCGGCGAAGTCGCGCCAGCGTACGGGGAAGACCGCCGTCTCGACGCGGGCCCAGGAGCCGTCCGCCGTGCGGATCAGCGTGCCGTCCAGGGCGAGGGCCGCCGCGCCCGACGGGTTGCTGATGCGGATGTCGCGGTCCAGCGTGAACGGGTCGAAGCCCGTCATGAGCACGCGCTTGACCCCCTTCCCGGGCGGGCCGGACGGGAAGCGGATCGCGTCTTGCCCGCGCGAGGACACCTCCAGCCGGTCCAGCAGCCGGGCCCGCCGCGCGTCCGGGAGCGCGAACTCCGGCTGCCAGGAGCGCAGCTCACGGGTCATGCCCAACCGCGCCCAGTACAGCGGCCGGTCGTCGTCCCGGCTCAGGTCGCCGCCGGCGGGCCCGCGCCCCTGGGCCCGGTCCACCGCGCGCCGCCACAGCCGCGACCCATGCCGTACGACGGCCCGCTCGGCCGCCTCGTACGAACGGGCATCCTCCAGCGCGGCGGCGAAGTCCCGGGCCGCGGCGTCGAATCCGCTCCGCCGCAGAATCTCCTGCGGTACGGCCCTGTCCAGGCGCGCCTCCTCGACGGTGGGAGGAACAGCTGTCGGTGCCGGTGCCGGTGCCGGCGCCTGAGCGGGAGCCGTCGCCTGAGCGGGTGTGGGAGTGAGGGCGAGGAGCAGCAGCGCCAACAGGGCCGTACGTAAACGGGACGCGGGGGACACGGGACGCCATCCTTCCGTCGGGTCCCGGAACGCTATCGCGCCCCCAACAGCCTCAGGAAGTCCCGGAACGCGGCAGGCATGTCCACCGCCTCCGGGTCCAGCAGCCACTGGTACTGCAGCCCGTCCATCACCGCCGTGAGCAGCGGAGCCGCCTGTTCCGGTGTCAGCCCGCCGGGCAGGCGGTCCCCGTACTCGGCCCGCAGCACGCTCGCCATCTCCCCGCGCACCTGGGCGTAGCGCCGGGTGAAGAAGTCGCGCGCCGGGTGATCCTCCGTCACGCTCTCGCCGAGCAGCGCAGAGAAGGTCTGCACGATGCCGGGCCGCATCGCGTTGTACTCGACGAGGGAGTCCAGCAGGTCGAGCCGCCAGCCCTCGCGGGCCGCGCCGCCCGTGTCCCACTGGTCGCGCTCCTCCAGGACGGCGACGAGCAGCGCCTCCTTGGTGGGGAAGTAGTGCAGGAGCCCCTGCTGGGTGAGGCCGACCCGCTCGGCGACGGCGCCGAGGGTCGCGCCCCGGTAGCCGCGCTCGGCGATCACATTGAGGGCCGCGCGCACGATTTCCGCCCGCCGCTCCTCACTCCTGGCCCTCGCCGCTGCCATCGCCCGTGGCCCTTCCCTTCGTCGTGTCGCTGCGGCACCGACCGTACCGGGCCGTGTAGCATCACGGAACCGTAACGAAACCTACCGATCCACAAGTAGGTGCCCCACCATGGGCAGCACACGCCACGCCCACGGCAGTACGCCGACGAGGAGGTACGACGGTGACGAGAGACGACGCCCCCGCGCAAGCCGCCGAGCGACCGGCCCGCGAGAACGCTCGCGAACACGCGGTGGAAGCCGCGCTCCGCAAGCTCGATCTGGACGCCAAGACCCGGCTGCTGGCGGGGCAGGACATGTGGTCCCTCCCCGCCCTCCCCGAGGTCGGTCTGGCCTCCCTCGTCATGTCGGACGGCCCCATCGGCGTACGCGGCGTCCGCTGGACCGCCGACGACCCGTCCGTCGCCCTCCCGTCCCCCACCGCCCTCGCCGCCACCTGGGACCCGGCCCTCGCCCGCCGCGCCGGCCGCCTCCTCGCCCAGGAGGCCCGGCGCAAGGGCGTCCACGTCCTGCTCGCGCCCACCGTCAACCTGCACCGCTCGCCGCTCGGAGGGCGCCACTTCGAGGCGTACAGCGAGGACCCGTACCTCACCGGCGAGATCGGCACCGGCTACGTCCTCGGCGTCCAGGACGGCGGCGTCGGCACCACCGTCAAGCACTTCGTCGCCAACGACGCCGAGACCGACCGCTTCACCGTCGACAACGTCATCGCGCCGCGCCCACTGCGCGAGCTCTACCTGGCCCCCTTCGAAGCGATCGTCAAAAACGCCCGCCCCTGGGGCATCATGGCCGCCTACAACCAGGTCAACGGCATCTCCATGACCGAGCACGGCCACCTGCAGAACGACGTCCTGCGCGGCGAGTGGGGCTTCGACGGCTTCATCGTCTCCGACTGGATGGCCGCCCGCTCCACCAAGCGCGCCATCGAGGGCGGCCTCGATGTCGCCATGCCCGGCCCTCACACCGTCTACGGCGAGGCGCTCGCCGCCGCCGTCCGCGACGGCGAGGTGGCGGAGGAGACCGTCGACCACGCCGTACGCCGCGTGCTGCGCCTGGCCGCGCGCGTCGGCGCGCTGGAGGGCGCGGAACCAGCTGTTCCGGAGTCGGGTCTGCCGGAGGCCGCCGACGGCGACGCCCTCGCCCGCGAGATCGCCCGCCGCTCCTTCGTACTCGTACGCAACGAACGCGGCGCCCTGCCCCTGCGCCCCGGGAGCGTCGCCCTCATCGGCGCCGCCGCCCGCGACGCCCGCGTCCTCGGCGGCGGCTCCGCCCAGGTCTTCCCCGAGCACACCGTCTCCCCGCTCGACGGCCTCACCGCCGCGCTCCCGCCCGGCACCCTGACGTACGCGATCGGCGCCGACCCCAGCGACGAGCTCGCCCCCGCCGGCACCGGCTTCACCCTGCGCGCCGTCTGCCGGGACACCGACGGCCGGGTCATCGGCGAGGGCTCGCTGCCCAGCGGCCAGGTGCAGTGGATCGGCGACGACCTGCCCGACGGCGTCAGCTACGACACCCTCCACAGCGTCGAGGTCACCGGCACCTTCACGCCCCGCGAGAGCGGCGAACACGCCTTCGGCACGCGCGGCCTCGGTGCCTTCACCCTCACCGTCGCGGGCGAGACGCTCTACGACGGCGTCCAGGAGATGGGCGACGAGTCCGACCCCTTCGAGGCGTTCTTCGGCGCGCCCACCGAACGCGGCCGGGTCACCCTCACCGAGGGCGTCCCGGTCGAGGTGTCCCTCCTCCACCCGCTCGACCGCGAGCACGCGGCCCCGCTGCCGGGCGTCATGTTCTCCCTCGTCCACCTCGGCCCGCGCCGCGACCCCGACGAACTGATCGCGGAGGCCGCCCGGGCCGCCCGCGCCGCCGACACCGCGATCGTCGTGGTCGCCACCACCGAACGCGTCGAGTCCGAGGGCTTCGACCGCCGCGACCTGAAGCTGCCGGGCCGTCAGGACGACCTCGTACGGGCCGTCGGCGCCGCCAACCCGAACACCGTCGTGGTCGTCAACGCCGGCTCCCCGGTCGAGATGGAGTGGCGCGACGACGTCGCCGCGATCCTGCTCACCTGGTTCCCCGGCCAGGAGGGCGGCGCCGCACTCGCCGACGTCCTGCTCGGAGCCGAGGAACCGGGCGGCCGCCTGCCCACCACCTGGCCGGCCCGCCTCGCCGACGCGCCCGTCACCGAGGTCACCCCGACCGACGGCCGCCTGCCCTACACCGAGGGCGTCTTCATCGGCTACCGCGCCTGGGAGCGGTCCGGCGCCACACCCGCGTACCCCTTCGGGCACGGCCTCGGCTACACCACCTGGGAGTACGAGTCCCTCGACGTCACCCCCGACCACGCCCCCGGCCACGTCATCGCCCGCGTCACCGTCCGGATCCGCAACACCGGCACCCGCCCCGGCCGCGAGGTCGTCCAGCTCTACGCGGCGCCCATGACCGACACCGCCGAGCGCCCGGCGCGCAGGCTGGCCGCCTTCGCGAGCGTCGAGGCGGCCCCCGGCGAGGCCGTCGACGTCGAGATTCCGCTGCCGCGCCGCACCTTCGAGATCTGGGACGAGGAGGCGGGGCGATGGGCCATGGTCCCGGGGGCGTACGCGATCGAGGCCGGCCGCTCCGTCACGGACCGCCGCCTGACCGCCTCACTCACCCTGTGAGGGAGCCTCCGGCGCGGTGACCGTGCGGTACGCGATCTCGGCGAGCCGCTGCTGCCCGTCCTTGCTGGGGTGGAACCAGTCCGGGCTCAGCTGCTCGGCGGAGAAGCGGTACGCGAACACCGCGCCGCCGTCGTACCGGCAGCGTGGGTCCTCGGCGCAGACGTCCCGCAGGACCGTGTTGTACGCCACCACCCGCGCGTGCACCCGGGCCCGCCGCTGTTCGGCCGAGGCGCCCAGGTCGTGGGCGTCGCCGAGCATCGAGCGGCACAGGCCCAGCTCCCAGATGCGGGCGCCGATCGCGTTGCCGCGCCCGGTGGACCAGAGGCGCTGGAGGTCGGGCACGCTCGACACGTACACCCGCGCCTCGGGGGCGGTCGCGCGCAGCCGTCGCATCGCCTGTTCGAAGGAGGCGCGGAAGTCGGCGACCGGGGTCATCAGATCGGTGGTGTCCCGGCAAGCGTCGTTGGCGCCCACCATCACCGTCACCAGCTCCGGCCGCTGCGCCGCCGCCCGGGCCATCTGCTCGGGCAGGTCCGCCACACGGGCGCCGGAGCGGGCGAAGTTCCACCGGTGGGCGACGCCGAACCGCGAGGCGAGGCTGTTCACCCGCTTGTCGGTACCGGTCGCCCAGGAGGCCTCGGGGCAGTCGGCGAGGAGGTCACAGGCGTCGAAGCCGCGCGTGATGGAGTCGCCCACGGCGGCGAGGGACGCCGGGCTGCGGCCCCACAGGGACGTGCCGGCGGACGGCGAGGGGGAGGGCGAGGGGCCCGACGTCGCCGCCCCCGTCCCGGTCCCAGTCCCGGTCCCCGGCCGTGTCGCCGTTCCCGTACCGCCGGGCGCCGGCCCGCTGCCGCACCCGGCGAGGGCGCCCACGGCCAGTACGAGGAACGCCGCCACCCAGCGGGCGGCGGCGGAGCGCTTGTTCACGGCGGGCATCCCCCGGCCCTTTCGTCGACGTCCCGGCGAGTGGCGTCCTGGCGAGTGAAAGCTTGGTGTCGACGGCCACCGGGACCGACCGTACGTCATGCCGAGCCGCCCGGCGCACGGTAGCTTTTCCCCGTCGAACCTGAGGCGCCTTTGCCGACCGGCTCCGGTAAATTACATCACGTCACATGCTGTCCCTTTTGCGGAGTTTCGCTCCCGATGCTGTTTACTGAGGCCGCTGGGAAAGGCGAACCTCGTCCCACACTGGAGGTCCCGGTGACGACACGTGGAGTCCTGTACGTACACTCCGCACCGCGCGCGCTGTGCCCGCACGTCGAATGGGCGGTCGCGGGTGTGCTCGGCGGGCGGGTCCAGCTGGACTGGATCCGGCAGCCGGCCTCCCCGGGCACGTGGCGAGCCGAATTCTCCTGGCGGGGCGAACCGGGCACCGCCTCCAAGCTGGCCTCCGCACTGCGCGGCTGGCAGATGCTCCGCTTCGAGGTCACCGCCGAGCCGTGCCCGACGGCGGAGGGCGAGCGGTACAGCGCCACGCCTGAGCTGGGCATTTTCCACGCCGTCACCGGCATCCACGGCGACATCCTGGTCCCCGAGGACCGCCTCCGCGCCGCCCTGGCCCGTTCCGCCCAGGGTGAGACCCAGCTGGAGGCGGAGATCGCCAAGCTGCTCGGCAAACCGTGGGACGACGAGCTGGAACCCTTCCGCTACGCCGGCGAGGGCGCCCCCGTCCGCTGGCTCCACCAGGTGGTCTGACCCCCCGGACCCCGCACCCTGGACACCGGACCCCGGACAGCACTGGGCCCGTCCCCCTCGAAGGGGGACGGGCCCAGTCACGTACGTACAAACCGTCAGACAGCCGTCAGACAGCCGTCAGACCAGCCGTCACAGCGTGCGGAAGGCGAGCACCACGTTGTGGCCGCCGAAGCCGAACGAGTTGTTGATCGCGGCGATCGTGCCCTCCGGCAGCGCGCGGGGCTCGTCGCGGACGATGTCGGCGTCGACCTCCTCGTCCAGCTCGTCGATGTTGATCGTCGGCGGGGCGAGGCGGTGGTGCAGCGCCAGGACCGTCGCGACGGTCTCGATGCCGCCCGCGCCGCCCAGCAGGTGGCCGGTCATCGACTTGGTGGCGGAGATCGCCACGTGGCCCAGGTCGTCGCCCAGGACCTTGCGCAGTGCCTTGATCTCGGCGACGTCACCCTGCGGGGTGGAGGTCGCGTGCGCGTTCAGGTGCACGACCTCGGACGGCTTCAGGTCCGTCGCGTCCAGGAGGTTCTGCAGCGCGGCGGCGATGCCGCGGCCCGTCGGCTCGGGCTGCGCGATGTGGTGGCTGTCGGCCGACAGGCCCTGGCCCAGCACCTCGCAGTAGACCCGGGCGCCGCGCGCGGCGGCGTGCTCGGCGGACTCGAGGATGACGACACCCGCGCCCTCACCGAGGACGAAGCCGTCACGGCCCGTGTCGTACGGGCGCGACGCCTTCTCGGGCTCGTCGTTGTTCTTGGACATCGCCATCATGTTGGCGAACGCGGCGACCGGCAGCGGGTGGATCGCCGCCTCGGTGCCGCCCGCGACGACCACGTCGGCGCGGCCGGTGCGGATCATCTCGACCGCGTAACCGATCGCCTCGGCACCCGACGCGCACGCCGAGACCGGGGTGTGGACGCCGGCCTGGGCGTTCACCTCCAGGCCCACGTTGGCGGAGGGGCTGTTGGGCATCAGCATCGGCACGGTGTGCGGGGAGACGCGGCGTACGCCCTTCTCCTTCAGCACGTCGTACTGGTCGAGCAGGGTGGTCACGCCGCCGATGCCGGAGGCGATGACGGAGCCCAGCCGCTCGGGCCGGACCTTCTCGTCCTCGCCCGCGGGTGCGGTGTAACCGGCGTCCGCCCACGCCTCGCGGGCCGCGATCAGCGCGAACTGCGCCGAGCGGTCCAGCTTGCGGGCGAGCGGGCGGGGCAGGACCTCGCCCGGGTCGACGGCCGCGGGGGCCGCGATACGGACGGGCATGTCGGCGAAGCGGTCGCCCTCCAGGGGCTTGACGCCGGAGCGACCCGCCAGCAGACCTTCCCAGGTCGAGGCGGTGTCGCCACCCAGCGGTGTGGTTGCGCCGATACCGGTGACGACCACGGTGCGATTGGTCGGGCTCACAGGAATTCTTTCTCCACGTGTATGAGGTATGCGTGAATGCGGCGCCACCGCCGGGTGGCGAGCCGATCAGCCCTGGTGCTTCAGGATGTAGTCGGCAGCATCGCCGACCGTCTTGAGGTTCTTGACGTCCTCGTCCGGGATCTTGACGTCGAAGCGCTCTTCGGCGGCGACGACGACCTCGACCATGGACAGCGAGTCGACGTCCAGGTCGTCGGTGAAGGACTTGTCCAACTGGACGTCCTCGACCGGGATGCCGGCGATCTCGTTGACGATCTCGGCGAGACCCTTGACGATCTCGTCCTGAGTGGCGGCCATGTGGCGCTCCTTCGTTGTGTTCCTCTGAGGGTGTTTCTCAGAGGGTGCTTCTCAGAGGGGGTGGGCTGTTCGTCCGAGTTCGCCCGGATGTCTCCGGGGAAAGCTCCGAACAGTGCCTAGGGGAGGGTAACGACCGTCGCGGCGTACACGAGACCCGCCCCGAAGCCGATGACGAGCGCGGTGTCGCCGCTCTTCGCCTGACCGGTCGCCAGAAGCCGCTCCATCGCGAGCGGAATCGAGGCGGCCGAGGTGTTGCCGGTGGTCTCCACGTCGCGGGCGACCGTGACGTGCTCCGGCAGCTTCAGGGTCTTCACCATCGAGTCGATGATCCGCATGTTGGCCTGGTGCGGGATGAAGACGTCCAGGTCGGCCGCCGTGATGCCGGCGGCGTCCAGCGCCTGCTGGGCGACCTTCGCCATCTCGAAGACGGCCCAGCGGAACACCGCCTGGCCCTCCTGCGTGATGGCCGGGAACCGCTCGACGGAGCCGTCGCGGTAGTCCGTCCACGGCACGGTCTGCTTGATGGTCTCGGACTTGTCGCCCTCGGAGCCCCACACGGTCGGGCCGATCGCGGGCTCCTTGGCGGGGCCGACGACGACCGCGCCCGCGCCGTCACCGAAGAGGAAGGCCGTCGCCCGGTCCTCCAGGTCGGTCAGGTCGCTGAGCCGCTCGACGCCGATGACGAGGACGTACTCCGCCGAACCCTCCACCACCATGCCCTTGGCGAGGGTGAGGGCGTAGCCGAAGCCGGCGCAGCCCGCCGAGATGTCGAACGCGGCCGGCTTCACCGCGCCGATCTTGTCGGCGATCTCGGTGGCGACGGCCGGGGTCTGCTTGAAGTGCGAGACGGTGGAGACGATGACGCCGCCGATCTGCTCCGGGGTGACCCCGGCGTCCGCGATGGCCTTGCCGGCCGCCTCGACCGACATCGCCGTCACGGTCTCCTCCGGGGAGGCCCAGTGGCGGGTGGTGATGCCGGAGCGCGAGCGGATCCACTCGTCGGACGAGTCGATCGTCTCGAGGATCACCTCGTTCGGCACGACCCGGGTCGGGCGGTAGCCGCCGACGCCCATGATCCGTGCGTACGGGGCGCCCTGGCTGGGCTTGATCTTCGCCATGCTCTATGGCTCCTTGTCAGGCGGGCGTCGTCGTCGGGGCGTGCGTCACGCGGCGGGGCCGGCGCCGGCGTGCTCGGCGATGAGCGCGCGCGCCGCGTCGAGGTCGTCCGGCGTCTTCAGCGCGAGGGTCGCGACACCCGGCAGGGCGCGCTTGGCGATGCCGGTCAGGGTGCCACCGGGGCACACCTCCACCAGCGCGGTCGCGCCGAGCTGCTGGAACGTTTCCATGCACAGGTCCCAGCGCACCGGGTTGGCGACCTGCCCGACCAGGCGGGCGACGACATCGGCGCCCGTGGCAACGGTACGCCCGTCCTTGTTCGAGACGTACGGCACCACCGGGTCCGCCGGGGTGAGGCCGTCGGCGGCCTGCTGGAGCGCCGTGACCGCGGGCGCCATGTGGTGCGTGTGGAACGCGCCGGCGACCTTCAGCGCCACCACGCGGCGTACGCCCTCGGGCTTGTCCGCCTCCAGCGCCGCGAGCTGTTCCATCGTGCCGGCGGCGACGATCTGGCCCGCGCCGTTCACGTTCGCCGGGGTCAGGCCCAGCTTCTCCAGGTGCGGAACGGTCACCGCCGGGTCGCCGCCGAGCAGTGCCGACATGCCCGTCTCGGTGACGGCGGCGGCCTCGGCCATCGCCAGGCCACGCGTCCGGACGAAGCGGAGCGCGGCGGTCTCGTCGAGGACCCGCGCGAACGCCGCCGCGGTGATCTCGCCGACGCTGTGACCGGCCACGGCGCCCGGCGTCACGTCACCGAGGGCGGAGGCCGACAGCAGACCGGCCGCCACCAGCAGGGGCTGGGCCACGGCCGTGTCGCGGATCTCCTCCGCGTCGGCCTTCGTGCCGTAGTGGACGAGGTCGAGCCCGATGGCCTCGGACCACGCGCCGACACGGTCGGCGGCGCCGGGGAGGTCGAGCCAGGGAGTCAGGAAGCCGGGCGTCTGAGCGCCTTGGCCGGGAGCGACGAGTACGAGCACCCTCACACTCTCTCTTGTGGACGGCTCCCACCGCCCGTGGGGACTGGGACGAAGAACCGTCGGGTGAATTGTTGGTGTTCGACAAAGTCTAGGGTCGGTTCACGACGGGGTGTCCGCCTCGGCGAGCCGCCCGAGGATCAGGGCGATCCGCAAGGTGAACGCCGAGCGGACATCGGACGGTGACCAGCCGGTGACATCCGTCACACGTCGGAGGCGGTAGCGCACGGTGTTGGGGTGCACGAACAGCATCCTGGCCGCGCCCTCCAGACTGCTCGCCTGCTCCAGATACACGCTGAGCGTCTCCAAGAGCGCGGAGCCCGCCTCCTCCAGCGGTCTGTAGATCTCCTCCACCAGCTGGTCCCGCGCCGACGGGTCACCGGCCATCGCACGCTCCGGCAGCAGATCGTCCGCCAGCACCGGCCGCGGCGCGTCCTGCCACGCCGAGCAGGCCTTCAGCCCGGCCGCCGCGGCCTGCGCGGACCGCGTCGCCGCCAGCAGGTCCGGCACGATCGGGCCCGCGACGACCGGGCCGGCCGCGTACGGGCCGATCAGTGCCTTCGCCACCTGCAGCGGGTTGTCGCTGCCCCCCGCGATGACCACGAGCCGGGAGCCGAGCACCCCGGTGAGGACCTGCAGCTTGGCGTGGCGGGCGGCCCGGCGGATCGCCTCCACCGTCAGCTCGCTGTCGCCGTCCGGCGCGGTGCCGAGGATCACACACACGTGCTCCGGCGAGTTCCAGCCGAGCGCGGCCGCCCGCGACACGGCACCCTCGTCCGCCTCGCCCGACAGCACGGCGTTGACGACCAGCGACTCCAGCCGCGCGTCCCACGCACCGCGCGCCTCGGCGGCCTGCGCGTACACCTGTGCCGTCGCGAAGGCGATCTCCCGCGCGTAGACGAGCAGCGCCTCGCGCAGCACCGATTCGTCACCGGGGGCGGCGACCTCCTCGATCGCCGACTCCATGACCTCGATCGTCGTACGCACCATCTCGACGGTCTGCCGCAGCGTGATCGCCCGGGTCAGCTCGCGCGGCGCCGTGCCGAAGACGTCGGTGGAGATGGCCTGCGGGGTCTCCGGGTGCCGGAACCACTCCGTGAAAGCGGCGATACCCGCCTGGGCGACCAGCCCGATCCAGGACCGGTTCTCCGGGGGCATCGCCCGGTACCACGGCAGCGTCTCGTCCATGCGGGCGATGGCGTTCGCCGCGAGTCGCCCGGAGGACTGCTCCAGGCGTTTGAGGGTCGCGGAGTGCGGGTGGGCGTCGTTCGCTGCGGGTTCAGGCACGGGACAAGACTGCCTTATCGGGACGGGGGAGTGACCAGCCGGTCTACCGTTGGCCTTGTGATTTCCGTTCAGCGCGCCGACGAGAGGTACGCCGGTGGCGACCCGGCGGCCGGCATAGAAACCCTGCACGCCTTCTCCTTCGGGCGCTTCTACGACCCCGGCAACCTGCGCTTCGGCGCCCTCCTCGCATGCAACGAGGAGCGGCTCGCCCCCGGCGCCGGATTCGCCGAGCACCCGCACAGCCACACCGAGATCGTCACCTGGGTCGTCGAGGGCGAGCTCACGCACCGCGACTCCGCCGGGCACGCGTCGGTGGTGCGCCCCGGCGACGTCCAGCACCTCAGCGCCGCGAGCGGGGTGCGGCACGAGGAGCGCAACGACGGTGACGTACCCCTCACCTTCGTACAGATGTGGCTGGCGCCGATCGAGCCGGGCGGGGAGCCGTCGTACGAGACGGTGCCCGGCATCGCGGACTCGACGCCGTACGCGGTGCCGGCGGCGGGCGCCGTGCTGCACGTGCGGCGCCTGGGCGCGGCGGGCGAGCGGACGGCGGTCCCGGACGCGCCCTTCGTGTACGCGCACGTCGTACGCGGACGGGTACGGCTGGCCGGCGAGTCGCTGGGACCCGGGGACGCGGCCCGGGTCACCGGCGCGGAGGGCCTGGAGCTGGTGGCGTCGCTCGACGGGTGCGAGGTGCTGGTGTGGGAGATGTCGGGCTGACGGCGAGGCCCATGTAGGGGTGTCGCCTGCCTGGGGCTCAGGCCGCCGTGCGCAGCTCCGCGAGGACCGCGTCCGTGAACGGCGGCCACGCCTCGATCGCCCACGGTCCGAAGGCCCGGTCGGTCAGCGCCACGCACGCCGCGCCCGTGCCGCCCGCCCACCCGGCGTCAGGGTCGATCCACAGGAACGTCCCCGACTGACCGAAGTGCCCGAAGGTCCGCGGCGATGACGAAGCCCCCGTCCAGTGCGGCGACTTGCCGTCCCGGATCTCGAAGCCGAGCCCCCAGTCGTTGGGCTTCTGGTGCCCATAGCCCGGCAGGATGCCGGTCAGCCCCGGGTGGACGACCGACATCGCCTCCAGCACGGTGCGCGCGTCCAGCAGCCGCGGCGCCTGAACCTCGGCGGCGAACCGCACCAGGTCGTCGACGGTCGAGACGCCGTCCTTCGCGGGCGAGCCGTCCAGGCTCGTGTCCTTCATGCCGAGCGGCTCCAGCACCGCCTGGCGCAGGTACTCCGCGAACGGGATGTCCGTGGCCTTGGCCACATGGTCGCCCAGCACCTCGAAGCCCGCGTTCGAGTAGATCCGCCGCGCGCCCGGCTCCGCCATCACCCGGTGCTCGTCGAACGCGAGCCCCGACGTGTGCGCGAGCAGGTGCCGCACCGTGGACCCCTCGGGCCCCGCCGGCTCGTCGAGCTCGACGGCCCCCTCCTCGTACGCGACGAGCACGGCGTACGCGGCGAGCGGCTTGGTGACCGAGGCCAGGGGGAAGCGCCGCCCCGTGGGACCGTGCGCTCCGGCCACCGTGCCGTCGGCGCGTACGACCGCGGTGGCAGCGGTGGGAACGGGCCAGTTCTCGATCATCGCCAGGCTCTGCATGCGTACGAGCGTATCGTCGCGGCGAGCTCGTTCGAACGCGTCTGAGATCCCGCCTCGGATCTTGCTCGGATCTTGCCTCGGAATCTCCTTGCTTCGAGTGCACTCCAACCTCCTAGCGTGGGGGCCATGACGGTGATCGCAAGCACCCCCGTACGGACGCCGAGCACCGAGATCTGCGTCTCCGCGCCGCCGGCGCACCCGCGCCCCGACGGTCAGGACCGCTACACGATCAGCGAAGTCGCGGACTGGACCGGCCTGACCGCGCACACGCTGCGCTGGTACGAGCGGATCGGGCTGATGCCGCACGTCGACCGTTCGCACACCGGACAGCGCCGGTTCACCAACCGGGACCTGGACTGGCTCAGGTTCGTCGGCAAGCTGCGGCTGACCGGCATGCCGGTCGCCGACATGGTGAGGTACGCCGAGCTGGTGCGCGAGGGCGAGCACACCTTCGAGCAGCGGCAGGAGCTCCTGGAGCGGACGCGCAGGGATGTGCGGGCGCGGATCGCGGAGCTCCACGACACCCTCGCCGTACTCGACCACAAGATCAACTATTACGCGGGCGTCCACAGCAGGACGTCGGAGAGGGCCACATGACCAACGACAGGATCGCCACGGTACGCCTTGGGGAGGACGGCCCCGAGGTCGGCGTCCAGGGCTTCGGCGCCATGGGCATCAGCGAGTTCTACGGCGCCACCGACGAGGCCGCCGCCCGCGACACCCTGGACGCCGCGCTGGAGGCGGGCGTCACCCTCATCGACACCGCCGACGTCTACGGGCGGGGCGCCAACGAGGAGTTCCTCGCGCCCTTCGTCGCCGCGCACCGCGACGAGATCACCCTGGCCACGAAGTTCGGCATCGTACGCACCGACGACCCGGCCTACCGGGGCATCCGCAACGACCCCGCCTACATCAGGTCGTCCATCGAGGGCAGCCTGCGCCGCCTGGGCGTCGACGCCGTCGACCTCTACTACATGCACCGCCGCGACCCCGCCGTGCCGATCGCCGAGACCGTCGGCGCCATGGCCGAACTGGTCAAGGAAGGCAAGGTCAAGTACCTGGGGCTGAGCGAGGTCACGGGCGCCGAGCTGCGGGAGGCGCACGCCGTGCACCCGATCACCGCGGTGCAGTCGGAGTGGTCGCTGTTCAGCCGCGACGTCGAGCGCAGCGCGGTGGGCGCGGCCGCCGAGCTGGGCGTGGCGTTCGTGCCGTACTCGCCGCTCGGCCGCGGCTTCCTGGCCGGGGTGTTCGTGGACGCGGTCAAGGACCTGCCGAGCAACGACTTCCGCAAGAGCCACCCGCGCTTCTCCGGCGAGAACGCCCAGCGCAACGCCGATCTGCTGGCCCCGGTACGGAAGGTGGCCGAGGCGCACGGGGTGACGCCCGCTCAGGTCGCGCTCGCCTGGGTGCAGCAGCGGGCGTCCGTGCACGGCCTCACCGTCGTGCCGATCCCCGGCACGCGCAAGCGCACCCGGCTGCTGGAGAACGCCGCGGCCACCCGGATCACGCTCGGCGCCGACGAGCTGGCGGTGCTGGAGCCGATCGCCGAGCGGGTGGCGGGAGACCGGTACGCCGACATGACGTTCACGTCGGCCGCACGCGAGAGCTAGGGACTAGCTCAGCGCGAACACCGCGAACTCGGCCGCGAGCAGTGCCGCCGTCGTGCGGAGGGCTGTGCCGGCCCTCGTCCACGGCGACTCGAAGCCGCGCGCGTACCGCTCGATGAGGACGAGCAGCCCGGCGAAGAGCGGCAGCCAGGCGAGCCGCGCCCCGATCCACCCGAGGGTGCCGGGCGCGGCCGTCAGGCCCGCCAGCGTGCGCGCGGTGAGGGCGCGTACCCGTCGATGGCGCGGTCGCGATGCGCGGGCGTGCGCGCTTCGATCGCGCGCGGCGAGGTCCGGGAGCCTCATCGCGTGCGCCCCGTGTCGGCCGGTGCTTGCGCTTCCGCTTCCGCGATGGCGGCGAAGGCGCGCAGGGATCGCGTGCCGGGCGCGAAGTAGCCGGTGTGGCCGTGCGCGTCGGCGGCGGGCACGGCGCGGGCGCCGAAGGCGGGATCGGCCGGATCCGGGCCGTGGCCGACCCCGGCGACCTGGACGTTCGGTACGTCGTCGATCCAGTCGGAGGGGTCCTTGGCGGCCCAGACGCGGGCGGTGGTGCGGAGGTCGGCGACGTTCTCGGCGCGCATGCCGGGGGAGCCGAGGACGACGAGGTCCTTCGCCTTGAGCCGCTCCGCGGCCAGGCCGCACACGACGGAGCCGTAACTGTGGCAGAACACGGCGGGCTCGGGAGCGCCGGTGGCGGCGAGCCCGTCGGTCAGCCGGACCAGCCGCTCGGCCCCGGCCTCGGCGAGGTCGCCGGTCGCGGCGTCCAGCCCGACGCCGACGGGCGTGGTGTACCCCGTCCAGGCGATGACGGCCGTGTCCGTGGCCGCCCGGCGCAGCTGCTCGCCCATCCCGGCGGGCGTGCCGTACGGGTCGGTGGCCCGGTCGTAGGTCCCCGCGTCGATGTCCGAGCCCGGCACGATGACGGCGATGTGCCGGCTGCGCGCCAGGTCCCCGTACACCTCCGCGACCTGGCCGCGGCCGCGCGGGTCGAACGCCAGGATCTGCCGCCCGGCGAGCCGTGCGTACCGCGCGTCGCGGCGTACGGAGAGGGCGTTCGCCTCGTAGCGCAGCGCCACGGGCGCCCCGTCCAGGTTGCCCACCACGGCCGGATGCCGCCGCACGAGCTCGTGCCGCTGCTCCGCGCTGAGCCCGGCGAAGAAGGCCGCCACCTGCGCGGGTGCCGCCGTGGCCGGGTCGGGCAGCTCCCGCCCCAGTGACGTGTCCGCCCGCCACGCGGCCGTACCCGGCGGTGGCCCGGTGACGGGCTGCTGCCCACTGCCCTGCCCGGCCGCCCATCCGGTGGTCCCAGCCACGACGGCCAGCACCAGCGCGGCGGTGGTCGCGGCCCTCTTGTACGTCTTCTTGTACGTCCTCTTGCACCGGCTCACGTACCGGTTCTTGTACCGGCGCATCGCGCCCCCCTCTGTTTCCTTCGCCGTGTCCGGCGCGAGGAAGGTAGGGGCGCGGCCCCGGACGCAGCGTCACCCCGCGGAGTGATCCACGGGGTGATACCGGGGTACGGGGTAAGGAGTGCGGGGGTTCGGCGGCGAGGCTCAGCGGTTCGCGTCGCCCGGGGTCACCAGCCCGGACTCGTACGCGAAGATCACCGCCTGTGCCCGGTCCCGCAGGTCCAGCTTGGACAGCACCCGCCCGATGTGCGTCTTCACCGTCTGTTCGGCGAGGACCAGGTGGGCCGCGATCTCCTGGTTCGACAGGCCCCGGGCGATCAGCTCCAGCACCTCCGTCTCACGGGGCGTCAGACCGTTCAGGCGGAGGGCGTGGTTCCGGCGCGGGGCGGGCCGGGTGGCGGCGAAGTCGGCGATCAGACGGCGCGTCACCGAGGGGGCGAGCAGCGCCTCGCCCGCCGCCACCACCCGTACCGCCGCGATCAGGTCCGCCGGTGGGGCGTCCTTCAGCAGGAAGCCGGACGCCCCGGCGCGCAGCGCCTCGTACACGTAGTCGTCCACGTCGAAGGTGGTGAGCATCAGCACCCTCGGGCGGTGGACGTCCACGCCGGGCGGCGGGTTCAGCAGCTCGCGGGCCGCCGCGAGCCCGTCCATCTCCGGCATCCGCACGTCCATCAGAACCACGTCGGGGTGCGTGGAGCGGGCCACGGAGACGCCCGCCCGCCCGTCGGCCGCCTCGCCGACGACGTCGATGTCCGGCTGCGCCGACAGCAGGGCGGCGAACCCCGCCCGCACCATGGCCTGGTCGTCGACGATGATCACGCGGATGGTCACACACGCTCCTTCATGCTCAGGGGCATGCGGGCCGCCACCCGGTACCCCCCGTCCGGCAGCGGCCCGGTGTCCAGCGTGCCGCCCGTCAACCGTACGCGCTCGCGCATGCCGACCAGACCGTGCCCGGTGCCGCTCCCGGGCGCTTCCACGGGGGCACGCGCCGGTGAACGCGGATCCTCGGGCGGGCCGTTGACCACCAGCACCGTCAGCCAGCCGTCCGCCGACGTCACCGACACCCGCGTCGGCGCCCCGGGCGCGTGCCGCACCACATTGGCGAGCGCCTCCTGCACGATCCGGTACGCGGAGAGGTCCACCGCCTGCGGCACGGCGCCGAGCCCCGCGGCCGCCGGCAGCGACAACTCGGCCGGTACGCCGGCCCGTACGGTCGCCTCGACGAGCTGCTGGAGGCGGTCCAGTCCGGGCTGCGGCGCCCGTTCGCCGCCCCCCGCGTCCGTACCGTCCGCGCCCTCCGTACCTGCCGTGCCGTCTCCGCCGTCTCCGCCGTCGCTGCGCAGCACCGTCAGCAGCCGCCGCATCTCCGCCAGCGACTCGCGCGCGGACGCGGCGATCGTCGTGAACTCCTCGCGCGCCGCCTCGGAGAGCCCCTCGATCCGGTACGGCGCCGAGTCCGCCTGCACCGTGATCACCGACATGTGGTGAGCCACCACGTCGTGCAGCTCGCGCGCGATCCGGGTCCGCTCCTCCAGCAGCGTGCGCCGGGCGCGCTCGGCCTCGCTGATGGTCTCCTGCTCGGCCAGCCGCCGCTGCGCGTCGCGGCGTTCCCGCAGCGTCCCCGTCAGCAGCAGCACCACACCGGTCAGGATGAACAGCAACACGTGGACGGCGCCGGCGGCCCGCTGCTCCGACACCAGCTCGAAGACGAACCCGGCCGCGCCCGTCACCAGCCATACGCCGAGGAGCGTGCGCCGCGGCTCGCGCAACCCCACGGCCACCATGAGCACCAGGTAGCCGACGACGACCATCGGCGTCCAGGGCCAGAGCCGCCCCGCAACCTCACCCGCGCCGAGCACCACCAGCGCGCCGGCCACGTCGGCGGCCCCGATGAGCCACCACGCCTGCAGCGGCCGCCCGACGGCGAGCAGCAGCGGCGCGGTCTGGGCGATGGCCAGAACCGCGGCGAGCGCGCCGTTCAGCTCGTAGTTCTGGGCGAGGACGGTGGCCGTCACGGGCAGCAGCACCGCGACGAACGCGAGGGCGACGGCGTACGGCAGCAGGCGCAGCCACCGCGCCCCGGCGTGCGCGAACAACGGCGCGCCGGGCCGGGTCGGGGTGGCGAGCGCGGTCCCGAGCGTACGCAGCGAGGCGCGCGCGGCATCGCGCAGCCGGGGCGGGGACTTCGGCGTGGGCGGCGATTTCGGAGTGGGTGAGGACTTCGGCGCGGGTGGGGGCGTGGGGAGGTCGGGCATGACGGATCAGCCTAGGCAGCGGCTCCTGCGACCGCGTCATACCGGGGTATCAGGCGCCGCGCCCACCGGAGTATCAGAGGGGGGCGACGCCCGTGTGCCCCGGCGTCGGCGTCAGAGCGGCGTCAGCGTCAGCGGCGTCAGCGTCAGAGCTCCGCCAGGAGCTCCGCCTTCTTCGTGGTGAACTCCTCGTCCGTCACCAGTCCCGCCTGGTACAGCTCACCCAGGTGCCGGATGCGTTCCGCGATGTCCGCCGGGTCGCGCCGCCCGGCTCCCACGGGCACCGGCACGGGCACGGTTGCCGACCCCCCGCCCCCGGAGCCGTCCCTGCCGCCCTCCCGGCTCCCGTCCCGTACCGCCGCGAGTACCGCCGCCGCGAAGGGCAGCGACTCGTGCACGGGCCCGTACCCGAGGCCGAAGACGACGGCGGCCGGGTCCTGATCCGCCTGGGGCTCCGGGGTGTGGCCGCGCCGCAGCAGCCGGAGGTAGCCGTCCAGGACGTCGGGCGAGCGCCACTCGACGCCGCACAGCTCCCGTACGGAGAAGGACTGGTCGCCGGCCTTCCACTTGGCGGAGGAGGCTCCGGTCCAGAACCACCGGAACGCCACCTGGCTCCCGTCGAAGGACGCCTTGCCGTCGTACGCCTTGAACTGGAGCGGCGCCTCGGGGGCCGCCACCAGGAACCGGTCGGCCGGTTCACCCGCGCGCGGACCGAGCAGGGCGCGCAGCTCGTCCGCGTAGTACTCGGCGAGGGTCTCGCGGTCGGCGGGCAGGACCAGCCGGTAGGGGTCGCTGCCCTCCTTCAGCTGGCCGGCGGCCGCCTCCATCAGCGGATCGGCGCCCGGTCGCGGTGCCGCGTGCAGCACGACCGTGCCGCGTTTGCCCGGAGAGAGGGTCACCGACGCCAACGCCTCGTGGGGAATGCGTCGTTCGCGCAGCGTCTGGAAGAGCTTGGGCGCGCGTATCCCCCGTTCGAAGCGGATGAGCACGGCGTCGGTTTCGAACTCCCAGGAAGCATGAATTCCGGCCAGCACATCACCCATGCGCCTCATCGTATGCGGCGTGCGCCCGCGCGTCGCCCCTCGAAAGTTCCGATGTGCGCCACACTCCGCGCGCCTCTACGCGCGTCAGGCGGTACTGGGACCGGAGATTCCACTGCGGCAGGCGCCGTCGGCGTCACGTGAGCCACCACTGTCGCTCAGGTCGCTGCCGCCACTGCCGGCGCCGCTGTCGTCGTTGTGGTCGTTCTCGTCGTTCTCGTCGCTGTCGCCGGTGGCGCCTGGGTCGCCGTCGGAGCAGCTGACGCTGTCGTACGCGCCGACGCCTATCTCGGCGAAGTTCTCGAGGCTCTCGGTGCCCGGCTCGAAGTAGCCGGCGTGGCCCGCCGCGCCGGACGCCGACAGCACGCGCGCCCCGAACTCCGGCGCCACCGGGTCGGCGCCGTGCCCCAGCCCGCCGACGTCCAGGTAGGGCACGTCGGCGATCCAGTCGTCGGCGTCGCGCATGGCCCACACGCGGGCGCGGGTGTGGAGGGCGGCGGCGTTCTCCGCGCGCATGCCGGGGCTGCCCGCGACGGCGACGTCGGAGACGCGCGCGGGCAGTCGGCGCGCGGCGACGCCGCAGACCACGGAGCCGTAGCTGTGGCAGAAGAGGGAGACTCGCGAGTCGCCGGGCAGCGCGCTGGTCAGAGACACCAGCCGTACGGCGCCGTCGGCGGCGAGCCGTCCGGTCGCGGCGTCCATGCCGACGCCGACGGGCGAGGTGTAGTCGGCCCAGGCGATGACGGCGGTACGGGTGGTGGGGGAGGCGGCGCGTTCGGCGGCGTACAGCGACTGGGCCATCCCGACCGGGGCCGTGTACTTGCGGGCGCTCTTCTCGAAGGTGAGGAGGTTGGTGTCGACGCCGGGCACGACCACCGAGACGCGCTCGGCGCGGTCGAGGTCGCCGAAGACCTCGGCCACGCGGCCCTTGCCGGACGGGTCGAAGGAGAGGATCTGGCGCCCGTCCCCGATGAGGGAGCTGAACCGGTGCACGCGGCGGAGGGCTTCCTGGTGTCCGGCGGCGGACAACCGGGTGTCGGCCACCCGCTCGCGCTCGGCGTCGAGCGCCCGGCCCAGGGCGTGGCGGTTGGCGCGGTAGCGCAGGGTGACCGGCGCGCCGGCGAGGTTGCCCACGACGAGCGGGTGCTCGGCGGCGAGCTGCTCGCGCTGCGGGGCCCTGAGCCCCCGGAAGAAGGCGGCTATGACGCCCGGCGGCGCCTCGGGGTCGGGGAGCTCGTGCGTACCGATCCGGCCATTCCGCCAGGCGGCCAGCGCGACCTCCAGCGGCCCTCCAAGTCCCGCTTGCGGGCGTATCGCCGTCCAACCGGTGGTCATGAGGAGGACGAAGACGACCGCGAGAGCGAGCGATGTGCGCCAGACGGTGAGTGTGGGGGAGGAGTCGAAGGAAGTCACTGCGGGACACCCTAGGAGACGCGCGCGGGGCCCCGCGAAGGGGGTGACGCAGATCACGCTTGGGGGAGCGGATATGGGGAAGCGCGCTCACCCACCGTGCGCACCCCGTGCGCGCCGTGCGCCACGGCGCGCACTCCGGCGCCGCCGGCACGCTAAGGCGCACGGGCGCTCTCCTGCGTACGCGCACCCGCGGCGTACGGGTGCGCACTACGGCGCGGGCGCGCCTGAAGGGGGCAAGTCGCGCCAGGCGCCGACGAGGGCCGGGCCGAGATGGTCGAGGTAGGTCTCGGTGAGGGCGCGGATCGCCTCCAGGGAGGCGTCCTCCCCGCGGCCCCACAGCTGGCCGGTGATCCGCATGACGCCGCTGAACGCGGCGACCGCGATGCGCGGCCGGGGGTCCGCGTCCACGTCAAGCCCCTCGCGGTCGGCGATGAGCCGGGCGATGTTCTCCTCCATCTCGATGGAGCGGCGCAGATGGACGGCGAGGAGCGCGGGCGTCGACTCGATCACCTGGAAGGTGCGCAGGTACAGCTCGACCGGGATGACCTCGGTGATCGCCTCTTCGATGGTGTCCCAAGCGGACAGTACGGCGTTGCGCAGCGCGTCGAGCGGGGCCTCGTGGGGAGGGCGGGCGCACAGCGCGGCCACGAAATGCCGCTCGACCATGTGCTGGACGGTGAAGGCGACTTCTTCCTTGCTGGCGAAGTAGCGGAAGAAGGTGCGCTGCGAGACGTCCACGGTGGCGGCGATCTCGTCGACGGTGGTCCGCTCGTACCCCTGGGTGGTGAAGAGCTCCAGTGAGGCGCGCACGAGGGCGTCCCGGGTGCGCTGCTTCTTGCGCTCGCGCAACCCCACGGCGGGCGGCTGCTCAACCGTCACTTGATGGCCCTTGTCTCGACTCTTTCACCAGCTCAGCGTACCTGTGAGCGATATGACAGTTACCGGCGTGTGAATTGCTTTGTCAATTGTCAGTCGCTGACATTAGCCTCGCGGTATGACTAGTCAGACCACCATCAAGACGCCGTCGCAGGGTCCGGGGGGCCCGCAGGACCACGGTTCCGCCGGGGCACCTGGTAAGGGGCTGCGCGGTCACCCGTGGCTTACTCTCTTCGCTGTTGCCGTGGGTGTGATGATGGTCGCGCTCGACGGCACGATCGTCGCCATCGCCAACCCCGCGATCCAGCGGGACCTCAACGCGTCGCTCGCCGACGTGCAGTGGATCACCAACGGCTACCTCCTCGCGCTCGCCGTCGCGCTCATCACGGCCGGCAAGCTCGGTGACCGCTTCGGCCACCGCCAGACGTTCCTGATAGGCATCGCGGGCTTCGCGGCGGCCTCCGCCGCGATCGGCCTGTCCGACTCGATCGGCCTCGTGATCGCCTTCCGCGTGCTCCAGGGCCTGTTCGGGGCGCTGCTGATGCCGGCCGCGCTCGGCCTGCTGCGCGCCACGTTCCCGGCCGAGAAGCTGAACATGGCCATCGGCATCTGGGGCATGGTCATCGGCGCGTCCACCGCGGGCGGCCCGATCCTGGGCGGCGTGCTGGTCGAACACGTCAGCTGGCAGTCGGTGTTCTTCATCAACGTGCCGGTCGGCGTCGTCGCCCTGGTGTTCGGCGTACTGATCCTCAAGGACCACCGGGCGGAGAACGCCCCGCGGTCGTTCGACGTCCTCGGCATCCTGCTGCTGTCCGGCGCGATGGGGTCGCTCGTCTTCGGTCTCATCAAGGCCGGCGAGTCCTGGGGATGGGGCGGGCGCAACACCTGGCTGTGCATGCTCGCCGCGGTGGCCCTCTTCGCGCTCTTCGCCGTCTGGGAGACGAAGGTCAAGGAACCCCTCATCCCCCTGGGCATGTTCCGCTCCGTCCCGCTCTCCGCGGGTGTCGTGCTGATGGTCCTGATGGCCTTCGCCTTCATGGGCGGCCTCTTCTTCGTGACGTTCTACCTCCAGGGCGTCAAGGGGCTCAGCCCCGTCGACAGCGGCCTGCACCTGCTGCCGCTGACCGCGATGATGATCGTCTCCTCGCCGTTGGCGGGCGCGCTCATCACCAAGTTCGGGCCGCGCGTCCCGCTGGTGGGCGGCATGGTCTGCACCGCCGCGGCCATGTTCGGCATGATCACGCTTACGCCGGGCACGGGCACGCTCGCGATGTCACTCTGGTTCGCCCTGCTGGGCCTCGGCCTCGCGCCGGTCATGGTGGGCGCGACGGAGGTCATCGTCGGCAATGCCCCGCTGGAGCTCTCGGGCGTGGCCGGCGGTCTTCAGCAGGCCGCGATGCAGGTCGGTGGCGCGCTGGGTACGGCGGTGCTGGGCGCGGTCATGTCCTCCAAGGTCAGTGCCGAGTTCGCGGGCAACTGGAAGGCCGCCGGCATCCCGGTCCCGGCGGACCCGCGGCTGGAGGAGGCTGCGGAGTTCGGCATGGTCCCGGCCGAGCTGGCCAAGGCGCCTGGTATGACGCCGGACATGGCCGACCGGATCGGCGGAGTCATCCACGACACCTTCATGGCGGGCATGGGCATGGCGTTCACGGTCGCCGGCCTGGTGGCGGTCGTCGCGGCCCTGGTCGCGACCTTGACCAAGCGCGGCGAGAACGCCGAAGCGGGCGCGGGCGCCGCCCACCTCTGACGCCGCAGTTCCCTCGCATCCGTTCCGCCGTCGGGCCCCGGCAGCACACCGTCTGCCGGGGCCCGAGGTGCGCGTGCCCGGCGCCGGTCGGCCACCCGATCGGGTGAATGCGACCGAGCCCCCTTCCCCGAGGCGATCACGCTGCGTCACGCTATAGCCAAGCGATCGTCACCACACGTAACGGGGGATCCATCATGCGTACCTACGCCACGCGCACTTACGCCACGCGCACCCACGCCACCGTCCTGCTCGCCTCCGCCACCGCCGTGCTCGCCGCGTGCGCGATGGGGCTCGCCCTGCCGGCCAGCGCCGGCGCGACCGTCACCACCACCGCCCCCGCGGCCGTGGCGCCGCGGCTCGGACCGTGCGACACCGGCCAACTGTGCCTGTGGCCGAAGCAGGACTTCCGCGGCGCCCGGCAGACGTACGAGCTGACCGGCATCGACGTCGACAGCTGCGTCCCGCTCCCCGCGGGCACCACCGCCACCGCCGTCGCCAACCGCACCGGACGGCCCGTCACCACATATCAGTCGGCCGAGTGCGCGGAGACCGGCGAGTTCGAGACCTATCCGGGCGGGGGGACCTGGGTCCCCGAATCCCCCTATAAAGTACGGGCCTTCAAGGTCTGGGAATCATGAACCGGGGTACCCGGAGCCCAGCGCGTGGAACCCTCGGTCACGCGGCCGGACGTGGCGGCGGGCCGGGCCGGATCGCGCGGCGCGGGACCTCAGGACCGATCGGAGGGCGCCTGGGTGCATCGCTGGGGCGGGACACCAGCCGACAGCCGGGCGACCTCCGCCCGCAGGTCCTTGACCTCCTGTGTCAGGGCTTCGAGGAGCGCCGTCTGGCGGCGCTCCTCCGCGTCGTCCCGCTCGAAACGGGAGATGAACCACGCCGCGATGTTCGCGGTGACGACACCCAGCAGGGCGATGCCGGAGAGCATCAGCCCCACCGCCAGCACCCGCCCGAGTCCGGTCGTCGGTGCGTGGTCGCCGTACCCGACGGTGGTCATCGTCGTGAACGACCACCACACGGCGTCGCCCAGCGTCTTGATGTTCCCGTCCGGAGCGTCCCGCTCCACGTGGAGCACGGCCAGCGAGCCGAACATCATCAGGCCCACCACCGACCCCGCCACGTACGTCGTCAGCGTGATCTGCGGCGCCATCCGGGCCCGCCGCCCGACCAGCAGCAGGGTGGAGACCAGGCGCAGCAGCCGCAGCGGCTGGATCAGCGGCAGCAGCACCGCCGCCAGGTCCAGCGGATGGCGGCGTACGAAGAGCCACCGGTCCGGCGCCAGCACCAGCCGTACGACGTAGTCCACGGCGAAGGCGCCCCACACCACCCACTCGACCACCAGACAGCTCCGATGGACCCAGGGGGCGGCGTCGGGCGCCACGATCGGTATCGCGTAGGCCACGCCGAACGCGACGGCGAGCCCCAGCAGCGGCGCCTGGGTGCGCGCCTCCCAGCGTTCGTTCATGTCCGGAATGCTAGGGGGCGTCTTGCCGGTCAGGCCGGATCAGCGAGCGGCGTCTGGGGGTCCCCCCAGGCGAAGCCGAGGGGGAGCGTGCGATCGCAAGGCGGAGGAGGGAGCCACTGCGCAGCATTGGCGACCCCCGACGACAACGCGGCTGGGGGCACCCCCAGGCGAAGCTCTGGGGGAGGGCGTGCCAGACACCGCGAGCCCGGCAAGATCGGCAAGACGCCCCCTAGGGGCGTGGGGGGGGACGCGGTCCCCCCGCCGAAGCACCTACCGCCGGGGCAGCCGGGCCGCTCGCCGGGACGCCTACGCGTCGCCGCCGGCCGCGCCAGGGTCCGCCGCCGACACGTCGAGGAGCTGGTAGCGGTCGATGGCCTGCTTCAGCGCCGAGCCGTCCACCTTGCCCGCCCGGGCCAGCTCGGTCAGTACCGCCAGCACGATCGACTGCGCGTCGATGTGGAAGTACCGCCGTGCCGCCCCGCGCGTGTCCGCGAAGCCGAATCCGTCCGCGCCCAGCGAGGTGTACGGGCCCGGCACCCAGCGCGCGATCTGGTCCGGAACCGACCGCATCCAGTCGGAGACGGCCACGAACGGCCCCTCCGCGCCGGACAGCTTCCGGGTCACGTACGGGACGCGCTGCTCCTCCTCCGGGTGCAGCAGGTTGTGCTCGTCCACCGCGACGGCATCGCGGCGCAGCTCGTTCCACGAGGTCGCCGACCACACGTCGGCGCGTACGTTCCACTCCTCGGCGAGGATCCGCTGCGCCTCCAGCGCCCACGGCACGGCGACACCGGAGGCCATGATCTGCGCCGGGATCGACCCCGACTCGCCCGCGCCGATGCGGTGCAGGCCCTTGAGGATGCCCTCCACGTCCACGTCCGCCGGCTCGGCCGGGTGCTGGATCGGCTCGTTGTAGACGGTCAGGTAGTAGAAGACGTCCTCGCTCTCCGGCCCGTACATCCGGCGCAGACCGTCCTTGACGATGTGCGCGATCTCGTAGCCGTAGGCCGGGTCGTACGCGACGCAGGCCGGGTTCGTCGAGGCGAGCAGCTGCGAGTGGCCGTCCGCGTGCTGCAAGCCCTCGCCGGTCAGCGTCGTACGTCCCGCGGTCGCGCCCAGGACGAAACCGCGCGACAGCTGGTCGGCCATCTGCCAGAACTGGTCGCCGGTCCGCTGGAAACCGAACATCGAGTAGAAGACGTACACCGGGATCAGGTGCTCGCCGTGCGTCGCGTACGCCGACCCGGCGGCGATCAGCGAGGCCGTGCAGCCCGCCTCCGAGATGCCGTCGTGCAGCATCTGCCCGGTCGGCGACTCCTTGTACGCGAGCAGCAGCTCGCGGTCGACCGCCTCGTACTGCTGGCCCAGCGGGTTGTAGATCTTGGCGCTCGGGAAGAAGGAGTCCATACCGAACGTGCGGTACTCGTCGGGCGCGATCAGCACGAACCGCTTGCCGAGCTCCTTGTCCCGCATGAGGTCCTTCAGCAGGCGGACGAACGCCATCGTCGTCGCGATCGACTGCTGCCCCGAGCCCTTCTTCACCGCCGCGTACGCCTTGTCGTCCGGCAGCGTCAGGGGCCTCGCCCGCACGACCCGGGTCGGGACGTACCCGCCCAGCGCCCTGCGGCGGTCGTGCATGTACTGGATCTCCTCGGACTCCGGGCCCGGGTGGTAGTACGGCGGCAGCCCGTCCTCGAGCTCCTTGTCGGCGATGGGCAGGTGCAGCCGGTCGCGGAAGCGCTTCAGGTCGTCGACCGTCAGCTTCTTCATCTGGTGCGTGGCGTTGCGGCCCTCGAAGTTCGGGCCGAGCGTCCAGCCCTTGACCGTCTGCGCCAGGATCACGGTCGGCTGGCCCTGGTGCTCCACGGCCGCCTTGTACGCCGCGTAGATCTTCCGGTGGTCGTGGCCGCCGCGCCCCAGCATCAGGATCTGGTGGTCGGTCATGTTCTCGACCATCGCGCGCAGCCGGTGGTCGCCGCCGAAGAAGTGCTCCCGGATGTACGCGCCGGTCTCCGTCGCGTACGTCTGGAACTGTCCGTCGGGTGTGGTGTTCAGCTTGTTGACCAGCACGCCGTCGCGGTCCTGGGCCAGCAGCGGGTCCCAGGAGCGGTCCCAGATCAGCTTGATCACGTTCCAGCCGGCGCCGCGGAACTGCGACTCCAGCTCCTGCATGATCTTGCCGTTGCCGCGCACCGGGCCGTCGAGGCGCTGGAGGTTGCAGTTGACGACGAAGGTCAGGTTGTCCAGGCCTTCGCGGGCGGCGATCGACAGCTGACCGAGCGACTCCGGCTCGTCCATCTCGCCATCGCCCAGGAACGCCCAGACGTGCGACTTGGAGGTGTCCGCGATCCCGCGCGCGTGCATGTAGCGGTTCATCCGCGCCTGGTAGATCGCGCCGATCGGGCCGAGGCCCATGGAGACCGTCGGGAACTCCCAGAAGTCCGGCATGGACCGCGGGTGCGGATACGACGACAGGCCGTTGGGGTACTTCGACTTCTCCTGGCGGAAGCCGTCGAGCTGCGTCTCGCTCAGCCGGTCCAGCAGGAACGCGCGGGCGTAGATGCCGGGCGACGCGTGCCCCTGGAAGAAGATCTGGTCGCCGCCGTCGCCCTGGTCCTTGCCGCGGAAGAAGTGGTTGAAGCCCACGTCGTAGAGGGACGCGGAGGAGGCGAAGGTGGCGATGTGCCCGCCGACGCCGATGCCCGGGCGCTGGGCGCGGGAGACCATCACCGCGGCGTTCCAGCGGGTGGCGTTGAGGATCTTGCGCTCGATCTCCTCGTTGCCGGGGAAGAACGGCTCGTCCTTGGTCGCGATGGTGTTCACGTAGTCCGTGCTGCGCATCTCGGGCACGGCCACGCGCTTCTCGCGGGCCCGCTCGATGAGGCGCAGCATCAGATAGCGGGCCCGCTCACGGCCGCGCGCGTCGATGGCGGCGTCGAGCGAGTCCAGCCATTCCTTGGTCTCCTCGGGATCGAAATCCGGGACCTGGCTGGGAAGGCCGCCAATGATGATCGGGTTGCGATCGGATCCGGAAGCCACGCTGTTCCTTCTGGTCGGTGGAGCCTACGGGGGAGAACCGGTAGTACGGTCGCGCCGCCACCATCGTCTACCCCGTGGAGGCAATCGTCATCTCTACTGTGAGGTAACCCCAGGGGGAGTCCCGGACCAAGATCCGGGGGTGAATCGCAACCTTACGCCCGATTCGGTCCCGCGTTCGGCGCGGTGATCGATCCATCGCGGGCGCCAGGAGGGCGCAGAAGCCCCTAAAGTGGGTCAAGAGCCGCGGTTGCATGACGGGCGCGGGTGGAGCGGTACCTGGAGTTGGGGCGAGACGGCCCCAAAAGTCACCGTTTCGGCGGTCTCGACCGCCGGGTACTTGCGCGATCCGCCCAGCACGTGTGGACTACGGCCAACGCCTCGCGTACGCGCGCGGCCGAAGCATTTTCCAAAATACGATCAGGAGGCAAGCCGTGAGCGCGACCGCGGACCACGCGGAGGAGCGGACCAACCCGGCAGCAAAGCTGGGGTTCGAGCCCGGACAGGTGGTCCAGGAGATCGGCTACGACGAAGACGTCGAGCAGGAGCTCCGTGAGGCAATCGAGGCCGTGATCGGCCAGGAACTCTTCGACGAGGACTACGACGACGTCGCCGACGTCGTGCTGCTGTGGTTCCGCGACGAGGATGGCGACCTCACGGACGCGCTGGTGGACGCCATCGGTCTGATCGACGAGGGTGGGGAGATCTGGCTCCTGACGCCCAAGACCGGCCGGGACGGCTACATCGAGCCCAGCGACATCAATGAGGCCGCCCAGACCGCCGGCCTCTCCCAGACCCGGAGCATCAGCGCGGGCAAGGACTGGACCGGCAGTCGGCTGATCACGCCGAAGGCGGCTAAGACCGGCACCAAGCGCTGACCCCCCGATCACTCGAGAGCTCTCAGGGCCCCCGCCGACACCGTCGGCCGGGGGCCCTGTGCGTAGGGTGGACCCGGCCGGAGCCCTCCGCCCGGCCTGGCCCCTCTTACCGGAAGCCACCCGGAAGTCACCGGCAGCCCACAGGCAGCCCACTGGAAGGGATTGCGTTTTCATGACGATCGAGGCGACCCGTGCCGCCGAGGCGCTCACCGTCGGCACCAAGGCCCCCGACTTCGAGCTGAAGGACAACCACGGGCGCACCGTGCGCCTCTCCGACTTCCGCGGCGAGAAGAACGTGGTGCTGCTCTTCTACCCGTTCGCCTTCACCGGCGTGTGCACGGGTGAGCTCTGCGCGCTCCGCGACGAGCTGCCGGCCTTCGTCAACGACGACACCCAGCTGCTGGCCGTCTCCAACGACTCCATCCACACGCTGCGGGTCTTCGCCGAGCAGGAGGGCCTGGAGTACCCGCTGCTGTCGGACTTCTGGCCGCACGGCGAGGTGTCGCGCGCGTACGGGATCTTCGACGAGGACAAGGGCTGCGCGCTGCGCGGCACCTTCATCATCGACAAGGAGGGCGTGGTGCGGTGGACGGTCGTCAACGCCCTGCCCGACGCCCGTGACCTGAACGAGTACATCAAGGCACTCGACACCCTCTGATTCTTCAGGCCAAGAGCCTGCTCGTCTCGGGAACCGGTCACTAGGATCCAGTCGTTGATCCGATGCCAACGCACGACGGGGGCGCTGCCCCTGGAAACCAATGGAGGGACTCGTGGGAGTCAGCCTCAGCAAGGGCGGCAACGTCTCGCTGACCAAGGAGGCTCCGGGCCTGACGGCCGTCACCGTCGGTCTGGGCTGGGACGTCCGCACCACCACCGGGACGGACTTCGACCTCGACGCCAGCGCCATCCTGACCGGCGAGGACGGCAAGGTCCGTAACGACCAGGACTTCGTGTTCTTCAACAACCTCAAGAGCGCCGACGGCTCCGTCGAGCACACCGGTGACAACCTCACCGGTGAGGGCGAGGGCGACGACGAGCAGATCAAGGTGAACCTCGCGGGCGTGCCCGCCGACGTCGCCAAGATCGTCTTCCCGGTGTCGATCTACGACGCCGAGACCCGCCAGCAGTCCTTCGGCCAGGTCCGCAACGCGTTCATCCGCGTCGTGAACCAGGCCGGCGGCGCCGAGATCGCCCGTTACGACCTCAGCGAGGACGCCTCGACCGAGACCGCCATGGTCTTCGGCGAGCTGTACCGCCACGGCACCGAGTGGAAGTTCCGTGCCGTCGGCCAGGGTTACGCCTCGGGCCTGCGCGGCATCGCGCAGGACTTCGGCGTCAACGTCTGAGTCCGCGGCGGCACCCGAGAACTACGACACCAACGTGCTGCGCAGGGTCACCCGCAGGGTGCCGGGGGCGCAGTCGGGCAGCGGCGAGTCCGCCGGGACCTGGTTCGCGACGGAG